>CAZUIY010000395.1:0-43898 GCA_964619975.1 uncultured Gemmatimonadales bacterium
GGTCCGAGTCGTTGGCGAGCACGCCCGGAGCCGACACCGGCGTCGTGAAGTTGCCGATCGCGTCGAACGCGTCGTCCGTCGCCGTCGGCGGATCGCTCGTCGCCACCACGGCGCAGCCGGGGATCCCCTTCTCCACCGTCAAGCCGTCCCACGTGTCGTTCTCGGCGCAGCTGAAGTTCCGCGCCTGGTCCTTCGTCCCATCGCCCCCGATATGCCGGTCCGCGCCGAGGCTGCCGATCAGCTTGTCGTTACCCGGCCCACCGTCGAGCCGGTCGTTGTCGTTCTGACCCTCCAGCAGGTCCCGTCCCTCGCCCCCCTCCAGAACGTCGTTGCCGTTCCCGCCCGCCAGCTGGTCGTTGCCGTCCCCTCCACGCAGGATGTCGTTGCCGCCGAACCCGTAGAGACGGTCGGCTCCATCACCGCCCTCCAGCACGTCGTTGCCGGAGCCGCCGGTGTCTCCCACCAGCAGGTCCAACCCGGCGCCCCCGTAGAGCGAATCACCCTCCGCATCGCCGTAGATGAGGTCGTCATCTGCCTGACCATCCAGCACGTCCACCCCGTCGCCCCCACGCAGGATGTCGTTGCCGTCACCGCCCAGGAGCCGGTCGTCGCCACCCTCGCCGAACACGTGGTCGTCCCCCGGACCCCCGTCGATCTCGTCGTCCCCATCGCTGCCGCAGATCAGGTCGTCGCCGCCCAGGCCGTCGATCACGTCGTTGCCCGCGTGGCCCACGATCACGTCGTTGCCCGCAGTACCGTCCAGCGTGTCCGGACCCGCAGTACCGACGATCGTCGCAGCCATCCCGTTGCACGTGTCCCCCAGCGTCGTCGCGGGGGAGAGCGTCCCGCCATCCGAGGTGGGCGCCAGCGGGCTGTCCGCCTCCGCGCACGCCACCAGAAACAGAGTGGACAGGACGTACCAGGACACGCGGGGGGGTCGGTGCACGAAGAACCTCCAGGGGTCGGGCGCAGCGAGGAGAATGCGTTGGGGCGTGTAAGCGATCTTACTTGGAGACGAGTGGATATACAAGATCGAATTTGACTCCGTTTGGAGTCAACGGCGTCGGATATCAGCCGATTCCGGCCAGCTCCCGCACCCGGGCCAGGAGCGCCTCGGCCGAGGCCGGATCGGGCGCCTCCGCGATCAGCCGCACCACCGGCTCCGTGCCGCTCTTCCGGACGTGCAGCCAGCGCTGGGAGTCCGGCCACGCGAACCGGACGCCGTCCGTCCGGTCGACCTCGGCGTCGGCGAACTCCGCTTCGGCGAGGCGCAACAGCGCCGGGCCGTCGACCCGCGCCAGCGCCACCTTCTCCTTGCGGATCGCGTAGGCCGGCCAGCGGGCGACCTCCTCGGAGAGGGTCCGGCCGGTGGCGGCCAGGTGGGACAGGAGGAGCGCGACCCCGGCGGGGGCGTCCCGCGTGTGGTGGATGCCGGGGTGGATGACGCCGCCGTTGCCCTCGCCGCCGATCGGGCTGTCGGAGTCAATCATCCCCAGCGCCACGTTCACCTCGCCGATGGCCGTCCGCCGGACCACCTGGCCGTGCGATTCGGCCACCCGGTCCACGATCTGGCTGGTGGAGAGGTTGGTGACGACGGTGCCGGGGTGGTGTCCGAGCACGTAGTCGGCGGCGAGCGCCAGCGTCCAGTCCTCGCCGATGGCGCGGCCGGTCTCGTCCACCAGCGCCAGGCGGTCGCCGTCCGGGTCGATGGCGAAGCCCAGGTCGGACCCGGACGAGCGGACGCGCTCGGCCAGCTCGCCCAGGTGCTCGGCGGTCGGCTCGGGATCGCGGGGGAAGCGGCCGGTCGGCTTGAGGTGCAGCCCCTCGATCTCGACCCCCAGCGCCACCAGGAGCGGCACCACCGGGATCGACCCGGCGCCGGCGCAGGCGTCGACCACGACGCGGAAGCGGCGCGCCCGGATGGCGTCCCCCGCGGTCAGCGGATCGGCCAGGATCCGCTCCACGTGCCGCTCGCTGGCGCCGGGATGGGGCTCCAGGTCCCCCAGGTCGTCCCAGCCGGCCCACGGGATCGAACCGGATTCGATCGTCGCCAGGACCGCCTTCCCCTCCTCGGGGGTCAGGAACATGCCCCGGTGCGAGGCCAGCTTGAGGGCGTTCCACTGGACGGGGTTGTGGCTGGCGGTGATGGCGATCCCGCCGGCCGCGCCGGTGTCCTCGATCGCCAGCATGATGGTCGGTGTGCAGGCGACTCCCACGTCCACCACGTCACAGCCGACGCCGCGGAGGCCGGCCTCCGCGGCGGCCGCCACCACGGGGCCGGAGACGCGGGCGTCGCGCCCCAGCACGATGGTGTCGGTGCCGGTCCGCTCCCGGGCCGCAGCGCCGTGCGCCGCCGCGAAGGCCACCACGACGTCGGGCGTCAGGCCCTCGCCCACCACCCCCCGGATCCCGCTCACGCTGACCACCAGACCGTCCCTCATGGCGGCGCAATCTATGCCGGCCGTTCCGCTCCCGCCTCCGGATCGGGTTGACCGCGATCGACCGCCTTCACTAATCTTCGGGGAAGAACTCGTGAAAGCGGGGCCGTGGCCCCACCCGAAAAAAACTCCCCAGGAGGTCATTCATGCTCAGCCGCCTCGCGCGCGCCGGCGCGATCGCCCTGATCGCCCTCGGCGCCCCGTCCCAACTCCTCGCCCAGGACGCCGAGCCCACGATCGACGAGATCCGGGCCGCCGTCGACCGCTTCCAGGATGTCGAAGTGGCGCTGGCCGAGGGGTACGTCCCCGACCCGTCCGGCATGTGCGTATCGGCCGAGATGGTCGGCCTGCCGGCCGAGCTGGGGGCCATGGGCATCCACTACTTCCGCCCCGACCTGCTGGGCCTGACGGCGTTCGAGCCGCGGGTGGACGGGACGGGCACCCACACCGACTTCACCCGTCCGGCCCTGCTGCTCTACGAGCCCCAGCACGACGGGAGCCTGGAGCTCGTGGGCGTCGAGAACCTGGTGTTCGAGAAGGCGTGGCAGGAGGCCGGCCACGACGGTCCCCCGACCTTCCAGGGGCGCGCCTGGGAGCGGATGGCCGACGATCCGGAGACGGAACTGGACGAGGCGCACGCGTTCACCCCCCACTTCGACCAGCACGTCTATCTCTACAGGGAGAGCCCCGAGAGCCCGCTCGATCCGTTCAACCCGAACGTGACGTGCGAGCACGCCGCGCCGATGGACCACCCGACGGAGGAGGAGACCGCCGCGCGCTGACCCGTCAGGGGCCCGCCGCCCCGACGAGGTTCGATTCGGAATCGTCCAGGTGGTGGATCAGGGCGTCCACGGCCTCGGCCCGGTCTCCCTTCGAGACCGCCTCGGCGATCCGCCGGTGATCGGCGACGTGGCGCGGGGGCTCGCGGCGGGCCAGCGCCACGCGGTCGGCGAGCGCGAACGCCAGGCGGAGCTCCCGCAGTAGATCGTCGAAGAGCCGGTCGATGCGGGGGCTCCCCAGCGCGGCGACGATCGCCCGGTGGTACCGGAGATCGGCCTCGACGAGGGCATCGAGGTCGGCCCGGCCGGCCGCCTCCTCGATCTCGCCGGCGATCTCGTGGAGCTCCGCCCCGAGCCCGGGATCGGCGGTGCGGAGCGCCTCGCTCTCCACCATCCGCCGGATCCGGGTGATGTCCCGGACGTCGTCGGCGCTCGGCCGGGCGACCCGCACGCCGCGCCGGGGTACGCGGTCGACGAGTCCCGACCGTTCCAGGATCTGCAGCGCCTGCCGGAGGCTGTTGCGGGAGACGTCGAGCTCGTCCGAGAGGCGCTCCTCCCGGAGCCAGGTCCCCGGCTCGACCTCGCCCGCCAGCAGGCGCGCCTCCAGCCGTAAAGCCGTCCTCTCCACGACGCCCTCTCCCGTCCTCCCATCCACGCACATCTCGTTCTTCCTCCGAAGGGGTTGCGGCCCTGGAATTGTTGAACAATTATTCCCCGCCCCGGCCGCGTCAAGCGCGGCGGGATGACCTGGCCCCCGACCCTGGAGATCGAATGCGCGGAATCCGAAGGAACTCCATCGCGGGGGCCATGGCGGTCACGGCCCTCCTCGTGCCGATCGCGACGCTGGCGATCCTCGTCCGTCACGACCGCCCGGAGGCGGCGTACCGCGAGCTCGGCCAGCGGTACGAGCGGTCCCTGGCCTGGGTGCGGGCCCGGGACGCGACGGGAATCGTCGTCGCCGAGGCCACGCTGATCGCTCCCCGCTTCGCTCTCACCGCCGCCCATGTGGGGTCGAACCTCGGGCCCGGCGATTCGCTCGTCGTCGCGGGCCGACCCCACGCGGTCCGGCGCGTCGTCGTCCATCCCGGATGGGATCCCGACGCGTGGACCCACGATCTCGCGGTCGTCGAGCTCGAGACGTGCGTCGAGGGAGGGGTACCGATCCCCCTCTACCGGTGGGACGACGAGGAGGGGCAGGCGATCGTCGTGGTCGGGCGGGGCATGACGGGGACGGGGCTCACCGGGCCGGTGGAGGACGACGGCGTGATCCGGGGGGCCACGAACCGGATCGATGCGGTGCTCGGCGAGTGGCTGCGCTTCACCTTCGACGGGCCGGAGTCCGACGACGCGACCGACCTCGAGGGGATCAGCGGCCCCGGCGACAGCGGCGGCCCGGCGATCCTGGAGCGGGACGGGACCGCCTGGCTGGCCGGCGTCAGCAGCGCACAGGACGATTCGGCCACGGGAGGCCGGCCGGGCCGGTACGGGGTCCACGAGTACTACGCCCGGGTCTCGGTGTACCGGTCGTGGATCGAGGGGATCGTGGATGGGGCACGCGATGAGGAGGAGACCGCCGGGCGCTGACCCGGCGCGGTATTTGCGGCCTCGAGGGGTCATGACACCGGCCCCTCACCGCCTCCGCCGCTCCACCTCCGGCTTCACGCTGCTGGAGCTCCTGATCGCGATCGTCGTGATCGGGATCCTGGCGTCGGTCGCGTTCACCGGGCTGAACGGCTATCGGGAG
Organism: uncultured Gemmatimonadales bacterium; assembly: GCA_964619975.1. Taxonomy (GTDB): domain Bacteria; phylum Gemmatimonadota; class Gemmatimonadetes; order JACCXV01; family JAHWKZ01; genus DATLFF01. Next base: position 4,962 of record CAZUIY010000395.1, read on the forward strand.
CGCGCCTACCACGCGGCGGTGAAGTCGGATCTGCGGAACGCGCTGACCGTAGAGGAAGGGTATTTCGCCGATAACGGAAGCTACGTGGCATTTTCGGCGACCGACGGTGCCACCGCCACGCCCCCCGGCTTCACTCCCTCCCGCGCCGTCACCGTGACCGCCACGCTCGTGGGGGCCGGACTGCGCCTGGAGGGGTCCCACTCGGCGGCCGCCGGATCGTGGTGCCTGAGCACGGCCGGGGGCGAAGTGGTGTCGGGCACGGGCTGCTGAGAGTCTGGCGGATCTCCAGTCGGAGCGGCAGGTTGCGTCAGAGCGCCTCGACCCACGCCGGAACCTCAGGCTCGCCACGGAAGATCCCGCGATCCATCTCCTCCGTGATCGCCCACCGGTGGAGCCAGGTGATGCCTCCCGCGCCGGTGTACCCGTCGTCGGGCCGGGCGTAGGCCGGGTGCTCCATCGCCTGGGAGATCGACACCCACTCGTACCCCTGTTCCTCCAGCGCGTCCAGCAGCGGCCCCAGCCAGTCGGCGTTCAGCGCGTAGGCGTGGATCAGGAGCACGTGCGGCATCGGCTCCCCGACGATCGCCCGCGACTGCCCCTCGTAGAACTCGACCACCTCCAGCATGTACCGGACGTAGTCCTCGCCCAGCCGGCGCATGAGGCCCGCGTCACCGCGGTTGTACGCGTCGGCGTAGGCGCCGCCGTAGAGCCACTCGCCGTTGTCGATCGTGACCGGCGCGATCCGGTAGCCGTGCTCCTCCAGGAACGTCGCCGTCTCCCGCTGTACCTCGGCCGAGCGGCCCGTGTGGAGAAAGGGGTGCCGGAACCACCCCGGTGAGCCGCCCCGGGACTCGACCAGCGGCCGCGTCACCCGCTCGCCCTTCACCACGTCCGCCATCCACCGCTTCGGGGGCACCGTGTGGAGGTCCAGATGGTCGTATCCGTGATTGCCGAGCTCGAGGCCGGCGTCCAGCCACCGCTCCAGGAGCGCCACCCGCCGCGGATCGACCTCGCCGTCCGCCACCAGCTTGGATTCGTTGACGAAGCCGATCGCCGGCACCCCGCGCTCGGTCAGCGCGGCGACCAGCCGTTCGGTGATGTCCCTCTGCTGCTCCAGGGTGTGCCGGCCCGGCGGGCCCACCGGCAGGTCGTCGATCGTGATCGCCATCTGCCGGGGCCAGGCGGCCGCGGCGGCGACGGGAGCGGACTCCAGGGCGGGATTTTGCGAGGCCGTCAGGAAGACGAGGCCGCAGCCGAGCGTCAGGAGCGTCGCGATGAAGGTCTTCATGAGCTCTCCTCAGTCTTCGTTCAGGTACTCGAGGATCGGATCCAGGACCGCCTGGGGCCGGTCGATCCACGGGATGTGGCCGGCGCTCTCGACGACCACCAGCCGGGCGTTCGGCACCCGCTCCGTCCAGGCGCGCTGGCTCGCCAGCGGGATGAAGTCGTCGTCCCCCACGACGACGAGGATCGGGACGTCGAGCTCGGCCAGGGCGGCGGTGTAGTCGTACCCCTCGGGGCGCGTCGAGGCGGCCGAGTCCGCGGCGTCGGAGTCGTAGAACCACGGCACCGGCACCTCGCGCCATTTCGTGACGTCGTGGAGGTTGACCGCCGCGAAGATGATCCGGTGGTTGACCGACAACTCCGGGATCGTGTCCTCCGGCCGCCGCGGCAGCGCCAGCCCCAGAGCCTCCAGCTCGGCGATCACCTCGGGGCGCTCCCATCGTTGCTCGTCGGTCCGCGTGGGAAGCGAATCCACGGGCGGGACCGGAGACACCAGGATCATGCCAGCGATCCGCTCGGGATGCTCCGCGGCATACGCCTCGGCGATCCAGCCACCGTTCGAGTGGCCGAAGAGGACGATCCGCTCCTCGCCCAGCGCCTCGCGGAGGCGCTCGACGTCGGCCACGTGGTCGGCCGCCGTCGGCGCGGTCGCGCACGGGCTCCGGAGCGAGCCGCGTTGGTCGTAGAAGACGAGCCGGCCGGCGTCGGCCAGCGGCAGCAGATCCGGCGTGAGCGACCCCAGCTCCCCCCCGAAGCCGCCGTGGAGCATCACCACGGTCGGGCCGTGGCCGACCTCGCGGACGTAGATCCGGCACTCCGCGGACATCGGCTCGGTCGGGTGGTGCTCCCCCAGCGGCAGGATCCACTCCCGGTCGCCCGGCTCCTGCGCGGCGGCGGGGGCCGGGGCCGGCAGAATCAGGGCGAGGGTCGTGATCGCGATCCAGGCGGGTCTCATGGGCTTCCTCTCCGTTGGACATTCGAATATCTCATGGACGGCGTCCATTCCACGCTTCTGGTGTCTCATCCAGAAGCCGCCGAAACTCGTGGATCATGTGTGCCTGGTCATAGTACCCACTGGTCGCGGCGACCTGGGACCACGAAACCATCGGCCCGGCGGCACGGGCCCGCCCTAGAGCGGCGTGGAGTCGGGCGATCCGCCCCAGCGTTTTCGGCAACAGACCTACCTGCTCCCACATCAGCGTACGTAGCCTTCGGATGCCAACGCCCACGCTGCGCGCGGTTTCACCACACGATGCCTGTCGACGGAGGCACCGGACGGCGGCCCGGGCGCGGCGCTCGGCCGGGGTGTCGGATTCCGTCGCGCGATCGAGGAGCCACGACGCGAGGATCGTGGGTACCTGGTCCACGGGCGCGGCCATCAGCCGCTCCTCCAGGTCTCTCGCCTCTCCGCCGATCAATTCATCGAGCGCCACCGTCCTGTCGGTGAGCTCCCCCGCGGAGATCCCGAAGAGCGGAGGTGCGGCCCAGGGTCGGAGACGCACGCCAGCCGTCACCGCGCGCCGCGTCTTGTCGATGTCCACCGCGACGGTGCGAGGACCCGCCACCACCAGCTGGTGCGACGGTTTCCTCCCATCCGGGGACGACACCCGATGGTAGAGGAGATGTGCGCAGGGATCGGGGACGATCCGCCAGGCGGCATGCGCATCCCGGGCCTCCTGGAAGGTTTCCATCCACAGGTGCTCGACGCGCTTGTCCAGGACTGCCGGAAAGGAGAGGAGTCGCAGGGAAGCGATGCCCGCGCCGGCTTGATCGAGTATGACCATGGCTCTCCGTTTCATACAATACGGGCACGGGGGGCCGGCCGTACCCTGTCGACCAACAGGAACGCGCAAGGTATGTAGCGCCTCTCAATCCCGACAAGGCGGATGCCATGCATCATCAGATCGCAGCGCTACTCGTGACACTCCTGGCCTTCTCGACTCCCGGCATGGCACAGGAGTCGGGGGTCATGGAGCCGGAGCGGTCGAACGCCTTCATCGCCGCCACCCGCCAGTTCTCGTTCTACAGCGACCCCCGCGTCAACGCCCACGACTTCCTGCTCTGGGGGCTCGCGTCGGAGGAGCCGGTCGAGCCCGCTCCCGAATGTCTGGCCCGGTTGCCGGATGCCGAGCGCGAGGCGTTCCAGCGGGCCCTCTCGCACTACCGGGAGACGTTGACCGGCCGCGATCCCGGCCACAATCGACTGATGCTCGCGCTCCGCTACGAGCTCGTGGGGCACCCCGATATCGACGTGCTTCCCGACTCCGCGACGGCGCTCACCCTCGCGCGCCTGGACGCCGCGCTCCCCGCCTACCGCACGTGCTGGTGGGGACGCCACGACGCGCGGAACCGGGCCTGGATCGCCGAGGCCGTACCGCTCCTGATCGCCCACGAGGACACGCTCAAAGGCCGTCTGGCGCGTGCCTATCGTGCCGAGTGGCGTGGCCGCATCCCCGTTGACGTGGTGGGATACGTCAACTTCGGCGGCGCCAATACGGTGGTGAACCCGGACAACGTGATGATCACCGCCGTCGACCCCGCGTACGGCCAGCTTGGCGGCCTCGAGATGCTCTTTCACGAGGCATCCCACACGCTGCTGGGACCTCGAGTGGGGGGAGCGATCCCGGAAGCGCTCGAAGCGGCCAGCCGGGAGGTGAGCGGAGAACCTCCCCCACGAAACCTGTGGCACGTCATTCTGTTCTACACCGCCGGACGGGTCGTCCAGGACCTGCTGGAGGAGCGGGGTGTGACCGGGTACGAGCCCTACGTCTACCGTGAGGGCCTATTTGGTCGTGCGTGGCCGGAGTACCAGGAACCGCTCGAGCACCACTGGGAGCCGTACCTCGAGGGGCGAATCGGCATGGAGGAGGCGGCGAGTCGGTTGCTGCGGGGCATGGCAAACGCGACCCGGCCATGATGGAGACGCGCGCCCCGGCCGCCGCTGGTTTCGATCGCGCCGGGCGGCGGCTCAGTCGTGGGGCTCCACCCGTTCGAGCGGCCAGTCGCGCTCCGGGAAGTCGAGCCAGGTAAAGGTGGCCGCCACCTCGGCGTCGGGGTCGGCGGCGAACTCGATCCGCGCCCACTGCCACGGGCTGGCGAACGTCCGCTCGCCGATCGGGATCAGGCGGTGGCGGAGACCCCGCTCGGGGTCCACGTACACCAGGCCGCCGTCCCGGACCTGGAACTCCATGGTGAACCCCCAGGCGTGGCGCCAGGTTCCGGCGAACCCGCCGAGCGATCCCGCGTCCACTTCCGCGGCGCGGAACGGCTCGCGCGCCAGAATCTCTCCCAGCCGGTTGTCCCCGTAGGAGCCGCCGAAGAGGATGCCGGCCACGCCGTCGGAGATCTCCTCGTTCAGCCGCGAGTAGTTGTTGCTGAGGACGACCACCAGCGCGCCGTCGTCGACGAACCGCTGGACCGCCGCGGTGTAGCCGGGCGCCCGGCCTCCGTGGTAGACGCGCTCCCGGCCGGTCGGGGAGTCGATCCGGCCGAACAGCGAGTCGGCCACGCCGGGCTCCAGGAGCCCGCCCTCGACCAGCGCCCGGTCGAAGCGGAAGATGTCGCGGGCGGTGGAGTACGCCGAGCCGCCCCCCACCTTGACCGACATCTCGACGTAGGGCGCCGGGACGACGCCGTCCAGCCCCAGCGTGTACGCGTGGGCGAGACCGGGGACCAGCTCGTTGTGGCCCTCGTGTCCGGTGTCGACCATTCCGGCCGGGTCGAATACGAGGTCCCGCAGCGCGGCGCCGAACGGGGCGCCCGTGGCGATCTCGATCACGCGGGCCAGGACGGCGAAGCCGCCGTTGCTGTAGTTGGAGTCCGCGCCGGGCTCGAAGTCGAGCGGCTCCGCTCCGACCCGTCCCACGATCTCCTCCAACGGCCACTCGCGGAACGTGAACTGGTCGTACCAAGGCAGGTCGTTGATGTGGGGGATGCCGGAGCGGTTCGTGGCCAGCTGCCGCAGCGTGATCTCGGAGCCGCGCGGGAAGTCGGGCAGGTATGTCGAGACCGGGTCGTCCCAGGAAACGACGCCCTGGTCCACCAGCCGAAGGACCGCGACGTCGGTGAACGCCTTGGAGACCGACGCCACGCGGAACCGATGGGACGGGGCCGCCGGGACGCGGAGCTCGTGGCTCGCCATGCCGTACCCCTTCTCCAGGAGCACGCGCCCGTCACGGGCCACCAGGACCACGCCGCTGAAGACGTCCTGGTCGACGTAGCGCTGGATGAAGGCGTCGACGCGGGGCTCGAGCTCGGCCGGCTGGCCGGCGGCGGCGACCGGAAGGAGCGCGGTCAGGATTGCGATCGTCGCCGTGCGGTTCGGTCTCGTCATCTTCGGTTCCTTCCCCGCGGCGGGCGCGGTGTGGAGGTGCTGGAATTCCAGCACAGTACCCACGACGCCTCTCCGCGTCAACCGCGGACGGAACTACTCCTCCCCCGACCGGCCGCTCTTCGCCGCCGCCATGACCGCATCCCGGAACGCCTCCAGCACCATCATGCGGGTGTTTCCCTCGTCGACGTTCGTCAGCGCCACGATGCCCGTGCCGAGCCCCGGAAAGAGGAGGAAGTTCGCCTTCCAGCCGAAGTTGGATCCCGAGTGCGCCACCACCGGCTGGTCCCCCAGCGGCGGGAACACCTCGTAGCCCAGGCCGTAGCGCTCCGCCGGGGCCTGCGCGCGCCACATCGAGGCCAGACCCTCCGGGGACACCACGCCCCGGCCCGCGGGGGTTCCGTCCGGCGCCTGGCAGTGGGCGGTCAGGAAGGCCGTCATGTCGTCGAGCGTGGACCACAGGCCGGCCGCGGCGAGGCCGGGAAAGCGGCGCAGCGCATAGGACTCGCCGTCGGCGGCGTAGGGTATGGCGGCCAGCGCCTCGAGCCGGGGGTCGAGCCCGAACCCGCTGCTCTGCATGCCGAGCGGCTCCAGCACCTCCCCGGCCATCCAGTCGGCGAAGGCGCGGCCGGTGACGTCCTCGATCATGAGCTGGAGGATCATGTAGCCGCCGCCCGAGTAGGCGAAGGCGGCGCCTGGCTCCGCCGCGATCCGGACGGGTTCGATGTCGAGCGCGGGCCGGCCCCGGACGATGTCGTCCAGAAGCGCGGGGAGCGGCTCGCCCGGGTCCACCCCGGACACGGATGGGACGTTGATGCCTGCGGTGTGAGACAGGAGCCGGCGGACGGTTACCCGGTCGGGGTCGAAACCATCTCCCTTCGGATGCCACCGCTCCAGGTACGCCCCCACCGGCGCGTCCAGATCGATCGCGCCGGTCTCGGCGAGACGGAGGACGCCCCAGGCGGTCAGGGTCTTGGAGATCGACCCCACGTTGAAGACGCTTCCGGTCTCGATCGACCGGCCGGTGGATCGGTCGGCCAGGCCCCAGGCGGCCGTCCAGACCATCCGGCAATCCTCCATCAGGGCCACCGCCAGGCCCGGCTCGCCGGTCTCCTCCAACCACTGCGGCACGGCGTCGTCCAGGTCCACGGCCAGTTCCGCCATCACCGTGCTGCTGGTGACGACGGGGGCGGGGGTGGCCGCGGCCGCGATGCTGTCGGCCAGCCGGGACAGCGTCTCCAGCGCGCCCCCCGTGTTCGCCGTCAGCGCCACCACCAGGCCGCTCTCCAGATCCGTCCGGACGTGAGCGGTGCCACCGGGGCCACTTCCGCCCGTTCGGTGGACGGGCTCATCCCCGTCGAACAGGAGGCCGACCGCCGGGGGCGGGAGGAGCTCCCCGGCCAGAACGGCCAGAGGAAAGCGCACCAGGTCGGTAGCCGTGGAGAGGTAGCCGCCGCCACCCCACTTGCACGACGGATCGGTGGTGTCGGTCACCTCCCGGAACCCGCCCCCCTCGCGCGGCTCGTGGGCCCGGGCGAGCGGACCGTCGGCGACGGCCGCGTGGACGGTCGAGCTCATGCCGGACGGGTCCAGCACCTCGCCCCGGAGGACCGCGTCGAAGGGCTCGCCGGCCGCCTGCTCGATCACCGCCCCGAGGAGGACGAATCCCCACGTGGAGTACGACCGGTCGGTTCCGGGAGTGTAGAGGAGCGGATCGTCGGCGAAGATCTCCACGGCCTCCGTCACCGTGGCGCAACGGAGGTTCGTCTCGGCCTCGCCCGGCGCGTAGTGCCGGATGCCCGACGAATGGGTACCCAGATGGAAGGCCGAGATGGCCACTCCCTTGTCGGGGTACGACGGAACGGAGATCGGCGCGTCCGGGTCGAGCCGCCCGGCCACGGCGAGCCGCAGGGCGGCGGCGGCCGTCCATGGCTTGGAGACGCTATAGACGCGGAACCGGGTGTCGGGAGTGACCGGCGTCTCCGGTTCCAGAGACGCCGCGCCGAAGCCCGCGGCCACGAGGATCCGGCCGTCCCGGCCCACGGCCAGAGACAGGCCCGGCGTCTCCGCGAGAACGGATTGGGCGAGCTGCCGGATGCGGTCCTCGTCGAGGTTCTGGGCGGCGGCGGGCGCGACGGGCACTCCGAAGAGCAGGCCCACGAGCCCAAGGCGAATGATGAATCGCATGACGTACCTCCTGATGATGAATGGGTGTCGAGCGGCGGGCGGGCGGCGTCAGGACAGGACGAGCGCCACCGTTCCCGCAATCGAAATAGCGACGCCGACCAGAACCGGCCCCCAGGCGTGGGAGCGGCGGAAGCGGTCGGCGAACGGTCGGAAGAGGGCGCGGACGGCGCGGGGGCGGACGGCGGCGATGCCGCCCAGCACGACCCACCACGCTCCCGTGGCCATGATCGTCCAGCTGACCGAGCGGGCCCAGTGGGCGGGCGTGCCCGGCGCGGGGTAGGTGATGTCGTAGGAGCGCTGGAGGAACTCCACCAGGCCGCCGGTGGCGAACATGGGCATCGACGCCGCGACGGGCCACGCCACCAGGGCAGCGAGCCCCACCACGTACACGACCACGAGCGCCGGATAGACGAGCCACCGCTCCGCTCCAATCCTGTCCCCCCGCTCGTCCGACAGGGCCAGCGCGCCGCGCGCCAGTACGAACGCGGGGATCAGCAGCAGGAAACCGCCGAAGGGCGTGGTGAGGAACCCCACCAGGGTCAGCCCGAAGCAGAGGTAGGCGAGCCGCCAGTCGTCCGGCCCGCGGCGGATCCGGGCCAGGACGCCGCGCCAGCCGGCGGCGTCCGTGGCCGGAGCCCAGCGGCCGGGGGCGCCGAGGCGATCGAGCACCTCCAGCACGTCGTCCTCCCCCACCGGCTCCGGCCGGCCGGCCAGCGACTCCCCGACGTGCGCGCGCACGTCCGCGGCGACCTCGTCGGCGTCCACGTCCGGCTGGCCCGACAGCGCGCGGCGAACGCGGCCCACGTATTCCTCCACCCGCTCGCGGGCCCGGTCGGTCATCTGGATCATCGGTCGGTCTCCCTTCGCATCGCGTCGACGGTCCCGCGGACCGCGTTCCAGTGATCGTTCATCGAATCGAGCATCCGTCGCCCGGCGGCCGTCAGCCGGTAGTACTTGCGGGCCGGCCCCTCAGAGGAGTCCTCGAGATACGACTCGATGAGTCCTTCCTTCTTGAGTCGGCTGAGCAGCGGATAGATCGTCCCCTCCGCGATCCCCAATCCCTCCCCTTCCCCGAGCGCGCGGACGATGTCGTAGCCGTAGAGGGGCTCGCCCGCGAGCGCGTTCAGAACCGCGAGCTCGAGCACGCCCTTTCGGAGCTGGGTGGTCCAGTTGTCGAAGAAGCGGTCGGGCATGACCCCAGTGTATTGTATTGCAAGGTACCTGTCAATGGGTAGCCCCCGGCGACATCGTGCGTGGGTAGATCTCGCCGTTCTCCCCCTCTGCGAAGACCAAGCCGTCGACGGACCAGCACCCTTTATAGCAGCAGGACCGTTCTCAATCGTCCCGAACCGAACCCTCCTGGAGGAAATCGATGCCCCACGATGGATCGGAACCCGGTCGCACGATCGGCCGGAGCCGCACCGCCTTTCTCGCCATCCTCACGGCTCTCTCTTTCGGCGGGACGGCGCACGCGCAGGATCCCGGAGGCGAGACGGGCCGATGGGCCTCGCTCCTGGAGTCGAGCGCCCGGTTCGGCCTCCCCGCCGCGTCGATCGTCGTGGACGTGCCCGACGAGCCTGTCTGGTCCGGCGTAACGGGTGTCGCCGACCTTCGCGAGGCGACCCCAGCTCGCGAGGATCACGCGTTTCACCTCGCGAGCGTGACGAAGCTGTTCACCGCCGTAGCCGTCCTGCGCCTGATCGACGACGGCGAGCTCACGCTGGATACCCGGCTGACCTCGGTGCTATCCGACTCGCTGGTCTCCGCGCTCCCGAACGCCGATCGGATCACCGTCCGACATCTCCTGGAGCACCGCACCGGCCTCTACCCGACCAACAACGATCTCTCGTACATCCAGGCCCTGATCGGGGACAGCCACGGGGAGCACGCGCGATGGAGGGATCGAGATTTCGTGCGGCTCGCGGTAGAGAACGAGCCGGTCGGAACGCCCGGGTCCGAGCCCCGCTATGGCGACACCAACTACATCCTGCTCGGGTCGATGGTCGAAGCGGTGGCGGGGCGGAGCCTCGCCGAGCACGTCCGGGAGACGATCTTCGAGCCGCTCGGAATGGACTCCGCCTACTTCCTCTCGTCGGTCGGACCGGGCGAGGCCCCCCCGGTCGAATCGGTCGAGGGGTACGTCTACCTGAACGACGATCTCCGGCAGCTCCCCTGGAGCGATCGGCTGGAAGAGATCCGGCCCGGGGTTCTGGAGGCCACGGCGGCCTCGGAGAGAATCGACGCCGCGGCCGGGATCGTCGCGACCGCCCGGGATCTCCACCGCTTCGGACGAGCCGTATTTCGGGGCGATTTCCTTTCGCCGACGAATCGTACCTACCTCCTCTCTCCCGTCGAGGCCCTCGAGGAGCAGCCCCCCGGTTCCGAGATTCAATCCATCGTGCATGCGTACCGGTGGGAGGATCGGGTCGTGGTCGCGCTCCAGGGTGACGGTCCCGGCGGCCAGCACACGTTGCTGGCCTTCGACCCCGCGTCCGAGGCGATCGTCGTCGCGTTAACGAACGTCTTCGGTCCCGAGGACATCCACCGGTTCCTCCTGGAGGACGTCGCCGGAGAGGTCTTTCGACACTCCGGGAGTCGGGCTTCGGACGATCGCGCCGTGCTTGCCGCCGCGCGGGACTATCTCGACGGCATCTACGAGGCCGATCCCTCCCGGATCGAGCGCAGCGTGCGTCCCGACCTGGCGAAGACAGGCCTCTACCTCCAAGAAGGGACGTTCACGCCCGTCGGAATGACGTACGAGGAGCTCCTCGAAACCGCCCGGACGTTCAACGCCAGCGGGTGGATTCCCTCCCACGCCCCGGGTCACGTGGAGCTGGTGGAGCGGACCGACCGCACGGCCGTGGCCCGGATTACGGCGGTGTGGGGGATCGACTATCTCACCCTCGCCCGATTCGAGGACGGCTGGAAGATCGTCCACGCGCTATGGCAGTCTCCCCCGGAAGCGGCCCCCGACTGGCGGGCGCCCGATCCACCCGGCCAGGCGGAGCCCTTCGCCCCCGACGTCATCCCCGCGCGGAACGCCTACCGCGGCTGGCTCACGCCGAGCGGCCGAGCCTTCTACTGGTTCGAGAAAATGTCCGACGACGCGGAGGAGTACCGGATCTTCGCCTCGCACCGGATCGGCGACCGCTGGACGCCTCCGAAGCGGGTGAACCTGGGGGGCGAGCACTCCGACCTCTATCCGACGATCTCGCCCGACGGCCAGATGCTGGTCTTCGCGTCGTACCGACCGGTGCCGGGCCACGAGTCGGCCGCTTCTGCCAACCTCTGGTACGCCGAGCGCGAGCGCGCCGGGTGGAGCGAACCGCGCCCGATCGCCGCCGGGGTGGCCGAGGGATACGTTACGAAGCCCGCCTTCGCCGCGGACGGCTCCCTCCATTTCCAGATCACCTCTCCCGACTGGCGCACCACCCGATGGTTCTCCGTGCGATACGCGGACGGGGGCTGGGGCGAAGCCGGCCGGGAGGTGGGTCTGGAGCCCTGGCTGGATCGGGTCGGTGAAGACCGTCATCTCTACGATCGGATCTTCGCGCCGGACGGCTCCCTGGCGATCCTGGAGGTCGCCCCCCGTCGCGACGACGGTCGGCCCACGCTGGAGGTCGACCTCTTCGTCACGTTCCCGACGGAGAACGGATGGACGCGGCCCCGGGCCCTGTCGGCGGGCGTGAACTCCCCGGCAACCGAGAACTTTCCGTTCTTCTCGTCGGACGGAGGCGCTCTCTACTTCGTCCGCGACTTCGCCACGTTCCACCGGGTCGATCGAGCCGCGGCCGTCAGGGAGCATCCCGGCGCCGTCGGCCAGGTGGTGCCCGAGACGCCATCCGACGAGAGGGGGCCCATCTGAACAGGGCTTGACGGGCGTCCATAATACTGTATACAGTCCTTTGGTGCGCGACAATCTGGCCACCGACCTCGCCGACACTCTTCGCCAGTCCATCGTGGACGGGCAGCTCGCGACGGGCGACCGGATCAACGAGGTCGAGCTCGCCGCCTCCCTGGAAGTCAGCCGGACCCCTCTCCGCGAGGCCCTCTATCGCCTGGTCGCCGAGCGGCTCGTCGAGAGCCGGCCCCGCCAGGGCTTCTACGTGCGAGAGATCGGCCCCCGCGAGCTGGCCGACGTCTACGGGATCCGGGCGATCCTCGATCCCGCGGCTCTGGAGGCAGCCGGCCTCCCCGACCCCGACCGTCTCGATCGGCTCACCGCGATCAACGACCGCATCCGGGAGGCCGCCGCCGATCCCGAGCGGATCATCGATCTCGACGACGAGTGGCACCTGGAGCTCCTGCACGGGTGCCCGAACCGGGCGCTCGTCGACCTGATCCGCGAGTTCATGCGGCGCACGAGACCGCTCGAGCGGGCCTACATGCGCGACCGTGGGAATGTCCAGACGACGGTACGGATTCACGACCGGATCCTCGACGCGTTGCGCGCGGGGGACCTCGACCGAGCCGTCGAGCTCGTACGCGAGAACATGCGGGTGGGGCTCCCCCCCATCGTCGAATGGCTGGAGGAGCGCCGGCGGGCGCCCGTGGAGGCCGCGCCATGAGGATCGCGGCGATCGTGGCGCTGGCCATGCTCGCATTCGCCGGACCGGCGACCGCCCAGCGGCCCGTCGACGCCGATCTCGACGCGGGCGCGCTACAGGCCATGCAGACGGCGATCCGTGCCGGGAGCTTCGGACAGATCACGAGCGTCCTGATCGCCCGCGACGGCCGGCTGGCCTTCGAGGCGTATTACGACGCGGACGGCGCCGACGCGCTCCGGAACACGCGCTCCGCCACGAAGTCGGTGACCGGCATTCTGATCGGCATCGCGATCGATCGCGGGATGCTGTCCGGTGTCGACGCCCGGATCGTCGACTTCTTCCCGGGCATGCGGCCGTTCGAGAACCCCGATCCGCGCAAGGACGCGATCACCGTCGAGGACTTCCTGACCATGAGCTCACTCCTCGAGTGCGACGACGGCAATGCCTTCTCGCGCGGCAACGAGGAACGGATGTACCTGATCGAGGACTGGATCCAGTTCACGCTCGACCTCCCCATCCGCGGATTCGCCCCGTGGATGTCGACGCCCGAGGAATCCCCACACGGCCGGGCATGGAGCTACTGCACCGCCGGAGTCAGCACGCTCGGTGGCGTGTTGGTCGAGGCCACGGGGCGTTCCGTCCAGGAGTTCGCCGCCGAGCACCTCTTCGCGCCACTCGACATCGAGGAGGCCCAGTGGCCGGTTTCCCCCACCGGGATCGCCCAGACCGGCGGTGGCCTCGAGCTGCGGAGCCGGGACCTGATGAAGCTCGCCCTCCTCTACGCGAACGGAGGAGAGTGGGAGAAGAAGCGGATCGTCTCGACCGAGTGGGTCGAGGCCTCGATCACCCCGCGCGCCGCCGTCCGCGAGGGCGTCGAATACGGCTATCTGTGGTGGCTTCGGGCGTTCGGAGACGAGCCGGCGTACTACATGACCGGCAACGGCGGCCACAAGGTGATGGTCATTCCGGAGCTCGACGTGGTGGTCGTCGTCACGACCACGAACTACGGCCGACCGGACGCCCACGAGCTGACCGACCGCCTCGTGACCGAATACGTGCTCCCGGCGCTTTTGCGCTAGCTCACGTCAGCGGCTCACCACCACGCCGTCCTTGATCACCGTCTTGTCGCCCAGGATCCCGCGCGGGTCGTCGAGGGGATCGGCGTCGAAGATTACCAGGTGGGCGCGCATGCCAGGCTCGACGGCGCCCACGCGGTCGGAGACGCCGATCGCCCGCGCCCCGTCGAGGGTGGCGATCCGGAACACCTCGGCCATCGGGATCCCGAGATCCTCGAGCAGCAGCATCTCCGAGAGCACGGCCTGGCCGGGGTCGGCCCAGTCGGTCCCGACCGCCAGCCGCACCCCGGCCTCATGCATCCGGCGCACGTAGCCGGCCAGGATCCGGTACCCCTCGATCGCGTGCTCGCGCTGCTCCGGGGAGAGCCAGGCGGTGTCGTCGAACTCCGCGAACGAGGGTGAGGTGAACCAGGTCAACCCCAGTCGCTGGGCAAAGATGTGGAGCGTGGGCGTGACCGTGCTCCCCGACTCCGCAAGCCGATCGATCAGCGCGAGGACGCGCGGGTTCTCCGGTCCCAGAACGTGGAAGTACTCGAGCGCGCCGAGGTAGAACCGGCCGCGGGCCTCCTCGCCGTACGTCTTCGGAGCCTCGACCCGCCACGCGTCGAGGAATTCGTCGCGGGACATCGCCCCGACCCCGACCGTGTAGGCGTGCTCGAAGCTCGTCAGCCCCAGCTCCAGCGCGCGGTCGAAGTCCAGGACCTGGAAGTCGACGTGGCCGGTGACGTTCATACCGAGCCGTCGGGCCTCGGCCAGCGCGGCGGCGAACTCCGGCTCCTCGAGTCTCCAGTAAAGCTTTACGTCTTGAAATCCAAGGTCATTATACTGACGCACTTTAGCGACAGCATCCACGGAGTCCCGAACCACGGCGTGACCGGCGAACGGGGTGCGTCCCACCTCCTCGGTGACGAGCGCGCCGCCGACCGGGTAGAAGTCGGGGGCGTCGGGTGCGGGCTCCATCCAGGCCTCGAGCATCGCCGCCTGGGTCTGGTCGCTACCGGCGTCCCGGACGGTGGTCACCCCGTGCGGCAGGTAGGCGTCGGCGAACCGTCTCCGGTAGACGGCGATCGAATCGGGCTCCATCGAGAGCCGGGCCACGAACCCGCCGCCGGCGGTCACCGAGTCCCCTAAGAGGAAGGCGGTGTGGTGATGGACGTCGACCAGCCCGGGCGTGACCAGTCGCTCACGGGCGTCCACGACCCGCTCGGCGGACGGGGCCTGGTCCTCCCCAGCGATCACGGAAACGATGCGGCCGTCGTCGATGGCGATCGTCCGCCCGTCGAGAACGGAGCCGGTGCGCACGTCGAGGACCCGGGCGTGTTCGATCACCAGATCGACGGGCTCGACGGACGCCCCGCCCGCCGCGCACGCGCCGATCACCAGGCCGATCGCCGCTCGGGGGACCAGTCCGGTCATGTTAGGTGCGCGAGGATCCGCTCGCGGGGAAGCACCCGTCCGGGCGCCAGGGCCAGCACGGCCATGAGCGCGAGGGCGTTTCTGCCCTGGTGAGGCCATCGAGCGCGTCATCGGACTCCTCGATGGAAGCGCCACCGAGGAGTCGGAGCAGGTATCGGGAATCGGTCATGGCGCTCCGTGAGACCGTGTTTGACCGGTCGAATCCGGCTGCCGATCCATCCTATACGGAGGGCGCGACACCACGCAAACCCCGGCGGCACGATCCGATGATCGCCTGCATCGACGGCGTGATCACGCTCGATCACGACCCGGTCGCGGGGACCCTCTTCCACACGTTCGAGTCCTTCAACGGGGCGTTGTCCGCGGAGGGGACCCTGACACCGGGCGAGGACCCCGGCCCCCCGCCCTCCGGAGGAACCCCGGAGGACGACTGAGCGACGGCCGT
Source organism: uncultured Gemmatimonadales bacterium (assembly GCA_964619975.1). Classification (GTDB taxonomy): domain Bacteria; phylum Gemmatimonadota; class Gemmatimonadetes; order JACCXV01; family JAHWKZ01; genus DATLFF01. The sequence goes on from CAZUIY010000395.1 coordinate 20,247, forward strand.
GACCTCCATCACGTTGTCCTCGAAATCTCCGTCCATCAGGAGGTCGCGCGGGTCGACTCCCGCCCGGTCCGGCTCCCCCGGCACCGTCACCGTGATCCGCTGCTCGCCCGTGCGGATCCGATGCATACGCCGGTACAGCGGCCGGCCCTGTCCTCCGTCTGGCGGGGCCGCGAAGACGCCGATCTCGACCCGGTCGTCCATGGCGACCTCGGTCTCGATGCCGAGGGAATCGACGGCCACCTTCCGCGCCCACACGTCGAGCGTCACCCGCCAGGCTCCGTCGCCGGCGGGCTCGGCCGACGCGCGCGTGGTCTCCAGCTCCCAGAATGTGTTCGTCGCGAACAGGTCCACCAGCAGATGCCGCAGGGAGTCCGGCGTGACCGCCTGGAGCTCGCGGTAGAGGTCGAGTGAGGTAGGCAGCGGCGGCTCTCCCCCGCCGTGCTTTTCGAGCAGGCGGCGGAGGGCCCGGTCGACCCGCTCCCCGCCCACGTACTCGCGCAGCGTGTACAGGGCGAAGGGGCCCTCGCGGTTGGCCATGAGCCAGTCGTCCGCCCTGAGCAGCGGCACTCCGGCGCGCCCGCGGGGCGCCTGGTACGCCTGCCGCAGGACGCCCATGAACCGCCGCAGGTGCGCCGGCCCGTGGGTCTCCTCCACCACCCCCATCGCGGTGTACCACGCCAGGCTCTCGGTCAGAAGCGGGGCGCCCTCGACGTTCGCCGGCACGAGCTGGTTCCCCCACCACTGGTGCGCCACCTCGTGCGCCACCACGCCGAAGGCGAAGTCGATGTCGCGCGGATCCCGGTCGGGGGCGAACAGGGAGAACCCCTCCTGGTACGACACGTTCACGGGGTACGCGTGCAGGGAGTTCCCCGAGCTCGGGTACTCGACCAGCCGGATCTGGCCGTGCGGGTACGGGCCGAACCGCCCGGTGTGGTACTCCAGCGCGGCCCGCGTGGCCCGGGCCATCCGCTCCACGTTCCAGGCGTGGTCCGAGTGGTGGACGATCTCGATGTCGACGTGCCTCCACCGCGCCCGATGGACCGCGTAGGCCGCCGAGAAGATGGCGTAGTCGTTCCGGATCGGCGTGTCGGTCGCGTATTCGAACCAGCGGCGGCCGCCTTCCGACCAGGTCCGGCGCAGCCGGCCAGGCGCGATGGCGGTCTGGTCGGCGGCCGTCCCGATTACCACGTTCAGAGTCAGCCGCTCGGCGTCCCTGTGGTCCAGCCGCGGCGAAGCGTCGTCGAGAGAGCGGACGGCGGGCCGCGCGGGGAGCCCGCGCACGCGGCGCTCGCCGGGGTCCATCAGCTCGCGGCCAGGCTGGTAGCCGATGGCGGGAATCCAGTCGTCCGGCTCGAAGTACGTCCCGTTCGCGGCCACGGCGGGATCGATCCCGCGGTTGGTGAAGCCACGCGGCCGGAACCGGACCTCGAAGTCGAGCCGCAGGGAGTCGCCGGGCGCGAGCGGGGTTTCCAGAACGTGGATCCGGTGGCCCAGCCGGTCCTCGGCGAGGACGACCGTCGAGGGCCGGTCGAACGCGAGGGCGCGCGTCTCGACCTCCGTTTCGGTCGCCACGTGGATCGAGTCGATCGCCGCGCCGCTCCGGTTCACCAGGTGATGGGACCCCTGGATCTCGACCTCCCGCCGGTCGGGGTGGATCTCGACCCGCAGGCGGGTCGCCGCCAGCCGGGGCTGGGCGGCCCCGTCGTAGCGGCCGTACAGGCGCTCGTACTCCGCGCGCCGCTCGGCCCCGTCGGCCTCGGTCTGGTACGCGTTCAGGACGTTCGTGTTGTAGTAGACGAAGGCGCCGACCAGGAGGACGAGGGCCCCCGCCGCGGCGGCAGCCCCCACCACGGGCCTAGTCAACCGGCCGCGCGCCAGGCGGAGCCGGGAGCCGAACCCGCGCTCCCGCCCCCGCACCCACAGGAGCCGCGCGGCCACCGCGAGCAGCAGTGCCCAGGCCGTCCAGTACAGCTCGAACCAGAGCCACGGGCCGAGCGTGGGCCCGAAGCCGCGCAAGTCGGACCAGGCCCAGCCGGGATCGGACCCGTAGACCAGCAGGTTGTGCTCGATCCCCAGCATCGCCCCGAAGGTCATGAACCCCCAGGCGGCGAGCGCCACCATGTGGCCCACGTACTTCCGGTCGACCACGACGTGGACGACCATCGCCAGCAGGGCGAGCAGGAGGTAGTCGGCGAGCTGGATCCCGAACATCACCCGGGCGTAGAGGCCGAGCTCGAAGTCGTGGTGGCCGAGGCGCGCCTGCACCAGGATCCCCACGCCCGTCATCACCGCCTGCAGCGCCACGAGCGCGAGGGCGAGGCCCAGGAATTTCCCGAGGAACGGGACCCACTCCGGCACCGGCATCGCGTCGGCGATCTCGTTCGTGCCGGCGTCCCGCTCCCGCCACACCAGCTCGCCGGCGTAGAACACGGTCAGGAGCGGAATGAAGATCCAGAGCAGGTCGTCGGACGTGAAGCCCGCGATCATCTCCCCGGTCGTCGGGTGGAGCGGCACGCCCATGTGGCTGATCAGCTCGGGCACCAGGAGGACCAGGAGCACCGTCATGCCCGCGACCACCAGGCCTCCCCAGCCTAGGGCGATCGTCCGGAACGACTCGTGGGCGACGGCGAGCGCCTGCCGCGCGCGGGTCGCCCGGCCGAACGCGGGCCGGACCCGTGGCACGGCGACCGGCCCGCCGGCCGGGGCCGGCGCGTCTCCCGCTCGCGTCTCCCGCCACCGATCCAGGCGGCTCCAGAGCCCGCCCGCCACCGGATGCGAGAACCGGAACCGGGTCCGGGTGAGCGCGAGCACGGCCAACGCGATGGTGATCCACAGAAGGCGGTTCGAGATCACCGAGCCCTGCAGCGCGATCACCACCGTGCTCTTTTCGGCTGGCGTCCAGGTCCGCGCGATCTCGCTCAGCACGATCATCCCGAACGGATCGAGGAGCTTCGCCAGATCCCACAGCCCCAGCTCCTTGGCCACGTACTCGGTCGAGAGCACGGTCCCCATGAACATGAGCACCGCGGCCGCGTAGCTCGCCATCGCCTGCCGGGTGAGCGCGGCGATCGAGAACAGGAGCGCCGTGGCCACGAAGGCGTTGGGGAGCGCCAGGAACAGGTAGGCGCTGAGGTAGACCTCCGGCCGGAACGGGCCCATGAGCTCCGCCTCCAGGGCCGGGGACAGAGTTGCGAGGAGGAGCGCCGCCGGTACCGCGAGGAGGATCAGGGCGAGGACCAGGAACGCGGCCAGGAAGCGGCCTCCCAGATAGGCCGCGCGGCGGATCGGCGCGGTGTAGACCAGCGGGTGCATCCCGGTCTGCACGTCACGGGCGGCGGCGTTGCCGGCCAAGGCGGCGGCCGCCAGCAGCCCGATCAGGCTGCCGGTGATGGTGAGGGACGCGACGACGAAGGGCCCGTTGAATAGGAATCCGGCGCTCCGCGCGATCCCGATGTACCCCTCCGTGGCGAGCCGCCAGATGAACCCCATCAGAGCGGCGAAGAACAGCCACGTCGAGACGCGGCGGAGCTGGAACCCGATCTCGAAGCGGCAGATCTCGCGAAGCTTCATACCGCCCGCTCCATCTCCGGCCGCGCCGCCGGCCGGCCGCCATGCCCCGTCATCGTACTGAAGTAGACGTCCTCCAGATCCGCCTGCACCTGCTCGAACCCCTCGCCCGGCGAGGTGTCCCCGTAGACGTGGACCAGCGTCCGGCCGGCGAGGAGCTTGGTCGAGATGACGGCGTGGTCGCGCTCCAGCGTCGGCAGCGCCGATTTCTCGACCACGCGCCTCCAGATCCGCCCCTGGAGCTCGGCCACCGCACTCATCGGCTCGGCTTCCAGCAGGATCCTCCCCTCGTGGATGATCGCCATCCGGCTGCAGAGCTCGGAGACGTCCTCCACGATGTGGGTCGAGAGGATCACCACCGCGTTCTCCCCCAGCTCGCTCAGCAGGTTCAGGAACCGCACCCGCTCGGCGGGATCCAGCCCCGCGGTCGGCTCGTCGACGATGATCAGCCGGGGGTCCCCCAGGAGCGCCACCGCCACGCCGAAGCGCTGGCGCATGCCGCCGGAGTAGCCCCCCAGCTTCTTCTTCCGCACCCCGTGCAGGTTGGTCTGATGGAGGAGCGCGTCGACGACCTCCCGGCGGGTACCGCGGTCGCCGATCCCCTTCAGCACGGCGAAGTGATCCAGGAGCCGTTCCGCGCTCACCTTCGGGTACAGGCCGAACTCCTGCGGCAGGTAGCCGAGCGCCTCGCGCACGCGATCCTTTTCGCGCAGGACGTCCAGCTCGCCCAGCCGCACCGAGCCGGCGTCGGGCTCCTGCAGCGTCGCCACGATCCGCATCAGCGTGGACTTCCCCGCCCCGTTGGGTCCGAGCAGGCCGAACATCCCCGGCGGGATCGTCAGGGTGACGTCGTCCAAGGCCTGGACTCCGTTCGGGTACGTCTTCGAAAGGTTCCGGATCTGCAGCTCCATGGCGCACCTTCGGTCGGGACGCTCGCCGATTCGGGCGGCGTCGGTTGCTTGACGATGTCGAGTATTCGACGGATCTGCGGGGCTCAGCCCCGGCGGCGCTCCCGGTGTCGGAAGGCCGCCGCGTGGACGGCCGCCAGTCCGGCGGCCAGCCAGAGCAGCGTGGCTCCCGCCCACTGGCCGACGTCCGGCACCCCCCGCCAGACCACTGCCGCCTCGCCGGTGGAGAGGGTCGTGCCCACCTTGAGGAACACGGTCCGCGCGGTCAGGAGCGCGTCGAGCCCCCAGGGGCCGAGCAGGAACGGCCGCAGGTAGTTGTGCGGGGCGTGCATCAGCCACTCCACGTCCGTCGCCTCCGCGACGACCCCCACCAGGAACAGCCCGAGCAGAGCCGCCGCGAGCCACCGCAGGCGGATTCCGAGCGCCACCGCGCTGGCGAGCAGGTACGCGCCGGTGGCCGCGGTGAAGGGGGTCAGCCAGAGCAGGGGCTGGGGCCGCCAGCGGGTCGGCTCCAGCACCGCCGGGTCGAGCGCGTCCGGAGATGGGAACGGGAACGTGCCCATCCGCTCCCGGACCTCCGCCGGCAACAGCAGCAGCGTCTCCGCCGCCAGCGGGTTCTCGCCCGAGGCCAGCGCGAGCGCCAGGAGCCACAGGACGAGGACCATCACCGCGGCCATCAGCCAGATCCAGCCAGCGGCGACCCGGACGAGGGCGTGCCGGCGGCGGTCCACCGGCAGCGTCCACAGGAAGCCGGAGCCGAACCGGTCCTCCCGCATCCAGATGGCGAACGGGAGCAGGAGCCCTATCGCGCCGAACAGCAGGAACTGCTGGGGCTGGAAGTCGATCACGACGCCGGTCCGGAGCTCGTTCACCGCGATGGCCGTCGCCAGGGCGAGCGCCACCGCCGCCACGGCCGCCGGCCAACGGAGCGCGAGACCGACGGCGCGGATCTGCGCCAGGAGCACCTCGCGGGTGGACGGCGTCGGATGAAGAGCCGATTCGCTCACCGGACCCCCTCGTCGGTCAGGAACGCGAGGGCCGCGTCCTCCAGCGCCAGCGACTCCACCTCCCGCACCTCGGCCCCGGTCGAGGCGAGGCGGGCGACCACCTCCCGCTTCTCCCCCATCAGCACCGACTCCAACTCGCGGCCGGCGCTGGAGCGGCGCAGGGCCGTCGACTTCAGCTCCGGCGGCGCTTCCCACCCCTCCGGCGCCCGGAACCGGTAGCGCCGGACGGTCCGCCGGAGCTCGTCGCGCGACATCTGCGCCACCAGCCGCCCGTCGCGAAGGACCCCCACGTGGTCCGCCAGGCTCTCGACCTCGTGGATGCGATGGGTGGAGATCACCACGGTGGTCGGGGTGTCGGCGAGCTGGCCGGCCAGAAGCGAGAGCGCGCGCTTCCGCACGACCGGGTCCAGCCCGTCCGTCGGCTCGTCCAGGAGCAGCAGCGGCGGGCGGTGCGCCATCGCCAGGACCAGCTGAAGCCGCCGCGCCTCCCCCTTGGACATGGCGCCCACCCGCCGATCCATCCGCAGGCCGAACGCGTCGCTCAGGTGCCCGGCGTACTCGGCATCCCACGTCGGGTAGCAGGCGGCCGCGTACCGGAGCAGGTGGCCGCACGCCATCCAGCGGTAGCTCTGTTGGTGGTGTTCCGGCAGATATCCCACCTGCGCCCGCACTTCGGCGCCCCGCGCGGTCGTGTCCATGCCGAAGACCTCCGCCGCGCCCGCGTCGGGCCGGACGAGGTTCATCAGGATCCCGAGCGCGGTGCTCTTCCCCGCGCCGTTGGCGCCGATCAGGACGTACACCGACCCCTCGGGGACCCGCAGGTCCACCCCGTCGAGCGCCGTCTCCGGGCCGTACCGCCGGGACAGCCCCCGCGTGGCGACCGCCCAGCTCTCCCCTTCCCCATCGAAATCGATCATGCGACCTCTTCCTCGCCTTTCGTGTTCGCGGAGGCGGCCGCCGGGGGGGATGCCCCCTCCTCTTCGGCCGCGACCTCCCGGATCATGGTCAAGAGCTCCTCCACGCCGAGGCCGTTCCTGCGCGCCTCGATCAGCGCCCGCTTGGCCACGCCCAGGCCGAGCTCGTGGCGCTCGTCCCGGCCCGGCCGTCCGCCGGCGGAGACGAACGTGCCCTGCCCGCGCCGGACGTACACGATCCCCTCGCGCTCGAGCTCCCGGTACGCCTGGAGCACCGTGCGCGGGTTCACCACGAGCTGGGCCGCCAGCTCCCGCACCGACGGCAGGGGGTCCTCCGCCCGCAGCGCCCCCCCCACCAGCGCCCGCCGCACCTCGTCCATGATCTGGATGTAGAGGGGGCGCTCGTCGCGGGGGTCGAGGTTCACCAGCATGCAGGCTCCGGGCGGCGGTTCACACTCATGGAACCATAGTTGCTCTGTTGCACAACACTACAACACTCCGGCCGTTCCCGTCAAGATCCGGGCATCACCGATGGATTACCGAGGCTGGGACGACCGGAGGTACGGGGCCACGTTGTCGGCGATGTCGGCCAGCTCCGAGGCCGTCAGAGGAAGTCTCCGGTACAGCCTCGACCACCCGAGGGTGGACGGCGGGCCATCCGGGGACAGGCGCATGTCGGACCCGTAGAGGACGCGCTCCACACCGATCTGCCGGATCCGATCGGCGAGCATCGCCCACGTCTCGTCGGAGCCGCCCACCGCCCGGTCCACCTCGGTCAGGTCGAAGTACAGGTTGCGGGCCCGCGGATCGCCGGAGGAGACGGCGTCCGCGAACACCGCCAGCGCGGGCTCAGAAAGCTCCGATCCACCCCATAGGTGGGCGATCTGGATCGTGACGTCGGGCGCCGAGGGCAGGATCTCGTTCAGGATCGCCTCCGCCTCCTCCCGGCCATAGTCCCCGAACGTCCGGTGCGTGCGGCTGTGGACGACGATCGCGAGGTCCAGCTCGTTCGCCGTCTCGAAGACCCGCCGAACCTGGGCCACGTGCTCGGGGTCGTGGACGTTTACCCGGGAGTTGGAGAAGTGGAGCTTCACGCCCTTCATGCCCAGCTCCTCCGCGCACCGGCGGATCTCCCGGGTCGCGTACGGCCGGATCGGGCTGACCCCGCAGAAGGCCACCAGGCGGTCGGGATACCGGGAGACCTGCTCCGCCAGCCAGTCGTTCTCGGCGCGCACGTTGTCGTACTCGTCCCCCGGCCACTCATCCCCGGGACTGCCGAACCAGTACGCGACCGAGAGCACCGCCGCCCTCTCGATTCCCACCGCGTCCAGGTCCTGGATCAGCATCTCCGCGGTGATCGGCGCGGCCAGCTGGCGGGGCGGAACGAGGCTCGCCGACTCCACCCCGATCCTCCACTCCCCCGGCGCCACCCGCACGACGCCGAGGACGAAGCTCAGGTCCTCGGTGGAGAAGTCATTCGCCCCGGATCGGATCATGCCGGTCACGACCGCGGTGGAATCCCCCAGAACGAATCCGTTGGGAAAGAACCGCGTGTCGGACGTATACAGGCCGGTGAGCTCCTCGACCGCGTCCTGGCCCTGCTTCCAGAGCCCCGAGATCGGGTCGAGGGCACGGAGGTCCTGGACGAACAGCTCCCCCGCCTCGCCCGTTTCCACCATCCGGTTTCGCGCCTCGAGCAGACCCGCCAGGGGGTCGGGAAGCTGCACGTTCGGCAGCGCGGCTGGCGCGGGCCCGACGGCACGCTCGCTCATGAGGTGCTGATGGTGATCTACGAGGGGAACGACCCGCGCGACCGGCGTCCCGGTGGGCCGGCGGCGACGGTCGGGTCGGGGTCGGGCATCCCCCGGTGGGCGCAGCCGGTTCCGAGCAGCGCCGCCAGAGCGACCGGCAGAAACATGCGTGGTGTTGCCATGGGATCGTGTCTCCGTCTCAGGATTGTGCTAGGCAGGGTGTGCTGGAATTCCAGCATACTACCTGTGTGGGCCGGGGGGGTCAATGGTTGGCGGCTCGTCAGTTCCCTTGTTGCGGGGGCCCGGGGAGGGATGATCCCCGGCTCACGGGTCGTTCAGGGAGAGTCGGCGGGTCCCTCTGTCCGAATCGCCCGGAGGGGATCGCCCAGACCGCTGAGCACCAGCGCCACCACGGCTCCCGCCGCGTCGCGCTCGAACTCGATCTCGCCCCGGTTCTCCAGGAAGAAGAACGCCGTGGGCGACTCGGCCCGGAGCCTCCGTCCGTGCATCCCGAACGCCGGGAGCGAGGCCCGGAGCTCGCCCTCGACCAGGAGGATCTCGATCACGAACGGCTCCCCCTCGCCGACCGGCTCCCTCTGGTAGGTGCCGGCGAAGGCCGTTAGAGAGTCCACCGGCAGATTCACCGCGTCCCGCTCCGTCGGCAGGAAGAGCTGCCACCCGTACTCCTGCCCGATCGACCGGGCGATCTCGATCGCCAGCTCGTACCCACCGTCGCCGTTCGTCATCACGGCGAACCCGCGGCCTCCCTCACCCGAGCCCATCAGGAACGACTGGTACCCCTCGTTCGATCCGCCGTGGTAGAACCAGAGCGAGTCGGCCACGCCGTCGACCCACCATCCCAGCCCGTAGGATCCGGCCTCCGGGGTCAGCATCCGTCGCGCCGTCTCCGGCGCCAGGATCCGGTCCGACTCCCCGGCATAGGCGCGCTGGATCTCGATGACGAACCGGGCCAGGTCCGACGGCGTGCTCCAGAGCCCGGCCGCGGCCATCTCCGGATACGTGTGGAACCCTCCGGCGAGCGGTGCGCCGTCCACGCCATGAGCCGTTGCCGCCGCGGCCGAGAGCTCCGCGGGAAGCGGCTGGGAGAACGTGCTGCGGGTCATCCCGGCCGGCTCGAGGACGCGCTCCCGCATGAATTCCGCGAACGGCTCGCCGGCCACGTCCTCGATCAGGAGCTGGACGATCGAGTAGCCGCCTCCCGAGTACCGGAAGAGCGCGCCGGGGACCGTATCGACGACGACGGGCGCCGTGTTCGCCGGCGGCGTCCCGTCCAGCACCTGGACCAGCGAAGGAACGGCCTCTCCCCGCGCGTAGCCGGGGAAGCCGCTGACCGTCGTCCCGGCCGAGTGGCTGAGCAGACCTCGGAGGGTTACGTCCGCCGCCGCCGTGAAGGGGCTCTCGGGGACCCGCCAGGTCTCGAGCCACCGGTTCACGTCCCCGTCCAGCGCGAGGACCCGGTCCTCCACCAGCCGGAGGGCGCCGGCCGCGGCGACCGGCTTGCTGATCGAGGCGGACTGGAACAGGGTGGTCGTGTCCGCCGGCGCGCCGGCTTCCCGCTCGCCCCACGCCCGCGCCCAGTCGATCCGGCCGCCGTCGACGACCGCCACGCTGACGGACGGCACCCGGTAGAAGTCGAGACGCTCCTCGATCGTGAGCGCGGCGTCGTCTCCCCGGACCCGGTGATAGGTCAGGAGCCCAGCTTCCACCCCCCGGATCCGTTCCTCCACGGCGACGTCCGGTGGACGGTGCTCCGCCGACGCGCAGGCGGAGAGCGCGAGGGCGAGCCAGAGAGCGGCCCGGGGCTGCCTACGTACGGGCATCCTTAACGCCGAACGTGATCTTCGTGTTCACGCGATACTCGACGATCTTGCCGTCCTTCACGATCCCCTGCATGTCCTTGATGTAGACCGACTTGATGTTGCTGACCGTTTCCGAGGCCTCGGAGACGGCGTTGCGGGCGGCCTCCTCCCAGCTCTGGTCGGACTGGGCCAGGACCTCGATCACCTTGTGTACGCTCATCGTGCCTCCTGGTTCGGTTTGAAAAGGAAAGGCTGCTCCCGATGTTAGCGCGAGCACGGGGAGCCCGCGAACCGGCCAATGGAGCCACCGCGCGGATTCGAACCGCGGACCTGCTCATTACGAGTGAGCTGCTCTACCAACTGAGCTACGGTGGCTCGCAGACTGGACCGGCCGGGAACGACACGGGCGGCGTACGCGTGGTGCCTGGGGACGGAATCGAACCGCCGACACGGGGATTTTCAGTCCCCTGCTCTACCAACTGAGCTACCCAGGCAGAACGCTGAAGATACCCGGCCGGTGGGCCATCGGCAACGGATTCGGATCCGCGGCAGGGTACCGGTTCGACCCCCTAGGGCGAGACGCGAGCCCCTTCCACGACACCACTGGGGACGGCGGGCTGGGCGCTCTCGCCTTCGAGCGCTTCGCGCAGCCGCGGATTCAGCGCCTCGGCCACCGCCTGGACCCCGTCGCCACGCAGGAACGACTCGTGGTCCTCACCCGGGATCACGACGATCTCTAGGTCGTCGGCGAGGGACGGCCACACGCACCAGCGCGCCTTCTGGTCCGCGGATCGGAGGTAGAGGACGCGGCCGGCGTACCGCGGAGGCCGATAGAAGCGCGCGGCCCAGCTGGAGTTATACATCATCGTCGCGTGTTCATCGCCTCCATCCTCGCCTCCGGTCCGGCCCCGGAACAGCGCCTTTCCCCTGTCGATCCGGCTCCCCACGAGCGCGCGCCAGGAGCCGGAGGGCTCGCGCACGAGAATGCCGAGCGTCCGGAGCGCGCCTTTGCCGAGCCGAAGCGACCATCGCCACCACCGGACGGGCGCGGGCAGGACCTGGAGCAGCTCGGGTGTGGCATCGAACAGCACGACGAGAGGCACGTCGCGGCCGCTCGCGCGCAGTCGACACGCCATCTCCCATGCGACCACGCCTCCGAACGAGTATCCGCCCAGCACGCACGGGCCCTCGGGCCACGCGACTTCCAGGTCGGCCAGGTAGCGCTCCGCCAGATCCTCGACCGTCAGCGGGTCACCGCCTCTGTTCGCGCCCAGGGGGTTGAAGCCGAGCACCGGATGCTCCTCGTCGATCAGGGGAGCCAGCCAGCGATACTCGAAGAGGTGGCCCCCGCCTCCATGGACGAAGAACAGCGGCGGCCGCCGCCCACCCGCCCGGATCGGTACCAGAAAGTCGGTCCCGTCGATCGCGGTCTCGAGTTCCAGGCCTTCGGCCACGCCCGCGATCGTCAGCCCCCGGTCGAAGAGCGAGAGGGGTAGTCTTCGGCCGGTCCAACGCTCGATCTCCGAGAACAGGCGCATGGCCAGGAGCGAATGGCCACCCAGGTCGTAGAAGTCGTCGTTCCTGCCGATCTCGGGAACGTCGAGGATCTCGCGCCAGAGCGCGGCGAGCATCGTCTCGACTCCGGGCCGGGGTGGCTCCCCCCGCTCCGGAGGAGGCGGATCGGGAAGCGCGTCGACGTCGACCTTGCCGTTCCGGTTCAACGGCAGCGCGTCCAGCGGGACGAAGGCGGAAGGGAGCATGTAGCGCGGCAGGCGATCGGACAGGAATCCGTTCAGCTCCGCGGTCGAGGGGGCGGGGCCGTCGGGGACGAACCAGGCGATGAGCCGCCGGTCGCCGGGAGCCGGCTCGCGGGCCGCGATCACGCATTCCCGCACCGAGGAATGTCGCCTCAGAGCCGTCTCCACCTCGACCGGCTCGATCCGGAAGCCGCGCACCTTCAGCTGTCGGTCCAGCCGGCCCAGGAAGACGATCGCCCCGTCCTCCCTGCGCAGGACCCGGTCGCCGGTGCGGTAGACGCGGGTCCCGTCGGCGAAGGACGCCGCGCTGAACCGCTCCGCCGTGAGATCCGGCCGCCGATGATACCCGCGGGCGAGCCCGTCTCCGCCCAGCAGGAGCTCGCCCGGAATGCCCGGCGGCACCGGATTGCCGTGACCGTCGACCACCCACGCGGTCGTATTGGCGACCGGGCGGCCGATCGGAACCGTGGCGGCACCGGGCGGCACCTCATCGACACGATGCCAGGTCGCGAACGTGGTGCATTCGGTGGGACCGTATACGTGGAGCAGCCGCTCCGGCGGCCCCGCGCTCAGTACCGCGCGCACGCGCTCGGGGTCGACCGCCTCGCCACCGAACATCACGGTCCGGACGGTGCGGAACGCGTCCGGCACCTCGTCGACGACCGCGTTGAACAGGGCCGTGGTCAGGAACAGCTCGGTGATCCGCCGCTCCCGCAGCTCTCGCGCGAGCCGGGCCGGCTCGAGCGCCGCGTCTCCATCGAAGACGTCGACCCGGGCCCCGTTCAGAAGCGGACCCCAGATCTCGAACGTCGTCGCGTCGAACGAGGGACTCGAGAGATGCGCGACGCGGTCGCCGGGGCCGATCGAGACGTAGTCGGTGTCCCGCACCAGGCGGACGACCGCCCGGTGATCGACCGCCACCCCCTTCGGCGATCCGGTGGATCCCGACGTGTAGATCACGTAGGCGAGATCCTCGGGGCCCGATGCGCTCGGTGGGACCACGTCCGATCCGGCGTCGCACGGGACGACCGTGGCCGCGGGACCGAAGCAGCGGTCCGTGCCGCCCGGACCGACGACGACCGTACCTATCCCCGCGTCCTCGATCATGAACGCGAGTCGCGCGTCCGGATAGCGGGGATCGAGCGGCACGTACGCGCCACCCGCCCGCAACGCGGCGAGCATCCCCACGACCATCTCGGCCGAGCGGTCCATGCACAGGCCGACCGGCGACCCGAGGCCCACGCCGGCCGCCGCCAGCGCGCCCGCCAGCCGATCGGACCTGCGCTCCAGGTCGGCGTAGCTCACCCTGTGCGGGCCGGCCGCGATCGCCACCGCCTCCGGGTCGCGCTCGACCTGCTCGGTGAAGAGGTCGACGATCGAGCGGTCCCGCGGATAAGAGGTGGAGGTCGCGTTCCACTCGACCACGATCCGCCTGCCCGACTCGCTCAGCAGGGGGAGCTCCGAGACTCGCATCCCGGGATCCGCGAGCGCGCCTTCCAGCAGCGCGAGGAGGCGCTCCCCCATCCCGCGGACGGTGGGCTCGTCGAAGAGGTCGGTGGCGTACTCGATCTGCCCGGCGAATCCATCCCCCCGGGGATCCAGGCTGCAGGCGAGGTCCACGGTCGTTCCCTCGCTGTGGATCAGGCTCGAATCGACCGTCAGATCGTCCCCGAGACGCAGGGTCGAAGGCGGGAAGTTCCGGTACTGGAAGAGCACCTGAAAGAGCGGGTTCATCCCCGGAACCCGCTCGGGGGCGAGTCTCTCGACGAGCGGCTCGAACCGCATCTCGGCGTGGCTCAGGGCTTCGATGGTCGAGCGTCGGGCGCGCGCGACGAGCTCCTCGAAGCTGGGGTCACCCGAGACGTCTCCGCGTAGCAGGACCGGATTGACGAAGCAGCCGATCAGCGCCTGCGTCCCTAACATCGATCGTCCTGCCATAGGGCACCCCACCGCCAGATCCACCTCGCCGGTGACACGATGGAGCAGAGCCTGGAACGCCGCCAGGAGGGTCATGAACGGCGTGGCCCGGCGAGCGGTCGCGAACGAGCGCAGGCGCACGCCCAGCGCCGGCGGGATGTCGAACCGGTGGCAGGCGCCCTCGAACGAAACACCGCCGGACCGGGGACGGTCGGTCGGCAGATCGAGCGTCGGCAGGCCGGCCAGCCGCTCCGTCCACCAGTCGATGAGCTGCTCCACCCGCTCCCCCGAGAGCCGCTCGCGCTCCCACTCGGCGAAGTCGACATACTGGACCGGCAGCGCGTCGAGCCGCGGAGACTCGCCCCGGGCGAGAGCGCGGTAGCAGGCGCCCAGCTCCTCCTCCAGAAGGGACCGGGACCACCCGTCGAAGCCGATGTGATGGAACGCGAGCAGGAGGACGTGCTCGTCGGGACCCAGGCGGGCCAGCATCGCCCGCCACGCGGGGCCCGCCGTGAGGTCGAACGGCCGCCGCGCGGTCTCGGCCTCGAGCGCCGACAGCCGCTCCGCGCGATCGGTCTCGGCGCCGGCCGTGAGGTCGATGACCGGCAGGCGGAACGGGAAGGCCGCCAGGATTTCCTGGATCGGGCCGTCCCCGCGCTCCGAGAACCGCGTACGGAGGGTCTCGTGACGCCGGACGACCTCCTCCAGGGCCCCCTCCAGGGAAGCCACGTCGATCTGACCATAAATATGGTAGCGCCGGCACGCGACGCAGGCGGGGTGACCGCTCGCGATCCGGTCGAGCAGCCAGAACTGCCGCTGGGCGTGGGAGCAGGGGGCGGTCCGGAACGCGCTCACGAGACCGGCTCCGCCTCGATCGCCGCCGCCAGGTCGTCGATCGTCGGCCACTCGAAGACGAGGCTCAGCGGGACCGGCCGGTCGAGGACGAGCTCGGCCTCGGCGACGACCTCGAGCGCGACCAGCGAGTGCCCCCCGAGATCGAAGAAGTTGTCCCGGATCCCGATGCGATCCACTCCCAGGAGCCGCTGCCAGATCCCCGCCAGCGCCCGCTCGGACGGCGTGCGCGGAGCGACGTAGCCTTCGTCCGCCGGGAGAGACGTGGGGGCCGGCAGGGCGCTCCGATCCACCTTCCCGCTCGCCGTGAGAGGCATCTCCTCCAGCATCACGACGATGCCGGGAACCATGTAGTCGGGCAGACGTTCGGCCAGCCATGCCTTGACTGCCGTGGGCTCCAGCGGCCTTCCCGCCGGCGAGGCGTACGCCACCAGAACCGGGTGGCGGCCGATCTGGTGGGCCACGACCGCGCCCGCGGCCACGTCCGGGTGCTCCGCCAGGCGGGCCTCGATCTCCGCCGGCTCGATCCGGTACCCACGGATCTTCAGCTGATCGTCCATCCGGCCAAGGAACTCGAGCTGGCCGTCCGGGCTCCAGCGGGCGCGATCGCCGGTCCGGTACAGCCGCCCTCCCGGCTCGAACGGGTCCTCGACGATCCGTTCGGCGGTCCGCTCCGGAGATCCGTGGTAGCCCCGGGTGATCCCGGGCCCTCCCAGCCACACCTCGCCGGGCACGTTCGCGGGCAGGGGTCGCGTCCTCCGATCCAGCACGTAGACCCGGGAGCCCGCGACCGCGCCGCCGAGGATCGGGATGTCCTCCTCCGGGTCCCATTGCCGGGACGGATCGGGCTCGAAGATCGACGCGATCACGGTCGCCTCCGTCGGGCCGTAGCCGTTGATCCACCGGACCGACGCGGGCGCGACGCGGCGCCATCCCGCGTACGGGCCGGCCAGCGCCTTCTCGCCCGCAACAACCACGAGCCGCAGGCTCGAGGGCAGGGAGGGGGTGCCGGCGCGCCCCACCTCGGTGGCCCAGACGTGCCAGTATCCGGTGGGCAGGATCGCGACCGTGATCCCCCGTTCCCCCATCCAGGCTCCGAACCCGCTCGCCGAAGGCGGCGGGCCCGGATCCCGGAGGACGAGGGTGGCTCCCCGGGCGAGGGTGGGGAGCGACTCCATGACCGACACGTCGAAGCCGATCGAGCAGAACTGCAGCACGCGGTCGCCCGGCTCGATGCCCAGGGCCTCGCCCGCCCAGTGGACGAAGTTCGCCACCGAGCGGCGTTCGATCTCGACGCCCTTCGGTCTGCCGGCGGACCCCGACGTGTAGATCAGATAGGCCGGATCCTCCCCGGTGGCCGGATCCTCGATCGGGCGCTCTTCCCCGCCGTCATGCTCGTCCCAGCGCACGGCCACCGCGCCGAGCGCCTCGACGCGCGGGGACTGTCGCTCATCGGTCAGGACCACGTCGACACCGGAATCCTCGATGATGTAGCGCAGCCGCTCGTCCGGGAGCGACGGGTCCAGAGGCAGATACGCCGCCCCCGACGCGAGGGTGCCCACGATCGAGACAAAAAGCTCTGGCGAGCGATCGAGGCACACTCCGACGAACGATCCGGGACCCTTCCCCCGCGCGCCCAGGGCCGCTGCCACACCGCCCGCCATGCGCGTGAACTCTCCGTATGGGAGTCGGAGGTCGCCAGAGACGATCGCGGCCGCGTCCGGATCGCGGCGCGCGGCCTCCAGGATCCGGGAGACGACGGAGTCCTCGACGAGCGGTTCGTTCGAGCGTCCCCACCCGAGCACGCTCCTCCGCTCCTCGTCGGACAGAATCGGAATCTCGGACACCGGGCGGTCGGGCTCCACCGCCACTCCACGGACGAGCCGCTCGAAGTGGTCCGCCATCCGCTCGATCGAGGCCTTCTCGAACCTGTCGGCGGGGCAATCCCACTCGAGCGCCAGAGGTCCGGCGCGCCAGGCCAGCGCCGAGAGCGTCAGGTCGACGTCCGACATCCCCGCCGAGAACGGAATCTCGTCGCAGGACAGTCCCTCGAGATCGAACGCCCGGCCCTGGTAGGAACGGTAGTTGAGCATGACCTGAAACAGGGGGTTTCGACTGAGGCTCCGCTCGGGTCCGATCGTCTCGACCAACGCCTCGAAGGGGAACTCCTGGTGGGGGTACGTGCGCAGGGCATTCGTTCTCGCGCGGCGGACCAGCGTGCGGTAGTCCGGGTCACCTGAAAGGTCCGCGCGCAGCACCATCGTGTTGACGAACGGGCCGACGAGATCGCCGACGCCGGAAGGCTCGGTACGTCCGGCCACCGGGACCCCCACCAGGAAGTCATCGAGGTCGGCGTATCGCCCCATGAGCGCTTCGAAGACGGCCAGGAGGGCCATGAACGGCGTGGCCTTCTCGCCCCGGGCGATGTCCTCGATCGCCTCGCGCGCCTCCTGCGGGAGCACCCGCCGCAGCCGGCTACCGCGGTAGTTCGGCCGTGCCGGCCGTGGCCGGTCGGCGGGCACGTCGAGGTCGGTCGGCGCCCCGGTCAACTCCGCGGCCCAGAACATCCGGCCGCTCTGGCCGCGCTCGCCCCCCATCTCCTTCCGCTGCCAGGCCGCGTAATCGGAGTACTGGATCGGAAGCGGCGGCAGATCCGGCTCCTCGCCCCGACGGAGCGCCGCGTAAAGCCGCCCGATCTCCGTTGCCAGGACCCTGCGGGACCAGCCGTCGAACGCGATGTGATGGTGGACGAACAGGAGGACGTGGTCGTCGGCCCCCCGACGGGCCAGGCCCACCCGGAAGCCCGGCTCGGCGGCCAGATCGAACGGGCGGGCCGTGAGATCGCTCATCCATGCCCGCGTCGCGTCCTCGGCCTCTGGCCCCGGACCGATCTCGGCGGTCTCGAGAGCCGGAACCCAGCCATCGAGGATCTCCTGCACCGCGGACGGCGGACGGGCGGGGAAGCGGGTGCGGAGAATCTCGTGCCGCTGAACGACCCGGCCGATCGCTTTCCGCAGCGCGCGCTCGTCCAGCGCTCCGCGGACCCGGTAGGCGAACGGGTAGTGGTAGAGCGGAATCCCCTCGATCAGCCGCTCCATGAACCAGAACCGCTCCTGGGCGAACGACAGCGGTGCCTGCCTCGCCGCCTTCACGCGCCATGCTCCAGACTGCGGTTCAGGAGGGTGGCGCAGTCGGAGAGCTCGATCGCCCCGTCTCCGACCGGGAGCCGGCCGTCGGGTCCCAGGAGGGAGGAGACCGCGGCGTCGATCGCGCCCTGGGCGGCGAACAGGCAGGGGGTGCTGTAGATCCCGATCGAGATACCGGCACCGGCCAGCTCGCGCGCGGACCGGGGCGGGCTCTTCCCTCCCGCGATCTGGTTGAACGCCACGGCCACCCCGGTCCGCTCGCCGAACCCGGCCAGAGACGCGGGATCGGTCAGCCCGTCGGCGAGCACCGCGTCGGCTCCGGCCGCGGCGAAGGCGTCCAGGCGACGCTCGATCTCCTCCGGATCGCTGGCGTCGGTGCGGGCGATCACGAACAGGTCGTTTCGGGACGCAAGGGCGCGCTCGAGCTTCGGGAGGAACTCTTCGAGAGGGAGTACCCCGCGACCGTCCAGGTGCCCGCATCGGCGCGGGCGACACTGATCCTCCAGCACGACACCCGTCGCTCCCGCCATCTCGATCCGGCGGACGACGTGGGCCACGATGTCCGGATCGCCGTACCCATCGTCGATGTCGACCAGGATCCGGTGATCGGGCATGACCGCGCGGACCCGCTCGGTGAAGGCGACCATCTCGACCCAGGTCACGAAGCCGACGTCGGGAAGCGCGTACTGGCTGGCGGCGAACCCGAAGCCGCTCAGGAAGAGGTTCTCCGCGCGCCGTCCGGCCACCGCAGCGGAGAACGCGTCGTACACGCCGACGAACGGCTGAAAACCGTCCCGCACCGCCTGGCGGAGATCGACCGCGCTCAGCGTCGTGCTTCCAGGTCCGCTTCCAGCACCTGCGCCAGCCG
The DNA here is from genome assembly GCA_964619975.1 of uncultured Gemmatimonadales bacterium. Lineage (GTDB taxonomy): Bacteria > Gemmatimonadota > Gemmatimonadetes > JACCXV01 > JAHWKZ01 > DATLFF01. Next base: position 38,754 of record CAZUIY010000395.1, read on the forward strand.
GTGGATCGTCAGACCCTCGACCAGAATCTCGGTAGAGATCCCCCGCCCCCATCTTTCTTCGACCCGTCGGAAGAGCGTGACCGCCTGAAGCGAGTCGCCACCCAGGGCGAAGAAATCGTCGTCCACCCCGATCTGGCCGACTCCCAGGATCTCCCCCCACAACGTGGCGAGCGTGCGCTCGATCCCGGTCTCCGGAGGCCGCGACCCCGCGAGCGCGGCGCCGTCTTCCCCGACCAGTCCCAGCGTTTCCGCCAGGCCGATCCGCCTGAGCTTCCCGGTGGGCCCCTTGGGGATCGTGTCCAGGAACACGAACCGCCTGGGCACCTTGAAGGCGGCCAACCGGGCGGCCGAAAAGCGCCCGAGCTCGCCCTGCTCCAGCAGGGAGCCCGGCCTCGGCACCACGGCCGCCGCGACCTCCTCGCCGAGCGTCGGGTGCGGGATCGCGAACGTCACCGCCTGCTCGACCCCGGGATGGCCGAGGAGGACGTCGTCGATCTCGCGGGGAGCGATCTTTTCACCCCCCCGGTTGATCATCTCCTTGAGGCGGCCATCGAGGCGGAGGTAACCGTCGTCATCGATCCATCCCAGATCGCCGGTGCGGAACCAGCCGTCGAGGAACGCGTCGTCGTTCGCGCCGGGCGGCGACAGGTAGCCGGCCGTCACCGTCGGACCCCGGATCACCACCTCGCCGCTCTCGCCATCCTGCAACCGCCGGCCGCTCTCGTCGACCACCGCCAGCTCTGTGGCGCCCGCCGGGCCGACCGACCCCGGCTTCCGCGTGCCGGGCGGCAGCCGGTTGGAGGTGATCTGATGGGACGCCTCCGTCATGCCGTACGCTTCGATCACGGGCGCTCCGAACGCGTCCTCGAGGGCGCCCATCAGGGGGGCCGGAAGCGAGGACGAAGAGGAGCGGAGGAAGCGCAGTCCGGCCGCACGGGCCCGGCGGGTCCCGCTGGCTCCGTCCAGACGGTTCAGGAACGCCAGGTGCATGGTCGGCACCGCCGTGTACCAGGTGGGAGCGAGCTCGTCCAGCCATCCGAGAAACGCCTCGGGGTCGAGCTCCGACGGGCACGCTACGCTTCCACCGGAGACGAGGGGCGCGAGCAGACCGGCGACCAGCCCGTGCACGTGGAACAGCGGCATCGGGTCCAGGCAGCGATCGGAGGTCGTGAGTCCGAGTGTGGCGGCGACGTTCCCGGCCGAGTGGAGCAGATTTCGATGGGTCAGGGGCACGAGCTTGGGGCGGGAGGTCGTGCCGGAGGTATGCAGGAGGAGGGCCACGTCGCTGGGCTCTGCCGTCTCTCCCGGCCCCCCGTCGTCGCCCGGCAGGCGGAAGACGCCGGCCTCGGCGTCCGGGATCCGCTCCAGCTCGAGGACCGGAATCCCCATCGAGCGGGCCACGCTGGCGGCCGGCGTATCAAGGGCGCCATCGACGACGAGCGCCCGAGCCTCGATGTCCGTCAGGTAGAACTCCAGCTCGGCTTCTCGATAGGCGGGATTGAGCGGCGCGCACGCCGCGTGGGACGCGACGCCCAGGAACGCGACCGCAGCCTCGGGTCCGCCCGCGGTGACGAGCCCCACCCCGTCGCCGCGACCGATCCCCGCGCGAGCCAGGGCCGCCCCGACCGCGCCCACGCGATCCCGGAGCGCCGCGCGGGCGAGGGGTCGGCGCGAAGGTGCGAGGATTGCGGATTCCGCCGGGCCGGTAGAGGAGGCCGCCTCGCTCACGACCGCGCCGATGGTGGTCGGGGAGGAAACTTTCATCCTGCCTCGTGCCGGAGGAAACTCGAGAGCATCGGACCCGGATGTGGGGCCAGGGCTCCCCTACTGCGCGAAGTACGGCGAGATGATCTCGTTGAACACGCTGACCGGCTGGGCGCCCACGATCCGGTGGCCGTTCACGATGAACGTGGGGGTGCCGTCGACACCGACCCGGTCCCCCTCGGCCTGGTCGGCCGCCACCTCGGCCGCGGTCTCCCGGTTCTGGAGGCACGCCGAGAACGCCTGCTCGTCGAGGCCCGCCTCTCCCGCGGCCTCCTCCATCACGCCGTCGCCCAGCCGGTCCTGGCCAGCGAACAGGAGCTCCGCGTACTCCCAGAACTTGCCCTGCCGGTGGGCGCATTCGGCGGCGATCGCGGCCCGCTCGGCGTTCGGGTGCTGCGGGAAGTACCGGTTCACGTAGATCCACTGGATGCGGTCACCGTAGAGGCGGCGGAGCGCCGGGAACGTCTCGCCGTGGAACCGGGCGCAGAACGGGCACTCGAAGTCCGACAGCTCGATGATCGTGACCGGCGCGTCGGCGTCGCCGAGCCGCGGGTCGTTCGAGACGTTGACGCCGGTGGGAACGTCGGGGCCGGCCGAGGCCAGGCTCTCCGGCGGGACGTCGACCGTGGACGCGGCCTCGACGGTGGGGCCGGATCCCAGGTCCAGCGGCTGGGGCACGTTCGGGTCCGCGGTGGCCTCGATGTCGACCCCCTCGTCCTGGGGCGAGGAGCGGGTCATCCACCACACCAGACCTCCCGCCAGAACCAGTCCGGCGAGGACGATCCCCCAGCGGCCGTACGGCTTCTGCTCTTCTCTGATCGGACGCTTCCCCGTGGCCATGCGCGTCTCCTTCCGGTGTCGATCGTGTGGGATGTGGGAGGGCGGGCCGGTCAGGCCGCGGCGGCGAGCTCCGCCGGCGGCTCGACCGCGCTGTCGACGCCGAGCTCGGCGGCGTACGCGAGCACCCGCTCGACCACCTCGGCGGGCTCGGTCATGTGCATGAGGTCGGAGCGCGTCGGGCTCGCGTTGGGGAGCTCCCGCAGGTACCCCTTCCAGTGCTTCCGGAACTCGATCACGCCGCGCGGCAGCCCCTTGCACTCGATCGAGAGCGCCAGGTGGTCCAGCGCCACGCGGAACCGCTCCTCGGGCGCGATCTCCGGCACCACGCCGGTGGCGCGGAACGCCTTCGCCTGCCCGAAGATCCACGGGTTGGCGATCGCCCCGCGGCCGATCATGACCCCGTCCACCGCGTACCGCTCGAACCGGTGGATGGCGTCGGCGGGATCGACCACGTCGCCGTTGCCGAAGACGGGGATCGACACCGCCTCCTTCGCCCGGCGGATCCACTCCCAGTCGGCCACGCCCTTCCGCTGCTGGGCGCGGGTCCGGCCGTGGATCGCGATCGCCTTGGCACCCAGGGCCTCGAAGAGCCGCGCGTTCTCCAGGATGGCGATCGATTCGTGGTCCCAGCCGAGCCGGGTCTTGACCGTCACCGGCAGGTCCACCGCGTCGACGATGCCGCCCACGATCCGCGCCATCTTCTCCGGCTCCCGGAGGAGCCCGGCGCCTGCGCCGGTGCTGCACGCCACGCTCTTGACGGGGCAGCCGATGTTGATGTCGATCAGCTCGGGGCCGGCCTGCTCGGCGATCTTCGCCGCCTCCACCATGACGGCGGGATCGGAGCCGTAGATCTGGATCCCGACGGGCCGCTCGCGGTCGTCGATCTTCAGCTTCTCCAGGCACACCCGGGCGTCCCGGATCAGCCCCTCGGAGGAGATGAACTCGGTGTAGACGGCGTCCGCGCCCAGCCGCCGGCAGATCAGCCGGAACGGCAGGTCGGAAACGTCCTCCATCGGCGCCAGGAGCAGCGGCCGATCGAGTCGGAGGGAGCCGATGTGCACCATGACCGGAAGAATTTCCGCCGGGGGGCGGTTCGAGTCAAACGGCGGGGCGAACGTCGGTGGCTTCCCGGAAGGTTTGGATCTCCCGGTCGATGCGCTCCCCTTTCCAACCCACCACCGGGGCGGCCGCTTCCGCCACCGCCCTCAGCGCCTCCTCCGACAGCGGCACCCCCCCCGGCAGCGCCAGGAGCCGGCGGTCGACCAGATCTTCCAGCGATCCGACCATCTCGCGGGCGGCGCGCTCCACCTCGGCGGCGGTGAACGGGAAGTCGTCCGCCAGGGGACGCGCGGTGGCCGGGTCTTCGCGCCAGCGGGTAAAGACGTCGTCGGCGTCGGGGCCGAAGAGCTCGCGGGCGCGGGCCACGGCGGAGGGCGGCGCGCCGCGCGGTGAACCCTCCCCCCCGGCGGACTCGGGAACCAGGGGCCGGGCGGCGGTCACGCAGGGTCCGGTGGTCCAGCCGACCGTTTCGGCGGCGCGATCCAGCGCGGCCTCGGCCATCGCGCGGTAGGTGGTCAGCTTGCCGCCGGTCACGGTCCAGAAGCCGGGCGCCGTCTCCTCGATCGCCTCCTCCCGCGAGAGGTCCAGCCGCCGCTGGCCGGACGCGGCCCGGACCAGCGGGCGCCACCCGGCCCACGCGCCCACCACGTCGGCCGCCCCGATGGGGCGCGCGAAGGCGCCGTTGGCGGCCTCGAGCAGATACGCCACGTCCGGCGCCGGCACCGTCATGTCGTCCACCGCGCCGCCGTCCGCGGTGTCGGTGGTGCCGACGAAGGTCCAGGCTCCCTCCGGCACCCCGAACACCAGCCGGCCGTCGGGCGCGAAGATCGCCGTCGGGTCGCGGAGCGGGAGCGCCGCACGGGGGACGACGACGTGGATCCCCTTCGTCGGAGCCAGCAGCGCCGGCGCGTCCGGGGCGGCCAGGGCGCGGAGCCGGTCTGCCCACGGGCCGGTGGCGTTCACCACGATACGGCCGCGGACCACGCCCCGGCCGCCGCCGGCCCTGTCCTCCACCGCCACCGCCCAGCCCATCTTCCACCGCTCCAGGCCCGTAGCCGCCATCCGGTTGGCGGCCACGGCCCCGGCGCGGCGGGCGTCGGCCACCGTCTCGAGCACCAGGCGGGCGTCCCGGACCCGGGCGTCCCAGTAGAGCCCGGCGCCGCGGAGACCTTTCCGCCGGAGGGCCGGCTCGCGCGCCCACGCCTCCCCCGCGCCGAGCATCCGGTGCCGGCCGAGATGGCCCGCGCCGGCCAGCGCGTCGTAGAGCGCGAGCCCCGCGTGGAGCTTCCAGGAGGGCCGGCCACGGCCGGCGCGCGCGGGCAGGAGAAACGGCGTGGCCCACGTGAGGTGGGGCGCGATGGAGAGGAGGACCGCTCGCTCGGCCAGGGCCTCCCGGACGAGCCGGACGTCCAGCATCTCCAGGTACCGGAGGCCGCCGTGCGCGAACTTGGTGGTGCGGGAGGACGTGCCGCCGGCCCAGTC
>CAZUIY010000396.1:0-3418 GCA_964619975.1 uncultured Gemmatimonadales bacterium
GCCGGCCGTGATGGACGCGGCGCGGATGGCCGAGCGGGCGTACGCGCGGCTGTCGAAGGTGTTCCGCCACGAGTGGAAGGAGCGGAAGCCGCTCATCCTCTACGCGTCCCAGTCGGACTTCCAGCAGACCAACATCTTCCAATTCCAGCTCTCCGAGGGCATCCAGGGCGTCACCGAGGGGCTCCGGAACCGGATCGTCCTCTTCTTCCCGAGCTCGTATCCCGACTTCGAGCACACCCTGACCCACGAGCTGGTGCACGCCTTCCAGTTCGACATCATGCGCCGGGGCGCGCTGTCCCAGGGGTCCAACCCGTTCGCGTTCCGGGCGCCACTGTGGTTCATGGAGGGGATGGCGGAGTACCTGACGACCGGCGAGATCGACCCGCTGACCGCCATGTGGCTGCGGGACGCGTCGCTGTCGGGGTACCTGACGTCGCTGGACGAGCTCTCCCTGGTGGGCGACATCCGGGTCTACCGATTCGGGCAGGCGATCTTCTACTACATCGGAACGCGGTACGGCGACGAGAAGATCGGCGAGATCATGCAGCGGGCCCCGCTCGTGGGGATCGACCAGGCGATCGAGGGGTCGGTGAACCGCTCGCTCGAGGAGCTCTCGGAGGAGTGGCTCGAAGCGGTGCGGCTGACGTACATGCCCCAGGTCGTGCAGTACCGGACGGCCGAGCAGGCGGCCACGCGGCTCACGAGCCACGTCCGCGATGACGCCTCCATCAACCTGGCGCCGGCGCTGTCGCCGGACGGGCGGCGGGTGGCGTTCATCTCCGACCGCGACTTCTTCAACGACATCTACGTCGCCGACGTGGACGACCCCGACGATCCGGACAAGCTGGTGAAGGGCGAGCGGACGGCCTCGTTCGAGAGCCTGCGGTTCCTCCGCGCCGGCATGGCGTTCTCGCCCGACGGCGAGCACCTGGCGTTCTCGAGCAAGGTGGGGGAGCAGGACGCTCTCTACATCATGGAGATCGAAGGCGAGGACATCGAGTCGTCGCACCGCTTCGGCCTGGAGGGGATCGAGACGCCCTCGTGGTCGCCCGACGGCCGGCAGCTCGTTTTCACCGGGCTGGAGGGCGGGGTCAGCGATCTGTTCGTCGTGAACCGGGACGGCACCGGCTTCCGCCGCCTGACCGACGACCGCTACGCCCAGCGGGACCCGGTGTGGTCCCCGGACGGGAAGCGGATCGCCTACACGACGGACTTCGGGGCCGGCACCGACTTCGAGCTTCTGTCCTACGACGACTACCAGATCGGCATCCTGGACATCGCCACCGGCGAGGTCGAATACGTGCCGGAGCAGGCGGGGAAGAACATCAATCCTCAGTGGGGGCCCGACGGCCGGTCGATCGCCTTCATCAGCGACCGGGCCGGCATCCCCAACGTGTTCCTGTACGACTTCGAGGCCGGCGCCACCTACCAGCTGACCGACTTCCTGACCGGCGTCTCCGGCATCATGGACTCGAGTCCCGCGCTGGCGTGGTCCCGGGACGGCAGCCGGATGGTGGTGAGCGCGTTCTCCGACGGCGGCTGGGACCTCTACTCGATCGACGCGCCGCGGGCGCTCGCGGTGGAGCCGTACGTGCCGGCCGAGCGGGCCGAGTACGATCTGGCCGCCCGGGCGTTCGCGCAGCCGGTCGAGGAGCTGGCGCAGGCGCCGGGCTCGGAACGGCCGGGCGAGGCCGGCGCCGCCGCCGCGCGGCGGGCCGACGCCGAGGACGGCGCGGAGGACCCGCCGGCCGGCGAGGAGCCGGCGGTGGACGAGATCCAGGAAGGCGGCGAACCCGCCGGCGAGGGCGAGGCGGAGGTGGCGGCCGCGCCGGAGGAGCCGACGGCGGTCTCGTACTACCTGGGCCGTGAGGACCGGCCCCGGCGGAACGCGGGAGAAGCCGCTCCGCGGGTCCAGGTGCCGTCTTTCCGCGAGCCGGTCGACATCTCGACGCTCCTGGCCGACCCCACCATCGGCCTGCCCGTCGACACCTCGACCTACGTCGACCGGGAGTACAAGGTCAGGTTCCAGCCGGACATGTTCACCCAGCCGCAGGTCGGCTTCGTCACCGGCATCGGCGCCTTCGGCGCCTCGCAGCTCGCCTTCAGCGACCTGCTGGGCGACCACAACATGTTCGTGTCGGCGTCCGTCTACGGCTCGATCACCGACAGCGACCTGTTCTTCACCTACGCGAACCTGAAGCGGCGGCTGAACTGGGGTGCCACGGCGTTCCAGTACCGGAGTGACTTCCTGCCGCTGGGCGGCGGCGTGTCGGTGGACGGCTCGACTCTGTTCCGGAGCGACGTGTACCGTGGCGCGCAGTTTTTCGCGGCGTACCCCTTCAGCACGTTCCGCCGGGTCGAGCTGGGCGCCGTGCTGACCCACGTGGATCGCCGGGTGGCCCGGTTCAACTTCTTCGACCCCACGCCCGACATCGAGGAGGATCTGACCAACGAGGCCTTCGCCTCGCCCTCGATCGCCTACGTCTACGACACGGCCTTCTACGGCTCCACCGGTCCCGTCGGCGGCAGCCGTCAGCGGCTGGAGGTCCAGCGCGCCTTCGGCGGCCGCGATTTCGTCCAGGGGTACGCCGACCTCCGGAAGTACTGGATGTTCGGACGCCGCTACACGCTGGCCACCCGGGCCCTCTACCTGGGGACGTTCGGCCAGGAGGAGGACAACCTGCGGTTCCAGTCCATCGGCGGGCCGACCCTGCTCCGCGGGTACGATTTCCGGGAGGACAAGCTGATCGGCACCACGGTCGGCCTGTTCAACCTGGAGCTGCGGTTCCCGCTGGTGGAGCGGCCGCGGCTGGGGGCGTCGTATCTGCCCCCCCTCCGCATGGCGATGTGGTACGACATGGGTTTCGCCAGCTGCGGCAACGAGCTGTGCCTCCACCAGCGGACCACCGTGGAGGACTCGGAATTCACCTTCGCCACCACGAGCGACGATCCCGGCCCGCTCGGATTCCGCCTGGAGGACGCCCGCGCGGCGTTCGGGGCCGGCATCCGGACCAACCTGTTCGGCTTCGCCGTCCTCCGGCTCGATCACGCGTGGCGGACCGACATGGCCTCCATCGGCTCCGGCCGCTGGATCTTCACGCTGGCGCCGGAGTTCTGATCCGGCGAGTTTGACGATCGCGGGCGGTGGCCGGCACCGTGCCCCGCCCGCGACGCCGGCCGAGCCGGCCGGTTCGTACGACCCGCCCCCATCCATCGACAGAGTCGCGCCCGTCCTCGGCGGTTTTCCGTGCGGGAGCGCCAGCGGTAGTGGTCCGAGCCGATTCGGCCCCAACATGTTGTGGTCCGTCATTGACGGGCGCGGGGCCGGACCCGTATCTTCGGGCATCCGTTTCACCTCCTTCCGAACGGACGGCCATGCTGGAACTCGACTTCGACGATGCCCTCTGGCGGGACGCTC
>CAZUIY010000397.1:0-7424 GCA_964619975.1 uncultured Gemmatimonadales bacterium
GAGCAGGGTGAACGTCACCGTCAGGAGCACCAGCGCCACGATCGCGCCCAGGACCCCCTTGGCGAACCCCTCCACGATGAACGGCCGCGCGATGAACCCGGTGGTCGCCCCGACCATCCGCATGATCGCGATCTCGTCCTCACGGGAAAGCATCACCATGTTTATGGTGGCGCCGATCGAGATGAACGCGATCCCCGCGAAGATGCCTCCCACCACCAGCCCCAGGAACAGCGACAGGTCCTGCAGGAAGTCCAGCTTCTGCACCCACTCCTCGCCGTAGCGGACGTCCTCGACGAACGGGAACCGGGCGATCCGCGTGGCGACCTCGGTCACCGCGCCGCTCCGGCGATAGCCGGGGCCGAGCGCCACTTCGATCGAAGCCGGCAGGGGATTGGTCTCCAGGTCCGCGTACAGGTCGCTGTACTCGGTCAGCTCCTCGCGGGCCTGCGCCAGCGCCGCCTCCTTGGAGACGAAGTGGAGCGAGTCCACCTCGGGATACGCGGCCACCTCCCGCATCAGCATGGCGCTCTCGCCGGGCTCGGTGCCGTCCACCAGATAGGCGATCACCTCGACCCGCTCCTCCACGTCCGAGAGCACGCGATCGATGTTGAGCCACACCAGGCCGAACACGGAGAGGGTGTAGAGGGCGAACCCGATCGTGAGGATCGAGAGGCCGGTCAACAGCGGCGACCGGCGGAAGGCGAAGAACGCTTCGCGGGAGGTGTACTTCATCGCCACGGGGCGCGCTCCTGCCGGGAGGTCATACCTCGGGCCGGTCCTCCACGGGGCCGGTGTCGCCCACGATCGTGCCGCCCTCCAGCTGGACCACCCGGGCGCGGGCGTGCCGCTCCAGCAGGGTCCGGTCGTGGGTCACGAACAGGACCGCCATGCCGCGCAGGTTGATGTCGCGGAAGACCCGCAGGATGTCGAGCGCGATCTTGTGGTCCAGGTTGCCGGTCGGCTCGTCGGCCAGCAGCACGAACGGGTCGTTGACCAGGGCCCGGGCGATCGCCACCCGCTGCTGCTCGCCGCCGGAGAGCTCGGAGGGGTAGCTGTCGGCCTTGTCGGAGAGCCCCACCGCGGCCAGGGTGCGGAGAACCCGCGGCTTGATCTGCTCCGGCGCCGCGCCGGTGACCTCGAGGGCGAACGCCACGTTCTCGCGCGCCGTCCGGGTCTTCACCAGACGGAAGTCCTGGAAGACGATCCCCAGTCGGCGACGGAGGAGCGGCACCTCGCGGCGGCGGATCTTGTTCGACGCGTATCCCGACACCCGCACCACGCCGTCGGTCGGCCGCTCCTCCATCGTCACCAGCTTGACCAGGGTGGTCTTGCCGGCGCCCGAGGGGCCTGTCACGAAGGCGAACTCACCCTTGCGGAGGTGGAACGTGAGGTCCCGGAGGGCGTGGCCCGTCCGGGGATAGACCTTGGAGACGCCCTCGAACCGGATCACGGCCCTGCGGGAGAGCCGCGGCGGGCCGTCACAGGACTTCCTCCGGGGGAACGCGGATGTCCACGTACACCTGCTCCTGCAGCCGCTCCACGAACGCCCGCTCGGCCGACTCCTGGGCGATCTGCCGCCGGATGCGGGGCGCCATCTCCTCGAAGGTGAACGGCTCTCCGCCGGTCGTGCCGCGGAGGACGATGACGCTGAAGCCGGTTGGCGTCTGGACCACCGCCGATCCGCCCGGCTCCAGATCCTGCAGGGCCTGGGCGTAGGCGGGCGGGAGCTGGTTCGCCGGCAGCTCGTACGTCTCGCCGCCCTCTCCGTCGCCCGGCATCCGCGCCATCTGCAGGCTGTCCACGTCGGCCCCGGCCACGATCGCCGAGCGCACCGATTCCGCCTCGACGCGAGCCCGGTCCTGGTCGGCCGGGCCCATCTCGAAGGCGATCAGGACGTGCCGGGCGCGGATCTCCTCTTCGCGCCGGTCGAGGACCTGGATCAGGTGCCAGCCGTAGGGAGACTCCACCGGCCCCACCACCTGTCCGGGCGTGGCGCCGAAGGCGGCCTCCTCGAACGAGGGGACCATGGGGCCGCGGCCGAACCATCCCAGATCGCCGCCCTCCCGGCCACTGGCCGAGTCGTCGGAGAACTGGCGGGCCAGCGTGGCGAAGTCGCCCCCGGCCTCGATCTCGCCGAGCACGCGCTCGGCTTCCTCGAGCGCCGCCTGGCGGGCCTCCGCGGTGGCGGACACCGTGATCGGCACTTCGTCGAAGCGGATGAGCGTGGGCGCGGCGCCGAAGCTCTCCTCGTGCTCCTCCCAGTAGGCGCGGACGGCGGCGTCGTCCACCGGCCCCGGCTCGAGCAGGGCGCTGTGCCGCTCCAGATACGCCTGGCCGAGGAGCTCCGCGCGCTTCCGCTCCTGCAGGTCGGCCCGGTAGGCGGCCACGGTGCCCCACTGGCTCTGGCGGATCTGGCGCTGGAACTCGGCCTCGGACGGGAACCGCTCCCGGATCCGGGCGATCTCGGCGTCGACCTCCTCGATGACCCGCTCCTCCGGAACCTGGATCAGCGTGTCGCGCTCGGCGGCCGCCACGATCACCATGTCGCGGATCATCTGGTCGAACGCCTGGCGGGCGAGGTCCTGGAACGGCTCGCTCTGCGGCTCGATCCCGAGCTGTCCCGCCAGGACCAGCGACTGCTCGTTCCACTCCGACAGCAGGAGCAGATCGCCGCCCACCACCGCCATGATCCGGTCCGACGGCCCCTGCGCCCGGAGCGGCGCCGCCGCCAGGACGAGTCCGGCCAGGAGCGCGAGCGGGAGCGGGTTACGGCGCATCGGTCTCCGCGGCCGGAGCGGGCGGATCGCCGGCGGCCGCGCCCGCGTCGCCCGGCGCCGCCGTCGGGTCGGGCGCCGCCGTCGGATCGGGCGCCGGAGCGGTCTGGCCGCCCGGGGGCACGGGCGTCGCGCCAGGGGCCGGCGGGGCCTCCTCCGGCGCCTCCGTGCCCTGCTCCTCGTGCATCGCGAGGACCCGGTCCACCACGTCGTCGAAGGTGTCCTCATTCACCGTCACCTCGACCTGCTGGCGCTGCGAATCGGCGACCGCCGTCACCAGCTGGCGCTGGGCGTCGGGCGCGCTCAGCGTCTGCATCGCCTGCGTCTGCAGGACCTCCTTGATCGCCTCGGAGGCCTCCTCGAACGACTGCCCCTGGTAGAACTCGCGGTGCTCCTCGTAGTACTGCCGGGCGACCTCGTCGCTCACCTCGAGCTGGCGCGCGGCGACGGCGCGCAGGTACGCCTCCATGTAGAGCGCGTCCACCTGCTCCTCGAGCAGGCCCTGCCGCACCGTGTCGAGCTCCACGCCCTCGCGCTCCGCGCCAGCCATGAGGAGGCGCTGGCGGACGACGGAGGAGAGCGCCGCGATCATCCCCTGCTGGTCGAGCTGGGCGATGGCGCGGCGGTTCCCCTCGGGCAGGACCCGGAAGACTCCGTGGATCTCGCCCAGCGTGATCTGGCCGCCGGTGTAGGTGGCGAGCGGCAGGTCGCGCTCCTCGGCGGTGGGATCGGTTTCCGTCCGGACGAGTTCGATCAGCCGGTCCACGTTGTCCTCCGCGAACTGGATCGCGCTCGTCTCCATGAGCCGGGTGACGTAGGCCTGCTCGGCCTCCTGCCGGCCGGGGCCCGCGAGCTGGTCCTCGATCTCCTCGCGCAGATCCTCGAACGGCCGGCGCCGGCGCTCCACCACCTGGATCACGTGGAAGCCGAAGGGCGATTCGACCACCTCGGGGACGACCTCACCGACGGGGTTGGCGAAGACCGCGTCCTCGAAGGGTTCCACCATCTGCCCGCGGCCGAACCAGTCGATCATGCCGCCGTTCTGGGCGCTGCCGGGATCCTCCGAGTTCTCGCGCGCCAGGGCCGCGAAATCCTCGCCGCCCTGCGCCAGCTCGAGCAGCGAATCGGCCTTCGCGCGGGCCGCCGCCCTCTCCGGCTCGGTGGCCGTCGGCTCCACGCGCACCAGGATGTGCCGCGCGCGGGCCTCCTCGGTGACGTTCTCCTCGTACCATTCGCGCAGCTGCGCCTCGTCGATGTCCACGGTGGCCCAGACCACGTCCTCGCGGAACTGGTTGATCAGAGCGATCTCCTCGAGCTCCCGGATCTGGAGGCTCTCGGCCGCGGTCAGCACGTGCTCGGCGTGGGCCCGCTGCCGGAGGAGCTCGATGTCGATCAGATCGTCGACCGCGGTGCGCACTCCTTCCACGTCGGCCGTACGGCCGGCGCGGACCATGTAGTCGGCGACCTCGTTCACAGTGAGGGTCTCGTCTCCCACCTGGGCGACGACGGTGGTTCCGGGCTCGTCCGATCCGCAGCCGAGAAGCGCGGCGGCCAGGACGGTGGCGATGGCCAGCAGCACCGCGGCGGCCGTGCGGACGGCGATCGGGAAGCGGCGGACGGCGGAAGCGGAATCGCGACGGGACGGGAAGATCTGCTCGGGCCTCATGGCCGGGACCGTTCTCCTTTTATGGGTATCCGGGATTCGATCATCGGGTCGGGTCGAAAGACGATAGAGCCCGGCCGGACGGGCCGCAAGCGATCCGCGGGCGGCTCAGGGGCCATACCCGCCGTCGGGCGAAGGGGTTCCGGCGAGCCGCTGGAAGGCGGTGCCGTCGAACCAGACGGCGGGCAGGGAATCGGGCGCCTCCACCGTCACGGCGATGATGTCGCCGGAGCGCTCGAGGTCGGGGTCCGCCGCGTCCGGCGAGCGGATCGGACGGACCCGGAACGCGCTCCCCCGGACCTCCAGCCGGATCCGGTCCGCCGCCGGGCGGACGGCCGACACCACCGGTCGGTCGGGCAGGGGGCCGCGGCTGTAGAGGGGAGCGCCCAGGACGACGTCGTCCCGCATGGCGAAGCGGCCGGTCCGGCAGTGGTGGAGCGCGGCGGCGGCGTCGTTGGACCAGACCGGCACCTCGCCCAGGGCGTAGGGCCAGGCGGCCAGCGCGTACGGCGCGTCCGGCGGCCACGTGGCCACCCGGCGGAAGCTCTCGCACCATCGGTCGGCCAGGCGTCCCGCGCGGCCCCAGCTTCCCGCGTGGGCGGCCGAGGGGACGGCGGCCAGGGCGGCCAGCACCACGAGCGCAGGCGCCGCGCGCCGGGCCAGCGCGGGCCAGCGCCGGCCCGCCAGCGCGAGGGCGATCGCGAGCGCGGCCAGCGGGACGTAGGCCCGGCGGCCGTTCAGGCCGCCCGCCACGACGTACGGCGCGAGCTGCAGGAGGACCAGGCCCGCCAGGAGGGCCAGCAACCCCAGCGACCCGGCCCGGCGCGCCGTCAGCGCCAGCACCATCGCCGCCGCCAGGACCACCACCAGCCCGACGGGGAGGATCCAGGGGTGGGCCCGGTACACCTCGATCAGGAACGTCTGCCGGTGCGGCGCGACCAGAAGCGCGGGGAACGTGAGGAGGACCTCCGCCGCCTCGCGGAGCCCTCCGGAGGCGGGGAGCCGGCTGGCGTCGTAGAAGCGCGCGGCCACCCACGCCATCCACGCCGCGGTCGCCGCGAGGAGCCCCGCCAGGAGCCAGGCGAGTGGCCGGCCACGACCCGGGTCGACGGGCGCGGCGCGCGCCATCGCGGCCCACGCCAGGACCAGCGACGGGGCGTAGACCACCCCCGACTCCTTGGCGAGGAGCGCCACCGGGAGCCCCGCCACGGGCAGCGCCAGCCACGCCTTCGGGCCGCCCCGCGACCACGCCGCCACCCCCAGGACGCCCGCCAGGAGCGCCAGGCCGACCAGCGAGTCCTGGCGGCCGGCGATCCACGCCACGTCGTCCACCTGCACCGGATGGAGGAGGAAGAGGCCCGCCACCCCGAGCGCGAACAGGGCCCCCGGATCGGCCGCCGGCCGGTCCGCCGGCTCGCGCGGCCGGAGCCGGCGGACCAGGGCCCACAGGAGGAGCGCGGCCGCCAGGTGGATCGCCAGGTTGACCGCGTGGTGGAGCGGCGCGGCGTCCCCGGGCCAGAGCGCCCGCTCGGCGGCCATGCTGGCCATCAGCAGCGGCCGCACGTAGGTGCCGGTCCCCGCCGGCATCGGGTCGAAGGGCGAAGCGCCGGCCTCCAGGGCGGCGATGTGGGGGTAGTCGTCCGAGACGTAGCCGACGTCGAGGGTGGGGAAGAGGACCGCCACGCCCATCCCCATCAGGAGGAGCGCGGCCACGCCGGCCGCCTCGGGGCGGCGGGGCTCAGCCACGGCCCGCCGCCGCCGGAGCCGGGGGACGCGCGGCCCCGCCGGCCGCCTCCAGGATCGCCGCGAGGGATTCCAGCAGGATCGCCGCGTCGGGGGCCGCGACCCGCAGGTGGAACGGCCGGACGGACCGGACCTCCACCTCCACCCCCCGGTCGCCGGCGGTGGCGTGCACGTCCTTCATCCGGGGCTCCGCCTCCCGCGGCCAGCGGAGCTCGGCGGTCGCGTCCTTCGGCCGGACGCGGAGGCGCGAGAGCCCGGCGGCCGTTCCCAGCGCCTTCAGCCGGGCGGCCGCCACCAGGTGCGCGGCCTCGGCCGGGAGCGGGCCGTAGCGGTCCTCCAGCTCGCGGCCGAAGTCGTCGATCCCGGCGGGATCCCGGAGCCGCGAGAGCCGGCGGTAGAGCGCCAGCTTCTGCTGCGGGTCGGGGACGTACCCCTCCGGCAGGAACGCGTCGGCGTCGTACGCCGTCTCCGGCGGAGCCGGCCGGGCCGTCCCGGTCTCGCCCGAGATCTCGCCCACCGTCTCCTCCAGGAGCCGCAGGTACGTCTCGAACCCGACCGCCGCGATGAAGCCGGACTGGTCGGCACCCAGCAGATTGCCGGCGCCGCGCATCTCCAGGTCGCGCAGGGCGATCCGGTAGCCGGCGCCGAGCTCGGTGTGCTCCTCGATCACGCGGAGCCGCTTCTCGGCGTCCTCCGTCATCGTGGACCGGGGCGGCGTCAGCAGGTAGCAGTAGGCCCGGTGGTGCGAACGCCCGACGCGACCCCGGAGCTGGTAGAGCTCGGCCAGCCCGAACCGGTCGGCCCGGCTGATCAGGATCGTGTTCGCCGTCGGCACGTCGAGGCCGCTCTCCACGATCGCGGTGCAGACCAGGACGTCGATCTCGCCGTGGAAGAACCGCACCATGACCGCCTCGAGGTCGCGCTCCTTCATCTGCCCGTGGGCCACCGCCACGGAGAGCTCCGGTACCCGCCGCTCCACCATACTACGGATCGCGTCGATCGACTGCACCCGGTTGTGCACCAGGAACACCTGCCCGCCCCGGTCCACCTCGCGGCGGATCGCCTCCTCGATCAGGGCCTCGTCGAACTCCGCCACCCAGGTGACGATCGGCGTCCGGTCGCGCGGCGGCGTTTCGATCAGGCTCATCTCGCGGAGCCCCATCAGGCTCATCTGCAGGGTCCGCGGGATCGGCGTAGCGGAGAGCGTCACCACGTCGACGGACGCCTTCAGCGCCCGGAGGCGC
>CAZUIY010000398.1:0-3304 GCA_964619975.1 uncultured Gemmatimonadales bacterium
CGGCGGGAAGACATCGGCAACCATCAGCATGCGGCGGTGCGCGACGCGATCGGCGTCGTTAATGCGCAGCAGCGTAATCGTCGCACGGCCGGTGCGCGATTTGCCCGTAAGTTCCGGGCCGTTCCACGCGAAGTGCTCACACCAGTCTTGAGCCCGCGGATTGAATAAAGGGACCAATTCGCCGGATTCCGGATCGTAGCCGGAAACGTCCGAACCTTTATACGAATTGCAGGGGAGGCAACTGTAGCACAGGTTCGAGAGAACCGTCGGACCACGGTGCTTTTGCGAGCGGATGTGGTCGACTTGGAACGTGCGGACATCGTACTCGTCGGGCATTTGGCAATACTCACAGCATCCGAGGGCGCGGTTTATAATGCGTTGGCGCCGCGATTTTGCCATGACATTAGCCCGGCGACCCCGAGTTCTTTAGCGACATGCGCGCCTTTGCCTGGACGATGTTGATGACACTGCCAACGCGCAAATAGCGTTCCAGTTCCTCTCGCTCGGGTTCGGTAATAATGCCTTTGTTGTTGCGGTCGGCGAGCATGTTGTAAGCGCGCACCAGCACCACTCTTGACGTCTGGTTTAGGCTGACGGGTTTCTTTCACTCTGGCTCGAAGGAGATCCGCTGATGTCACGTGTTCCCGATCCTGCACTGCGATTGCAATGGCAACGACGTTTGCTCAAGTTTCAGGCCTTTCACGGCTCCGTGCGGCAGTTCTGCCTGGACGAAGGTGTCTCGGTCGCCTCTTTCTATCAGTGGCGTGCCAAGCTGGACGTCGCTGGTCACTCCACCAAGAAGAAGCCTCGCACAGCCGCACCCCGTGCTAACGCTGCAGGTGGCACCAACAAAGGCCCACAATTCATTCCCCTGCAACTCGTGCAAGAGCAAGAGACGACGTGTCACACGCCCGAGACGCCTGCTGCCGTCGTACTCGCCGGGGGCACTCGCATCGAACTGCCCGCCGACGACTCGCCCGTCATTCACGCCATCATCCGCTCTGTCATGCGCGAAGATGCCAGGCTCCGCGACGAGCACCTTTCACGGACGGCCGACGACGTAGGAGGCACACGATGATCGCCCTACCCACGCACCAGCCAATCTTCCTTTGCACCACGCCCACCGACATGCGAAAGAGCTTCTGCGGATTGAGCGGCATCATCCGGCAAGCGTTCGCTCGCGAGCCGACCGATGGCAGCTTGTTCTTGTTCGTCAATCGTAAACGCGATTCGATCAAGATCTTGTATTGGGACCGCGACGGTTTGGCGATCTGGTACAAGCGACTCGAAGCCGGCACGTTCGAGCAACTTCGCGCAGGCGGCGATGAACCGGTGATGCAAATCGATGCCACGCAACTGGCGATGATTCTCAGCGGTGTCTCGCTGCAGTCAGTCCAACGCAGAAAACGCTTTCAACAAGTCGCTTGATACCGAACCGAATCGTGTCCCGCGGACGCTGATAACTCGCTCGCAAAACAACATCACAAAGACAAGTGCTTGGTCGCTTGATGTGGACCAAAACACTTGTCTTATTTTTTTTGTCGAGATGGTTGAAAGAGGACTTGCGCGATTTGAAAATAGCGATACACTAAGCGGCCATGAGTGATGTACTGGCCATGCCCGATAACTTGCAAGCTTGCCAAACGCTGGTCGAGCAACTGGCCATCAGCCTCGCGGAGTGGGAGCAGAAGTACGCTGAACTCGAAGACAAGCATCTCGCTCAGAAACTCGAAATCGATTACTTGCTCAAGCTGGCCTTCAGTCGTCGTAGCGAGCGTTATCTCGAGGATCCGAATCAGCTCAAGCTCGACTTGGGCGACAGCGACGAAGTTCACGACGCGGTCGAGGGCCTTCAAGACGCGAAGCAAGAGCAAGCCGCCGCCGATGACCTCATCATCGCCGAGCACATTCGCAAGAAACAAGCGAAGCCCAAGAAACCTCGCAATGAACAATTTCCTGCTCATATTCCGCGTTACGAAGTCGAAGCGGAAGCGACGGACGAACAGCAGAACTGTGAAACACACGGTCCGCGAGAACTCATCGGCCACGACCGCGTGGAATCGCTCGAGTATGTGCGACCGCAACTGAAAGTTCGCGTCACGGTCTATCCGAAGTTCGCTTGCTCGAAAGCACCGGAGTGTGGCGTGACGAGTCCGGAACGAGCGGTCGGCTTGGTGGAAGGGAATCGCTACGACACTTCGATCGCGGCCGAGATCATCACCGGCAAGTACGGCTATCACTTGCCGATCTACCGCGAGCAAGATTGGTTCGCCAGCAGTGGCTGGACGCCTTCGCGTAGCACGTTGCTAAACATCATGATGCAGGCGGCGTCGCTGATCGCACCGTTGGCGAGGTACTTCGCCGACTGCGTTCGCGAAGATACGGTGATTGGCACGGACGACACGGGAGTGACGCTGCTGCTGCCGAAAGACATTCCGCCCGTCGATCCGAATGACCCGCGCAGCCAGCGCATTCACGAAGTATTGACGGCCGCTCGTGCGAAAGGCGCCCCGAGTGTTGGCGCGAAGATGTGGGCTTATCGCGGTGTGCATGTGCCGTTGAACGTGTTCGACTTTACGGTCAGCCGCCACAGAGATGGACCGGACGAGTTCTTGATCGCGAGCGATTACGCCGGCACGATCATGGCGGATTGTTATTCGGGTTATCAAGGGATCACGCTGCGCAGCGAGGGCTTGGTGCAGCGCGGCGCTTGTAACTCGCACGCCCGTCGCAAGATCTTTGATGCTCGCACGAATCATCCGGTGGTGGCGAGCGTGTTGCTGGCGATGTATCAGGAGTTGTACGACATCGAGGATCGCGGCAAGTCGCTGAGCAACGAGGCGCGGCTGGAGCTTCGTCAGCGGGAGGCGAAGCCGGTGTGGGATCGGATGCGAGCTTACTTGGACAGCGCGGTGGTGAAGAGCTTGTTGCCGAAGGAAGCGATGGGGAAGGCGGTGGCTTATTTGAACAATCAGTGGGATGCGCTGCAGTTGTATCTCACCAGCGGTGACATCCCCATCGACAACAACGACGCCGAGCAGTTAATGAAGCAAGTTGCGGTTGGCCGAAAGAACTGGCTATTTATTGGGAGCATCGCGGCGGGTGGGCGTGCGGCGGATCTGATGACGTTGGTGAGCAGTGCATTGCGTAATGACTTGGACGTGAGTTCGTATGTGAAGGGCGTCTTGGACGCACTGTTGTCGGGCAGCACGGACTACGAGCAACTTCGTCCGGACGTGTGGGCACTAGCGCACCCGGATCAAATCCGCGAATACCGTCGTGAAGAGCGTCGTGACCGGGCGGA
>CAZUIY010000399.1:0-12385 GCA_964619975.1 uncultured Gemmatimonadales bacterium
CTCCAGCCACCCTGCCAGGCGCGCCTCGCCGCGCCCGGCACGGGGCATCGACAGGTAGCCGGGCAGGATGTCGAACAGGGTCGGGATGTCGGTCGAGCCCTGGATCGAGGCGTGGCCGCGGAGCGCCAGGATGCCGCCGCCCGGCCGGCCCACGTTCCCCAGCAGGAGCTGGAGGACGGCCGCCGCCCGTATCACCTGGACCCCCTTGGAGTGCTGGGTCCACCCCACCGCGTAGCAGATGGCGCTCGTCCGCTCGGGCCCGGAGTTGGCGGTCAGCGCCTCTGCCACCTTTTCGAACAGCTCCGGCGGCACCCCCGCCACCCGCTCCACCGCCTCCGGCGTGTAGCGGGCGAAGTGCCGCCGCAGGATCTGGTACACGCACCGCGGGTGCTCGAGCGTCATGTCCCGCCGCGGCCGGCCGAGGTCGTCCCCTTCGTAGCGCCATGAGCTCGTGTCGTAGGTCCCGCGCTCCGGGTCCCAGCCGGAGAAGAGCCCGTCCAGGTCCTCCGCGTCCCGGTACTCCTCCTTCAGGATCGCCGAACCGTTCGTGTAGTGGACGACGTACTCGCGGAAGACGTGGCCGTGCTCGATGACGTGGCGGACGAGCCCGCCCAGGAACGCCAGGTCACCCCCGGCGCGGATCGGCACCCACAGGTCCGCCATAGCGCTGGTCCGCGAGAACCGCGGGTCCACGTGGATCACGGTGGCGCCCCGCTCGCGCGCCTTCATCACCCAGCGAAACCCCACCGGATGCGCTTCGGCCATGGACGAGCCCTGGATCAGCACGCAGTCGGCGTTCGCCAGGTCCTGCTGCGCCGTGGTGGCCCCGCCCCGTCCGAAGGAGGTGCCCAGACCGGGCACCGTGCTCGAGTGTCATATTCGGGCCTGGTTCGACACCGCGACCATGCCGAGGCCGCCGGTGAAGAGCTTCTTGATGAGATAGTTCTCCTCGTTGTCCAGCGTGGCGCCGCCCAGATGGGCGATTCCCGTCGTGTGGCCGATCCGCTCGCCGTCGTCGGCCCGTTCCACGGACGTGCGGCGGCGGGACTCCCACACCCGGTCGGCGATCCGGTCCATCGCCTCGTCCAGGCCGATCTCGCTCCACTCCGTGGCGTACGGGGCGCGGTAGCGGACCCGGGTCAGCCGTCCGGAGTGGGTGATCAGCTCGTGGGAAGCCGCCCCCTTGGGGCAGAGCGTCCCCTGGTTGATCGGGCTCTCGGGGTCCCCCTCGATCGACAGGAGCTCGCCGTCCTTGTGCCACGCGAGCTGGCCGCAGCCGACCCCGCAGTACGGGCAGACCGAGCGGGCCGCCCGGGCGCCGTCGGTCCGCGCCGCGAGCGCCCGGGTGGCCGGGCTCATCGACTCGGCGCCGGTGCCGTCGGCCCGGTCGCGGATCTGGCGGAACAGCGGCCATCGCTCCAGCATGGGCTCCTGTATAGCGGCCACGCGGGGGGGTTGTCCAGCGGCTGCCGGTCAGCGCGTACGATGGATGACTGACGACTGACCGGAAATGACGTACGATCGAGGTCCGGATGGGGACGGATGCCCAGCGGGAAGCCCAGTGCAGACAATCCTTGTCCGGATTCACAAGCTGTGGTAAGATTGAAGGTGCCGGGGGCATGTCCTGATTCGCGGACGGCAGCTGTCCCCCCCGGAAGCCACCGGACCCGGGCGCAGAGCCGCCTCCCCGGGGACAGCCCGACTGGTCCGGTCGTTGCATAGCACGATGAGCACGAGGAAGCGACGACGACTCAAAGGAGAGGACTCCATGACCGTCACGCTCGATACGATCGATACCGCCCTTCCGATGAGTTCCCTGCCGCCGGCCGCCCGCGAGGCGCTGGCCAGGACCGCTCGCGAGATCGAGTTCAAGCCGGGCGACCGGCTGATCCCACTCGGACAGCCCCCGCAGCGCCTCGCCGTCCTGACGGACGGTCTGGTGAAGCTGGTCGGCGTGTCCGCCAACGGCCACGAGCGGATCCTGTACGTCCATCGGCCCGGCGACCTGGTGGGACCGAGCGTCCTGCTCGACAACTTCCAGCAGGACTACGAGGCCACCGCCATGAGCGCGGGGAAGGCGCTGGCGATCAGCCGCCGCGACCTGCTGATCGTGGGCCGGTCGCATCCCGCCATCATCCTGACCCTGGCGCGCGAGGTTTCCCGCCTGCTGGCGGCGATGACCGACCGCATGATGGCCGCCACCTCCTCCGAGGTGCCGGTCCGGCTGAGCCATCTGCTGCTCGAGTTCGCCCGCGAGGGCGATTCGAAGCGGGCGGACCTGGTGCCGCTGTCGTATCCGCTGACGCACGAGTCGATGGCGCAGATCGTCGGCGCCAGCCGGCCCCACACCTCCACCGTCCTGCGGGACCTGGAGGGTCTGGGGGCGGTGCAGCGGAAGAGCCACAAGGGGCTGCTCGTCCGCCCCAGCCGTCTCAAGGAGATCGTGGACCTGGGAGAGATGCCGGACGCGGAGTCGACGCTGCGGCCCGAGGTGGCGGCGGCGTTCTAGCGAACGACGGTGGCCGAGTGATTCCAGGGGCGCGGGCCGAATCGGTCCGCGCCCTTTTTTTCTCCCCGCCGGACCTTTTGCGGGCGTGATCGGTACTAGCCGGCGACCCGACGCCCACGCGACTCCGCGCCGGGGGCGCGCTCACGGTCCCCAGGGAGCCCACGCATGATCGACATCGATCTCCTCGATCGCATTCCCGCGCTCGACGAGCTGCCCGCCCCGGCGCGGATCGCGCTGGCGGAGCGGCTCCGCGAGACCACCTGCGAGCGCGACGGCCGGCTGGTGGGGCTCCTCCAGGAGCCCAGCCGGATCATGATGTTCGTCGAGGGGCTCGCCAAGATGGTCGGGAGCTCCGCCAACGGCGTGGAGCGGATCGTCTACGTGTACCGGCCCGGCGACCTGATGGGCTCCCGCCTCCTCCGGGAGGAGGACCCCGGTGAGAACGCGTACGAGGTGGTGGCGATGACCCCGGTGCGGGTTCTGGCCATCGCCAAGGGCGAGTTCCTGCGGGTGTGCGAGGAGCACCCCGAGATAATGGTGGCGGTGACGCGCGCGTTCACCCGCCGGCTGGAGCAGCAGACGGGTCGGATGCTGGCGGCGATGTCGTCCGAGGTTCCGGTCCGGCTGAGCCAGCTCCTGCTGGACTTCGCCTCCAACCCGGCCCCGGTCGACGAGCTGGTTCCGCTCTCCTACCCCCTCACGCACGAAGCGATGGCCAAGATCATCGGAGCCAGCCGCCCCCACACCTCCACCGTCCTGCGGGACCTGGAGGAGCACGGGGCGGTCCAGCGGAAGAGCCCCCGAGGGCTCCTGGTCCGTCCGGGCACGCTCAGGGACATCACGGCACGAGGATGTCTGCGGGAGGAGCCGGTCTAGTCGTCCTACGGCGTGCTGAGGGGGGCCGGCGAGACCGGTCGGGATGGTCCACGGGGGCGCCAAATTTCGTGCATGACACCCGGGTCTCCGGTGATTCTCCAGCGACATCTGTGACGTTCGACCGTCCGGCGGGAAGTCCCCCGCGGCCCACCCCGACCGGCCGCGCCGCCCCCGAGCGCGCGGCAGACCCTCGAGCCGCAGCGGCCGCGCTGTCTCGACACGCCGCGGTTCTCAGAGTCTCGCCGGCCCGCTCCTCGGGCGTCTCGCTGGGTCTCGCCGTGAGCGTGAGGGCGGCGGCGGGCGGGCGGAGGGCTCCTCGGGGGACTTCCCACCGGACGGCCGTCCAGGCACGAACGTTCCCGGAGAATACCGAGGACCGTAGTGTCATCCGCCGAAGGTCGGTCCCCCGTGGAGGCCTTCGTCCGTCCGCCGCCGACCCCCCTCACGACCCGACCTGAAATCAAGACGGCCAGAAGATCGGGATCAGAATCGTCGCCGTGGTCAATAACAGCAGGTTGAGCGGCGCACCCACCCGCGCGTAGTCCGAGAACTTGTAGCCGCCGGGGCCGTAGATCAGGGTGTTCGTCTGGTACCCGATCGGCGTCATGAACTCGGCCGACGCGCCGAACATGACCGCCACCAGAAGCGCGTACGGGTTCATCTCCAGGTCCGCCGCCGTCAGGAGCGCGATCGGCGTCATGACCACGGCGGTGGCGTTGTTCGACATGATCGATGTCATGATCGAGGTCATGAGATAGAAGGCCGCCACCACCGCACGTGGCCCGAACGGGCCGAACGTGCCGGCCACCAGGTGCCCCAGCCACTCCGCCGCGCCGCTCTGGTCCATCGCCACCCCGAGCGGGATCGCGCCCGCGAGCAGGAACACCACCATCCAGTCGAGCTCCTGGTAGATCTCGTCCAGCCGCACGCAGTTCGAGAACACCATGAGGACCACGCCGGTCAGGGCGGCGGGCATGATCGATACGATCTCGAACCCGGCCAGGGTCACCACCCCCAGCAGGATCACCACCGCCACCAGGGCTCGCGGGCGCGGGCCGCGCGGCGCCTGCACCTCGCCCAGCGGCACGAACCCCTTCACGTCCGCCAGCGCCTCCAGTGCCGGGCCGGTGCCGTGCACCAGCAGCAGGTCGCCCGGCTCCAGGCGGACGTCGGCCAGCCGCCCGCGCACCGTTCGCCCGTGGTGCTGGACCGCCAGGACCGTGGCGTCGTAGAACTGCTGGAAGCGGCTCTCCTTGAGCGTCCGCCCGATCACCGGCGAGGTCGGGGCGATCAGGATCTCCGCCAGCCTGGCCTTCTCGCCCAGCATGCCGGCGGGCGTGTCCGACTCCACCCCGCCGGGTGTCTCGAGGTGCTCGCGGCGCGCCAGCTTCAGCAGGTTCTGGGGGTGCCCCTGGGCGTAGAGCAGGTCTCCCGGCGTCACCCGCCGCGTGGCCACCGGCCCCCACATGGCGCGGTCGCCCCGCTGGACGCCCACCACAGATACCCCGTACTCCTCGCCCCACCGGACGTCGGCGAACGTGCGGCCCGCCGACGGGGTGGCCGCCGTCACCCGGAGCTCCGTCAGGAAGTCCCGGACGTCGTACTTGCCCGCCAGGTCCGTCTGTCCCTCCCGCCGGGGCAGGAGCAGCCGGCCCACCGTCAGCAGGTAGGTGAGGCCGACCGCCACGTAGACGAGCCCCAGCGGAGCGATCGAGAAGATCGAGAACTCGTCGAAGCCCCGGGCCCGGGCCATCCCGTAGACGATCAGGTTGGTGGAGGTCCCGATCAGCGTGACCGTGCCGCCGAGGATGGCGGCGAACGACAGCGGGATCAGATAGGTGGACGGGGGCTCGTCCGCCTGATGGGCGACCGCCAGGAAGATCGGCAGGAACACGACGACGACCGCCGTGTTGTTGAGGAAGGGGGAGACCCCCGCGACCACGAAGCAGAGGACCGCCAGCCGCCGCCGCCGACCCCCCAGCGGCGCGTTCTGCGCCCACCGGCCCAGCGTCGCCACCGCGCCGGTCTTCACCAGACCCAGCGACATCACCAGCATGGCGGCCACCGTGATCGTGGCCACGTTGCTGAAGCCGGAGACCGCCTGGCCCGCGTCCAGGACGCCCCCGGCCCAGAGCGCGACCGGAATTCCGATCGCCACCTGGTCCACCGGGAACTTCTCGGTCACGAAGAGGATCAGCGCGACCGCGACCACGGCGAAGACGTAGGCGATTTCCCAGGTCATCGGATGCTCGCGGGTGAGAGGGGCGACAGCCGGGCGCCCGAATATACGCCCCGCCGACTCCCGCGCCTCAGGAGGGCCAGAAGACCGGGATCAGGAGCGAGGCGGTGACCAGCAGCAGCAGGCTCAGAATGCCGCCCACGCGGGGGTAGTCCGAGAAGCGGTAGCCGCCGGGGCCGTAGATCAGCGTGTTCGTCTGGTAGCCGATGGGCGTCAGGAAGTCGCACGAGGCCGCGAACATGATCGCCACCAGGAGCGCGTAGGGGTTCATCCCCAGGCTCTCCGCCGTCAGGATCGCGATCGGCGTCAGGACGACGGCGGTCGCCGCGTTCGACATGACCGCGGTCAGCACCATCGTGGCCACGTAGAAGCCGGCCACCACCGCGGTCGGACCGTACCCGCCCAGCCAGTCCGCCAGGTTGGCGCCGATCCAGGCCGCGCCGCCCGTCTGGTCCATCGCGATGCCGAGGGGGATCACGCCCGCCAGCAGGAAGACGATCATCCAGTCCATCTCGGCGTAGATCTCCTCGACCCGGACCGACCCGGTGAAGAGCATGGCGCCGACCCCCAGAAGGACCGCGTGGAGAATCCCCACCACGCCGGTTCCCGCGGCCACCACCACCCCGATCAGGCAGAGCAGCGCCACCAGCGCGCGCGGCCGCGGCCCGGCCGGAGGAGCCACCTCGCCCAGCGGGATGAACCCGGGCTCGTCGGCGATCGCCGCCAGCGACTCCGGCGGGCCGTGCACCAGGAGCAGGTCCCCGGGCAGGATGCGGGCGCGGGAGATCCGCCCGCGGACGTTCCGCCCCTCGTGCTGGACGGCGAGGACGGTGGCGTCCCACCGCTGCTGGAACCGCACGTCCTCGAGCGTTCGGCCGGCCAGTGGCGACCGCGGCCCGATCAAGATCTCGACCATCCGCGCCGCCTCGGCCGCCTCCGTCGCCTCGGCCGCGGCGTCGCCGGGCGCCCGTCTCTGCGCCAGGGTGGAGAGCTTCTCGCGGGCCGCCAGCTCCAGCAGGTCGTCGGTGTCACCGCGGACGAACAGGACGTCGCCCGCGCGGATCCGCCGCCGGCCGCCCAGGCTGTAGGTGACGTGGTCCCCCCGCGAGAGGCCCATCACGGTGACGTCGTGCCGGGCCCGCCAGTCGAGATCGGCCAGGGACTTACCCGCCGCCGGCGAGTCGCTCTCCACCCGCAGCTCGGTCACGAACGAGCGCTCGGCGTAGCGGCCCGACAGGTCCATCGCGGAGGCGCGGCGCGGGAGCAACCGGTAGCCGATCGTCAGCAGGTAGGTCATCCCGACCGCCAGGTAGATCAACCCCAGCGGGGCGATCGAGAACATCGTGAGATCGTCGTACCCGCGGTCCCGGGCGAGCCCGTAGACGATCACGTTGGTGGAGGTCCCGATCAGCGTCACGGTCCCGCCCAGGATGGCGGCGAAGGACAACGGCATCAGCCACAGGGACGGCGGTTCGTCCATCTGCTGGGAGAGCGCCATGAAGACGGGAAGAAAGACGACTACAACTGTTGTATTATTGAGGAACGCCGACAGGACCGCCACCAGCAGGCAGAGCGCCGCCATCCGGAGCCGCGGCCCGCCGAGCGGCGCGCTTCCAGCCCAGCGGCCGAGCAGCTGCACGGCCCCGGTCTTCTGGAGCCCCAGCGACAGGATCAGCATCCCCGCCACGATCACGGTGGCCTCGTCGCTGAACCCGGCCACCGCCTGGCGCGGCGACACGATGCCCGCCGCCAGCAGCGCGACCGGGATCCCGAGCGCGACCGCGTCGACCCGCGCGCGCTCGGTCACGAACAGAGCGAACGCGACCGTCACGACGGCGAAGACGAAGCCGATCTCCCAGGTCACGGCGGCCAATATAGGGGGGCCGCCCGCGCGGGCCTCCAGTCCGTGGCCGCTTGAACCCCGATCCTCCCGCCGCTAGCGTGGGTCGCATGATGGAGGAGGGAGAAGCCCACGGACGACAGGAGCCCGCCGGCTCGGGCCTGGGCGGGTCCGGCGCGCCGGCCCACGGCCAGGCGGACGCGGTGGACCTGCCGCCCGGCGTGGAGTTCGACGAGGGGGAGCCCGTGCCGGGCTTCCCGATCCGCTTCCGCTGGCAGACCGGCGACTGGCTGGCGCTGTTCGAGAAGCAGGTCGAGCTGCTTGAGCGGGACATTGCGCGGGCGCGGGCCGAGGACGCGGTCATGGTGTTCCTCTCCACCCCCCTCAGCGGCCGCGGCGGGGGCCACTTCGCCACCAACGTGGAGATCGCCGACCACACGCGCCGCCGGCTCATGGAGGAGTGGGGCCACCGCTTCTGGGTGCTGAACCCGGGCCAGTATCAGATGGAGTCGAAGGAGGGAACCGGCCTCATGAACCTCCACGCCGCCGAGCTCTCGCGGGAGCGGGGCGAGGAGGTGGACGTGGACCGGCTCTTCCGGAAGAGCCCGCCGGGCGGCGGCGACTACATGCGCATGTGGACCCGGATCCTGGTGGAGGACGGCGGCGCGAACCTCGGCGGCCGCTGGGACGTGATCTACTTCCTCGGCCCCGGCGACGTCCGCGACTTCTTCACCGAGAGCGGCGCCCGCACCTGGACCGCCGGGGTGGAGGAGTACTTCGCCCGGCAGGTGACGATGAACCGGGAGTTCCACGAGGCGTTCACGCCGCCGTTCCGCGACGCGTCCGGAGAGCGGCTGAGCGGGCCGGCGGAGGAGGACGAATGGCGCCGCCGGCGGGAGGCGTTCTTCCGCTACTACACGGTCCGGGGCGGCGTCAACTTCAGCCTCGGCAGCCACGACGAGTTCAACATCTGGACCCTGCTGAACGCCGCCCGCCGCGAGGGGGACCCCCGCGGCATCGCCGAGCAGATCTCCGCCTTCTTCGACGGCCGCCAGCTGGATCCCTCCAGCTTCGGCGGCGGCACCTCACCCGGCTACGCCCGGCCAGGTCCGTGATCCGCCGATAGTCCGTACTGCGTGGTGTAGGGGGAGGTCCGCCCGGTCCGGGCGAGCCCGCCCCGATCACCCGGAGGTGAGGACGTGCGACGTATCGTGTGGATCCCGGCCCTGCTCGCTCTTCTCGCCACGGCCACCGAGGCATGGCCGCAGGACGACCGACTCGTGGCGGTGGAGACCGGCCTGACGACGATGCAGACCGAGGTGGAGACGATGGCCGCCTCGATGACGACCGAATTGTCGGCCCTCCAGTCCCGGCTGGACGACATCGAGCGCTCGGATGGGGGGACCGCCGATCCCGCGTGCGGCTGCGATGTGGTGCGGACGATGATCGACGAGCGGGTCGCGCAGGTCCCGGACTCGGGGGACGCCCTGGCGGCCCACATCCGGGATTTCCGGGAATTCACAGGCGATTACGCCCGCATGGTCGTGGAGCTCAACCGGCGGATCGACCTGCTCGAGAGACTCGTGGGCCAGCTGAGGCAGTAGCGGCGTCGCCCTCGTTCATCCCCTTCCGAATGGAGGCTCCACCATGCCCCGAATCCCGTTCGCCGCGGCCCTCGCCGCGCTCCTCGTCGCGCTTCCGGCCCACGCCCAGCGGGACCAGCCGCTCGCCCGCGACTCCGACGCGACCGTCCTCGACTCCCGCGTCCGGGAGCTCGAGGCGCAGATCGGCCAGCTCCTCGTCCAGGTCGAGGACATGCAGCGGGTGCGCGCGGCCCCCGAGCCGGCTCCCGAGCCGGCGGAGATGATCGGCTTCACCGAGGAGGGCGGCGCTCTGGTGCTGGAGTGGGGCGGCTCCCGGATCGAGGTCGGGAGCTCGGGCATCACGCTCCGGGGCCGGGAGCTGTCGCTCGAGGCGGACATGGAGGGCACGTTCGAGGCCGGCCAGTCGCTCCTCCTCAAGGCGGCGGGGGCGGGGAAGTTCGAGGCGGGGCAGTCGCTGGACTTCAAGACGACGGGAGCGGCGACGCTGGAGACGGCCTCCACGTTGAATCTGAAAGGGTCGACGGTGAAGCTGAACGGCGGGAACCAGCCGATCGCCCACGAGGGGAGCGAGGTGTCGGGCGTGACCGCCAGCGGCACGCTCCAGCTCGGGCAGGTCGAGTCCGGCAGCAGCACCGTCCTGGTCCCGTAGCCGGGCCGTTCACCGAAGCCGGCGAGGTAGCGTGGGCCGGGGCGCGGCGTAACTTCCTCCGCCCGTGGCCGATGCCCATTCCGCCCCCGCCCCCGCCTCCCGACTGCGCCGTCTGACCGACGAGCTGCGCGAGCTCGAGGCGCGCCTGCGCGAGGGCGGTGGCGAGGCGAAGGTCGCTCGCCAGCACGAGCAGGGGAAGCTGACGGCCCGGGAGCGGATCGACCTGCTGCTGGACCCCGGCACCCGCTTCCTCGAGATCGGCCTCCTGATCGCGTACGACCGCTACGACGGCGAGGCGCCGGCCGCCGGCGTGGTGACCGGGCTCGCCACCGTGGCCGGCCGCCCGGTGGTGGTGGTGGCGAACGACGCCACGGTGAAGGCCGGCTCCTGGTGGCCGGAGACGATCTCGAAGATCCTCCGCGCCCAGGAAATCGCCATGCGGTGCCGGGTGCCGATCGTCTACCTGGTCGACTCTTCGGGGGTCAACCTGCCGTACCAGGGCGGCGTCTTCCCGGGCCAGTACGGCGCCAGCCGCATTTTCCAGTACAACTCGATCATGCGGCGCTACCTGCGGATTCCACAGATCGCCGCCGTGATGGGCCCCTGCATCGCCGGCGGGGCGTACCTGCCGGCCCTCTCCGACGTGATCCTGATGGTCGAGGGGACATCCTTCATGGGGCTCGGCGGGCCGAACCTGGTGAAGGGGGCGACCGGCCAGACGGTGGACACCGAATCGCTGGGCGGCGCCCGCGTCCACACCGAGATCTCGGGGGTGGCCCACTACCGGGTCGCCGACGATCCCGCCTGCATCGAACGGATCCGCGAGCTGGTGGAGGAGCTGCCGTACGCGCCGCCGGCCGGCGTCGTCCACGACTGGACGGCCGTGCCCGGCCGCGAGCCCTCCGAGCTCTACGACCTCCTGCCCGAGGACCACCGCCAGCCCTACGACATGACCGAGGTCCTGAACTGCCTCCTCGACAAGGGCCGCTGGGACTGGTTCCAGCGCGACCGGGCGCCCGAGATGATCACGCTGATCGGGCGGCTGAAGGGGATGCCGGTCGGGGTGATCGCCAACGCCCGCGGCATGTTTCC
This sequence comes from uncultured Gemmatimonadales bacterium, assembly GCA_964619975.1. Classification (GTDB taxonomy): domain Bacteria; phylum Gemmatimonadota; class Gemmatimonadetes; order JACCXV01; family JAHWKZ01; genus DATLFF01. The sequence goes on from CAZUIY010000399.1 coordinate 10,810, forward strand.
GCGCGAGGGCGCGCCGCCGCGCCTGGGCGGCATCGTCTACACCGAGAGCGCGGAGAAGGTGGCGTACTTCCTGGAGAACCTGGACCGCCACCGGACCCCGATGCTGTTCGTCCAGGACGTCTCCGGCTTCATGGTGGGTCCCGAGGCCGAGCACAGCGGCATCATCCGCGCCGGCGCGCGGTTCGTGGAGGCGATGGCGACGGCCACCGTGCCGAAGCTGGTGCTGACGGTGAACCACGCCTCGGGAGCCGGCTACTACGCGATGGCGGGGCAGGGGTTCGATCCCGACTTCGTCTTCACCCTGCCGACCGGCAGGATGGGCGTGATGGAGGGGGAGAGCGCGGCGCGGGCCGCCTTCGGCCGCCAGCTCGACGAGCTGGAGGCGAAGGGCGAGCCGCCGGGTCCGGAGCTGGAGGCGCGGATCGCCGCGGTGCGTGAGGACTACGAGCGCGAGCTGGACGCCCGCCACGCCGCCGCGCGCGGGTTCGCCGACGCCGTGGTGGAGCCGGAGCGGATGCGCGACCGCCTGGGGTCGGCGCTCTGGGCGTCGCTCCACAACCCGGGCCCCCACCTGGGGGCGTTCGTCCTGCCGCCGGGCGTGGGCGGCGCCTGAGGCTCCGGACCGGCTGGCTCAGCGCCGAACCGCGTTCGTCACTCGATATCCTCGATCAGCAGGAGCGCGCCCTGACGGCGGGCGCCGTTCTCGAGGAACGGCACGATCCTCAGCCGCAGCCGGAACGGTTTGCCGCGCCGGTTCACGGCCTCCAGCGTCCGCACCACCTCGTCACAGTCGCCTCGCGCGCACTCCTCGACCTCGTCCCGGATCGCTTCCACCGGGAGCCCGAAGTCGATCTCCGCCAGGTGCTCCCCCATGGCCTCGTCGGGCCGGACTCCCCACAGGTCCTCCGACCGCTCGTCCCACCTCACCACCCGCAGGTCCGGGTCCACGACGATCACCGATATCCGCAGGCTCGACAGAAGCGACTGGAGGAAGGCGTTGGAATCCACCAGGCTCTCCGAGCCCACCCGCATCTCGTCGTTGACCGTCTGGAGCTCCTCGTTCATCGTCTGGAGCTGCTCGTTGGACGCCTGGAGCTCCTCGTTCGTCGAATCCAGCTCCCCCACCGTCGCCTGGAGCGCCACGTTGGTCGTCTCCAGCTCCTCGTTGACCGACTGAAGCTCCTCGTACGCCGTCTCCAGCTCCTGATTGGAGCGGTGGAGCTCCTCCCGCAGCCGGTGGATCTCGGTGATCTCGATGAACGAGATCGTGGCGCCGAGCCAGCCGCCGCCGGCGGCGAGAACGGGCGAGACGATGATCTCCAGGAACAGGTCGCGGCCGTCGGAGGCGTCCCACCGCACGTCCGAGAGCACCTTGCGCTGCCCGCTCGCGCGCACCTCGTCGATCACAGGGCGCAGATCCGCCGGACGGTACGATAGATCCATCTCCGAGAAGGGCCGTCCCAGGTCCGAGCGGAGGAGCTCGAACATGCGCATCGCCGGGCGGTTCGCCAGCGCCATCCGGTCGCTCGAGTCCACCGCGATCTGGGCGTACGGCACCGCCTCCAGCACTCCATCC
>CAZUIY010000400.1:0-7408 GCA_964619975.1 uncultured Gemmatimonadales bacterium
TGGGACATTCCGATCGCGCTGATCACGGAGCAGTTCATGGCGTACGTCGACGCCATGACGCCGGAGCGGCTCGAGGCCGCCGGGGACTTCCTGCTGATGGCGGCCACGCTCTTGAGGATCAAATCCCAGATGCTCCTGCCGCGCCCCGAGCTGGACGACGAGGAAGAGCTGGAGGACCCGCGCCGGGAGCTGGTCCTGAAGATCATCGAGTACCAGCAGTTCCGGGAGATCGCCGACCACCTGCGGGACCACGAGGCGGACCGCCGGCTGGAGTTCGCCCGCGGCTGGCGCGAGGCCGTGGAGGAAGACCCCGACGGGCCGGCCGATCCCGACCCGGAGCGACGGGCGTCCCTGAGCGACCTGCTGCGGGCGTTCGCGCTCCTGATGCGGCAGCAGGCGCGGGACCGCTCCGTCCACCTGGAGCCGATCCGGGTGACGATCGAGGAGAAGGTGCGCTACGTCCGGGATCTGCTGGAGCGCCGCGGCCGCACCACTTTCGCCGAGCTGTTCGTCCCCGGCGAGCCGCGCTCCCACTGGATCGTCACCTTCGTGGCGCTCCTGGAGATGGTCCGGGAGGGCGAGATCCGGCTGCGTCAGGGCGACGCCTTCGGCGAGTTGCACGTCTACCCGCGCGAGGCCGCCGATGGATGAGCCGATCGAAGACGCCGACTCGCCGGAGCGGCTGGTCGAGCTGGTGGAGGCGCTCCTCTTCGCGGCCGAGGAGCCGCTCTCCACGCGTCGCCTGTCGGGGCTCCTGGAGGACGCGCCCGCCGGCCGGGTGGAGGGGGCGATCGAGCAGCTGAACGCCGACTATCTGCGAGAGAAGCGCGCGTTCCACGTCCGTGGCATCGCCGGCGGGTGGCAGATGGTGACCCGCCCGGAGTTCGCGCCGTACGTCTCGCGGCTCTTCGCCTCGTCCAGCGTCCCGAAGCTGACCCAGGCGGCGCTCGAGACGCTGGCGATCGTGGCGTACCGGCAGCCCGCCACGCGGGCCGAGCTGGAGGCGATCCGCGGCGTGACGGTGGACGGCGTGCTGCGGACGCTGGTGGACCGGGACCTGGTGCGGGTGGCCGGGCGGGCCGAGGGGATCGGCCGGCCGCTCCTGTACGGAACGACGCCGCACTTCCTGGAGTACTTCGGCCTGCCCGGGCTCGACGCCCTGCCGCGACCGGAGGAGCTGGAGATCCTCTTCGCCGACCGCGAGCGGCAGGTCGGGGAGGGCGGGACGGAATAGCCGCCGGGGCCGGGGAGGTCCGGCTCGCGCGCTTTCTGGCCCAGGCGGGGCTGGCGTCGCGGCGGAAGGCCGAGGACCTGATCGAGGCGGGCCTCGTGACGGTGAACGGCCGGGTGGTGACCGAGCTGTCGGCGCGGGTGGACCCGGCGGCCGACCGGGTCACCTGCCGGGGGGAGGCGGTGCAACCGAGGCACGCCGGGACGGGCCCGGAGGCGGCGCTGGTCCTGGCGCTCCACAAGCCGCCGGGGTACCTGACCGCGCGGTCGGACCCCGCCAGCCGGTCCACGGTGTACGATCTGGTGCCGGAAGTGCCGGACGCGCGGCTCATCTACGTGGGGCGGCTCGACCGGGACTCGGAGGGGTTGCTCCTGTTCACGACGCACGGCGAGCTCGCCCACCGGCTCATGCATCCGCGGTGGGGGATCGAGCGGGAGTACCGGGTGGACGTCCGCGGCGAGCTGGACGAAGCCGCGCTGGAGCGGGGCGCGAAGCGGGGCGTCGATCTCGACGACGGCCGGACCGGTCCCTTCCGCGCCCGGATCACGGGCCGCCGGGCGCCGGGCGCGGGCGCGACCCGGCGGGTGGAGATCGTGCTGATCGAGGGCCGGAAGCGCGAGGTGCGGCGGATCGTCCAGGCGTGCGGCGGCCGGGTGGAGCGGCTGGTCAGGACGCGGTACGCGGGCCTGGATCTCGGCCCGCTCGGAGCCGGCGAGTGGCGCTGGCTCGACCCCGCCGAGGTGGCCGGTCTGCTGGCCCGGGTGGGCCTGAGCGGAGACGACGGCCCGAAGGCCGGGAAGGAGTAGCGGGTGGAAATCGCGGACACGAAGATCCTGATCCTCGGCGGCTGGGGCCTGGTCGGCTCGGCGATCGCGCGCGCGCTCCTGGCCGAGCGGCCGGCCGAGATCGTGGTGCACTCGCTGCGCGAGGCCGAGGCCGAGGCGGGCGCCGCCGAGCTGCGGAGCGAGTACCCCGACGCGCCCACCCGCTTCACCCCGGTCTGGGGCAACCTGTTCGTTCGCGAGTCGCTGAAGGACGTGGCCCCCCGCGATCTCCTGGCGCGGTCGGAGACGCGGCGCGACCTGATCGACGACGCGATGGCGGAGCTCTCTCCGGAGATCCTGGAGGGAGCCAGCCTGTACCGGCTCCTGGCCGACCGTCGGCCCGACGTGGTCGTCGACTGCATCAATACCGCCACCGCGTTCGCCTACCAGGACGTGTTCTACAACGTCCGGCGGGTCCAGGAGGCGATGGGGTGGTTCGACGCGGGCGACGCCGACGCCTCGAGCGTGCCCGAGGCCGTAGAGCGGCTCTTGAGCACCCTGGCCCTGCCCCAGCTCATCCGCCACGTGCAGATCCTTCGCGAGGGCCTCTCCGCCGCCAGCACCCGGGCGTACATGAAGATCGGCACCACGGGGACCGGCGGGATGGGGCTGAATATCCCCTACACGCACTCCGAGGAGCGGCCCAGCCGGGTGCTGTTGTCGAAGTCGTCGGTCGCCGGCGCGCACTCGATGCTGCTCTACCTGCTGGCGCGGACCCCCGGCGGCCCGATCGTCAAGGAGATCAAGCCGAGCGCGGCGATCGCTTGGAAGCGGATCGGCACGGGGCCGGTACTCAAGGGCGGCCAGCCGATCCGCCTCTACGACTGTCCGCCGGACGAAGCGGTCCCGGTGGAGACGGCTCTCTCCGGCGCCGTCCGCGGCTGGAGCCCGCTGGCGGGCCCGGACTCGGAGCCGCGGGTCCTGGAGTCGGTGTGGGTGGACACGGGCGAGAACGGGATGTTCGCGGCAGAGGAGTTCGAGACCGTCACCGCGCTCGGCCAGATGGAGTTCGTGACGCCGGAGGAGATCGCCCGCAACGTGGTGCTCGAGATCCGCGGGGGGACCACCGGCCGGGAGGTCGTGGCGGCCCTGGACTCGGCCACCATGGGGCCCACGTACCGGGCGGGGGTCATGCGCCACCGGGCGCTCGAGCGGATGCGCCGGCTGGAGCGCGAGCACGGCCTCGATTCGGTCGCCTTCGAGATGCTGGGCCCGCCCCACCTCTCGAAGCTGCTCTACGAGGCGCACCTGCTGCGGCGTGTCGCGGGCTCACTGCGGGGCGTGGCCGAGGCGGATCCGGCGGAGACCGCGGCGGCGTGCGAGCGGCTGATCGTGGAGGACCAGGGGCTTCGGGCGCGGATCCTCTCGATCGGCCTCGGCATCCGGCTCTCGGACGGCCGCATCCTGCGGGGGCCGGACCTGAAGGTCCCCCCGTACAAGGAGGAGGCGGTGCGCGACATGGACGCGGCGGCGGTGGAGCGATGGGCGGACGCCGGCTGGGTGGACCTGGCCCCGGCCAACTTCGTCCGTTGGCGGGATCGCGCCCGGCGGATCCTGGCGGAGCTCGACGCGGCCCCGGCCGACGACACCTCCTCGGCCCTGTACGAGGACCGGGAGTACTGGCTGCCGGAGGGCGAGCTGCCGCCGGGCCGGGTGGCGGCGTGGGTCCTGGGCGTCGAGGAGCGGGGAGCGAGGGAGAAGGCGCAGTGACCGATGCGGTGACGCCCCTCGTCCGCGTGTCCGGCGACGACGCCGGGCCCGCGGCCATCGTGCCCCTGGTCGTCCGCGCCCAGGCCGGAGACGACCGCGCCTTCCGCGACCTGATGGACGCGTACCGGACCGCCTTCTACGGCCTGGCGCGGCGGTACGTCGGATCCCACCCGGAGACCGACGACGTCCTCCAGGACAGCTTCGTCAAGGTGTACCAGAACCTGCGCGGCCTCACCCAGCCCGAGGCGTTCTTCCCGTGGGCCCGGCGGATCATCGTGAACACGGCGCTGGATCATCTGCGGCGCCGGCGGCGCAGCGGCGAGGTTCTGGTGGACGAGGCCGAGCACCCCGAGGTGGCGACCCGCGAGAGCGCCTTCGAGCCACCGGATCGCGGCGTGGAGCGGCGCGAGTTCCTGCGCCGGCTCGAGCTGGCCCTGCACGCGCTCCCCCCGCGGCAGCGGGAGGTCGTGGTCCTCCACGACGTCGAGGGGCTGACCACGCAGGAGGTGGCCGAGCGGTGCGGCATCCCGGCTGCGACCGTGCGATCGAACCTGTTCTACGGCCGCGAGAAGCTGCGCCGCGAGCTGACCGGCCATCACGAATGAGTCCCGCGAGGAGGATCCGTTTGAACAGACCGGCCGCCGCAGCGTCTCCATGGGTGACATCATGGAGCTGAATCCCCATCTCGACGCCCGCGCCATCCACGACCTGATCGACGGGGAGCTGGATCCGGCCGCGGAGCGCGCCGCGCTGGCGCACCTCTGGCGCTGCGAGTCCTGCCGTGAGGCCCGGGACGAGCGGGCCGCGGTGGTCACGGCCCTGCGGTGGTACGCCGCCGCGCCCCCGCCGCCGCCCGCCGGGTACTGGAGCGACTTCTGGCGGCGCTGGAGGGGCGCCGAAGCGCCCGTGCCGGCGCGGAGCTGGCTCCGGTCGGCGCCGCTGGCCGCCGCGGCCGCCGGCGCCGCGCTCGTGGCCGGGGGATGGTGGGGCGCCACGCTCCTCGATCCGGCGGCCGCGCCCGTGGCCACGGCCGTCCGGTCACCGGCCACGATTCAGCCGATGACGGACGCCGACCTGGACCTGATCCGGGACTACGAGTTCTTCGAGCGGGTGACGGTGGCGGTGGGCAGCGTGGACCCCATGTCCAAGGGCGTCGCTCTGGCCGGGCTCGGCGGGGCGCGGTGAGGCGCTCGCTCCCGGCGCTCCTGGCGCTCGGGATGGCGTGCGGCGGGACCGGCGAGCCCCCATCCGTCCGCCTCCGCCTGGCGTACGAGGAGGGGGATACCCTCCGCTACGTCTACGAGGCCAGCGGCACCGCGCGGCTTCCGGACACGACGGCGGCCGAAGGGTACGTGGACCGTTCCTACGAGCGGCGGCTGACGATCCAGGAGGTGGCCACGGACGTCACCCCCCGCGGCCACTACGTGCTGGAACTCGTCTACCGGCTGGAGTCCGACGATCTCTCCCGGGGACAGGATCTGCCCGAGGCGGTGTCGTTCCAGGTCGAGATCACGCCCCAGGGCCGGGTGGTGGAGGTCACGGGCGTGGAGACGATGAAGCCGCTGTTCGGGGACATCGACTTCCAGTCCTACTTCGAACAGAGTCAACCCGTCTTCCCGGAGCGACCGCTCAAGGTGGGCGACAGCTGGACCCAGGAGGTCCGGGTGGTCTCGCCCAGCTCCGAGCCCGTCACCACCTCGTCGACCTACGTCCTGGAGTCCCTCTCCGAGGACGAGAACGACCCGCTCGCGGTGATCGCCTACCAGGGGGACATCTACCTTCCGGTGACCCGCGTGGATCCCGATACCTCCGCGGGAGCGGATTCGGCGGCCGCCGCCTCGACCATCGTGATCGAGGAGCGGATCCGCGTCGAGGGGCGGATCCACTTCGACCACGGAAGAGGGGTCGTCGAGCGGATCGAGACCAGCAGCGAGGCCACGTTCAGCCGGATCACCGTGCTGGAGGGAGAGCCCGTGCGGCGAGACGTGGTGATCCGGGAGACCAGCGCCATGCGCCTGGCCGGGGAGTGACGCCAACGGCGCGCTTGCGCAACCGCTCCATCCTTCGAACCTTGTATCCATGATTCGCTCGGGATTCCGCCGCCTGTCGGCCCGCCTGGCGATCGCTCTCCTGGCCGGCGCGAGTGCCTCCCTGGCCGGCGCGTGCGCCACGGGCAGCCACGGGCGGGCGCCCGACGCGGGGTTCGAGGTCGCGCACGCAGTCGGCGACGCCATGGAGGACCTGCCGGGAGTGGTGCTCAGCCGGCGCCACTTCGCGCTGGCGGGCCAGCTCCGGGTCACGGCCGCCGCGGCGGACTCGGCCACCGCCGAGCTGGCGATCGACCGGGCCTTCGCCGCCGCCGACTCGGTCGATGGCCTGCTCGGCCTTCAGCATCGCGACAGCGAGATCAGCCGCATCAACGCCGCCGCCGGTCGCGAGGCGGTCGGAGTGAGCCCGTGGACGGAGACCGTCCTGGCGGCCGCCCTCGACTGGGCCGAGCGCACCGGCGGCGCGTTCGACCCGACCGTCGGGCCGCTGGTGGAGCTGTGGGGGTTCGGGCCGCGCGAGCAGCCGGTCCTGCCGAGCGAGGCGCGGCTGGCCCGGGCGCTCGCCCTGGTCGACTGGCGCGGGGTGCGGCACGACCCGGCGGCCCACACGGTCTTCCTCGAAGACGTCGGCATGATGCTCGACCTGCGGGCCGCGATGAAGGGCTTCGCGCTGGACCGCATGCGGGAGGCGATTCTGGCCGCCGGCGCGACGAACGGGATCATCGATCTGGGCGGGGACCAGCTGTTCTTCGGCTCCGGCACCCCGCGCCACGGGGAGCTGTGGCCGGTCGAGCTCCAGGATCCGTACGATCCCAATGAGGCGTTCGCCACGCTGGAGGTGCCCGCCGGCGCCATCTCGACGACCACCCCCTACGCCCGCTCGGTCGAGGTCGGCGGACGGCGGATCGGCCACCTGATCGATCCGCGGACCGGCCGGCCGGCGCAGGGGCTGGCGAGCGTCACGGTCTACTCCCGCGACGCGATCCGCAGCGACATCCTGTCCACGGCTCTGTTCATCCTGGGGGGCGTCGACCGGTGCGAAGAGATGAAGGAGTTCGACGACGTCGGCGCGGTCTTCGTCTTCGAGCCCGATCCCGGCCAGCGCGCCCTCGTCTGCGTCACGCCCGGCCTGCGCGGCTTCGTCCGCGACATCGATCCGCCGTTCCGCCCGCTCACCACCGAGGACGACTGAGCGGATGCGGACGCGGGCCCTCTACCTGTCGTCCACCCCCGGAGTCCCGCCCGCCCTGAGCGATCTCATGCGGAGCCAGCCCGGCGGAATCCTGACGCAGCTCTCGTCGTCCGACGACGTCGAGCTGGAGCTGGCGCGCGGCATCGTCGAGCTCCTCGTGATCGACGCCGACGCCGGGATCGAGTCGGCGATCGATCTCTGCCAGCGGCTGAAGGCGGACCCCTTCAACTCGGTGGTCCCGATCGTCTTCCGCAGCGCGGGCACCGACCTGAGCTGGATCGAGCGGGCGTTCGAGAGCGGCGCCGACGAGTTCCTGGGCGGGGCCCACGCCGAGCGGGAGCAGAGCCTGCGGCTCCGGATGGTGCTGGAGCGGGCCGCCCGCGACGTGTCGGTGAACCCCACG
>CAZUIY010000401.1:0-1437 GCA_964619975.1 uncultured Gemmatimonadales bacterium
TGCACGTGCCTGCGGCTGAATCGCGTGACTCTGTTTATGGTATCGATCATGTGGACCGGGATCCGGATCGTCCGCGACTGTTCCGCGATCGCGCGGGTGATCGCCTGCCGGATCCACCACGTGGCGTAGGTCGAGAACTTGTAGCCCTTCCGGTGGTCGAACTTCTCGGTCGCCTTCAGGAGGCCCGAGTTCCCCTCCTGGATCAGGTCCAGGAACTCGAGGCCGCGGCCGATGTACCGCTTCGCCACCGACACGACGAGCCGGACGTTGGCCACGATCATCCGCTGCCGCGCCGCCATCACCTGGACCAGGAGCCGGTTGACGTCGGCCAGGCAGACGTGGTAGGCCGCCCGGTCCAGGCCCGTCTCCCGCTCCAGCTCGCGCGCGCCCCACTCCACCGCGGTCAGCCCCTCGAGCTGCCGCAGATCCGACGCCAGCGACTCGATCTGGGACGGATGGATCGGCAGCGCCATGAAGAAGGCACGCACCTCCTCCATCGTCTGGTGCGCTTCCTTGCCGCGCTTTCCCCGCCGGGCGCTCCGGCCGTAGATCTCGCGCGCCTCGCGCCAGCGGTCCTCCTGCCCCACGAGCTGCTGCCGGAGCGAGCCGCGGGCCGCCTCCTCGGCGTCCTCGTTCTCCGGCTCGTCCTCGACGAAGTCCTCCGACAGGAACGACTCCGGCCGCATGTGGCCGTCGACGACCCGCCGACCGGCCTCGAACGCCCGGTCGATCGAGGTCCAGGAGCGGAACACCGCCTCGCGGAGCGCCACCTGCCCCTCGGCGATCGTTCGAGCCAGCTCGACCTCCTCCTCCCCGGTCAGGAGCGGCACGCGGCCCATCTCCTGGAAGTACATCTTGATCAGATCGTCGTGGAGGCGGCCGTTGTCGCGGAAGGTGGAGGACCCGGAGTCCGAAGAGTCGTCCTCGTCCTCGTCGTCGGAGACGTCCCGGCGCACGCGCAGGCGGAGGATCGCGCGGTCGATGGTGTCGGAGTCCGGCACGCCGTTCTTCGCGGCCGGCGCTTCCTCATGGGTCTCTTCTGGCTCGATCCCGGCGGGAACTGCGGACATGCGACTCATCCAGCGGCTGGACCACGGTGGGTACGGACGGACGTCGAAGGTACCCGGCCCGTTCGGCGCGTGTCAAACCCGTGGCGGCTACTCCGACCCGCGTCGCCGCGTCCATCCTGGGCCGAGGCGGCTCCTGAACTCCTTGCGCTTCAGGGAGTCGAGGATGACGTCGCCCGTCACCTCCACCTCGGAGTCCATCAGCCCCCGGTCCATCGCCCGTTCGCGGATCCGCTGGAGGCTCTCGCGGAAGGTGCGGTCGGAGAGCTCGAACCCCTTCTCCTCCATCGCGCGCAGCATCTCGGCCCCCGCCAGGACGCGGTGGACCAGCGGGTCGTCGCTGGTCCGCAGGTACTCGATCGCCTCCTCG
>CAZUIY010000402.1:0-1367 GCA_964619975.1 uncultured Gemmatimonadales bacterium
CTTCGGGGCGGGGGACGGCGGGAAGCTCGAGGCGGTCGGCAGCGGCACGCTCTACATCCACGGCATCGAGCTGATTCCCGAAGAGCTGCAGACCCGTCTCCTGGAATGGAAGCGGCGCGCGGCCGACCGGGGTGACGAGCCGCGGCTGGTCCTGTCGTGCGAGCAGCCGTCGCTCGGCAGCGCCGAGCTGGGATCGGTGGAGAAGAAGTGGGGCATGGTCGGCGGGGCCGTCCGGATCGAGATCCCGCCGCTCCGGGACCGGCCCGAGGACGTGCCGCTGCTGTCCAACCACATCCTGCAGAAGTATGGCCCGTTCTACGGCTCCCGGATCAAGGTCCTGCGCTCGAGCTTCGTCCGCTTTCTCCAGGGCTACCGCTGGCCGGGGAACCTGCGGGAGCTGGAGCGCGTGGTGCGCCGCTTCCTGGTGATCGAGGACGAGGAGGCGATCCGCGACGAGCTGGGCTCCAAGCGGGGCCCCGGCGCCTCCACCGACGACGAGCTGCTGGAAAGTGGCCTGTCGCTGAAGGAGATCGCGGCCCAGGCGGTGGCCCGGGTCGAGAGCCGCGCCATCGAGCGCGCGCTGGGCCGGTCCCGCTGGAACAAGAAGCGCGCGGCGGCCGACCTCGGCATCAGCTACAAGTCCCTCCTGAACAAGGTGCGCGACTACGGCATCGAGGGCTGAGCCGCCCTCCCCGTTCCATCCCGCGCCACCCGCTCCCCCCCATTCGAACGTCAGACTGCAAACGACATCGCAGAATTCGTCCGTGCCCGAGACCGTCCCGACCGGGTCCGAGCCGCTCGGACGGTAGTCCGGTGCCATCCGGTGGCATTCCGGCGCCGCCGTAGCGGAAGCGGTGCGTTCCGATCGAGAGGAGCGATCGCCGCGTCAGCGGCTCTGACATGCCGCGCTCGAACGACGCCTTCCCGAACGCGCACTCCGATTCCCGCCGGCGGGACGAATCCGCCCGAAACGGCCCGGATTCGAGCTCGCCGCGGCCGAAGCCGTGGCACGGCGCGGTACGGAGACTGCGACATCCCCCCAGCAACGGCACGACAATCGGGAACACGCACCGGAGGACGAAACGATGACCGAAATGCTGAGCGCGCTTCGCCGGGAGGAAGCACAGGACCTGGCGGAATACGCGCTCCTGATCGGTCTCATCGCCCTCGCCGTGGTCGGCGCCATGAGCCTCTTCGGAGGCGAGCTGGTCGCCTTCTACGGTTTCATCGTCGACACGCTCCCGTTCAGCTGAGAACCCAACCCCGTACGCGGCCCAGCGGGCCGGAAGGAGTACCTGAAATGCTGATGACCCTCTGGAACGCGATCTGGAACGACGAGTCCGGCCAGGACCTGGCGGAGTACGCCC
>CAZUIY010000403.1:0-3111 GCA_964619975.1 uncultured Gemmatimonadales bacterium
AGTCGGCGTGGCCCGGACAGTCCACGTGCGCGTAGTGACGGGAGTCCGTCTGGTACTCCACGTGCGCCGTCGCGATCGTGATCCCCCGGGCCTTCTCCTCCGGGGCCTTGTCGATCTGGTCGAACGGAACGAAGTCCGCCAAACCCTTCTTGTTCTGGATCTCCGTGATCGCCGCCGTCAGCGTCGTCTTGCCGTGATCCACGTGACCGATCGTTCCCACGTTCACGTGCGGCTTCGTGCGCTCGAACTTCTGCTTGGACATGATTCGCTCCTACCTCCGTTTCAGCGGCCTTACTTGCCCTGGACGCGGCTGATGATCTCCTCCGCCTTCGATTTCGGAACTTCCTCGTAGTGGCTGAACTGCATCGAGTACACGGCGCGTCCCTGCGTGAGGGAGCGAACCGTCGTGGCGTAGCCGAACATCTCGGCGAGCGGCACGCTGGCCCCGATCACCTGGACACCGCCCTTGCGCGGGACCATCCCGCCGATCCGACCCCGGCGCGACGACAGGTCTCCCATGACGTCGCCGAGATACTCCTCGGGAGTCACGACCTCGACCTGCATGACGGGCTCGAGCAGGACCGGCAGGGCCTGCTTCGCGCCGTCCTTCAGCGCCATCGAGCCGGCGATCTTGAACGCCATCTCGCTGGAATCGACGTCGTGGTAGCTGCCGTCGATCAGCTCCACCTTCACGTCGACCATCGGATAGCCCGCGAGCACGCCGTTCTCCATCGCCTCGCGCACGCCGTTCTCCACCGCCGGGATGTACTCCCGGGGGATCTTTCCGCCGACGATCTGGTTGTCGAACACGAAACCGCCGCCCTTCTCGTTCGGCCCCACGACCACCTTCACGTGGCCGTACTGGCCGCGGCCGCCGGACTGGCGGATGAACTTGCCCTCCACCTCCACGGCGCGGCGGATCGTCTCGCGGTACGCCACCTGCGGCTTCCCGATGCTCGCCTCGACCTTGAACTCGCGGAGCATCCGGTCGACCAGGATCTCCAGGTGGAGCTCGCCCATGCCCGAGATGATCGTCTGGCTGGTCTCCTCGTCCGTATGGACGCGGAAGGTCGGGTCCTCCTCGGACAGCTTCTGGAGCGCCGTCGAGAGCTTGTCCTGATCGGCCTTCGTGCGCGGCTCGATCGCCAGGTCGATGACCGGCTCGGGGAACGTCATCGCCTCGAGCACGATCGGATCGTCCTCGTCGGAGAGGGTCTCCCCCGTCCGCGTGTCCTTGAGGCCGATCAGCGCCGCGATGTCGCCCGTCCAGAGGTCCTCGCGCTCCTCGCGCTTGTTGGCGTGCATCTGGAGGATGCGGCCCACGCGCTCGCGCTTGTCCTTGTTCGAGTTCCACACGTAGGAGCCCGACTCCAGCACGCCCGAGTAGACGCGGATGAAGGTGAGCTTACCGACGTGCGGGTCGGTCATGATCTTGAACGCCAGCGCCGAGAACGGGCCCTTGTCCAGCGGCTCGCGGACCACCTCGTCGTCCTTGTGCGGGTGGTGGCCCTTGACCGGCGGCACGTCCAGCGGGCTCGGCAGGTACTCCACGACCGCGTCGAGCAGGGGCTGAACGCCCTTGTTCTTGAACGCCGTGCCGCAGAGGACCGGGGTCATCCCGACCTTCACGGTGGCGGCGCGGACGGCGTGACGGATCTCGTCCTCGGTCAGCGGGGTGCCCTCGAGGTACTTCTCGATCAGCTTGTCGTCGTACTCCACCGCCGCCTCGATCAGCGAGTGGCGGAGCTCCTCGACCGTCTCCTTGTACGCGTCGGGCACCTCCTGCTCGGAGTACTTCGCCCCGAGGGAGTCGTCGTCCCAGACCAGCGCCTTGCGGCCGATGATGTCGATGATCCCGGTGAAGAGGTCGCCCTCGCCCATGGGGATCTGGATCGGATGCGCGTCGGCGCCCAGGCGCTCCCGCATCATGCCGACGGCGGCCATGAAGTCGGCGCCCACCCGGTCCATCTTGTTGACGAAGGCGATCCGCGGAACGCCGTACTTGTCGGCCTGCCGCCAGACCGTCTCGGACTGCGGCTCGACGCCGCCCACGGCGCAGAACAGCGCGATGGCGCCATCCAGCACGCGCAGGCTCCGCTCCACCTCGACCGTGAAGTCCACGTGGCCGGGCGTGTCGATGATGTTGATGCGGTGATCCCGCCAGTAGCAGGTGGTGGCGGCGGACGTGATCGTGATGCCGCGCTCCTGCTCCTGCTCCATCCAGTCCATGGTCGCCGTCCCCTCGTGGACCTCGCCGATCTTGTGGCTGCGGCCCGTATAGAAGAGGATGCGCTCCGTGGTGGTGGTCTTACCGGCATCGATGTGCGCCATGATGCCGATATTGCGGAGATCCTTCAGTGGCGTCCGTCTGGGCATATCTCGCTCGCTTCTCTTCCGTTCGTGCGTTCGTATGTCCGCCACGCGCACAAGGCACGTTCCGGAGCCGGTCCGCGGCATGGGGCCGCGACCCTCCGGGCGATGGCTTCATCCGGCTATCGATTGGGACCCGGGGCGGAACCGTGGTGCCACCCGGCCCGGGGCTGAAGATTCGGTTATCGCGCCAGCGGGCCGCCGGACCATCCGGGCCGGGGCCGATAGCGCCTTCCGGTGCTACCTACCAGCGATAATGGGCGAAGGCCTTGTTGGCCTCGGCCATGCGATGCGTGTCCTCGCGCTTCTTCACGGCGCTGCCCTCGTTTCGGGCCGCAGCCAGAACCTCGTTCGCGAGCCGCTCCGCCATCGAGCGCTCACCGCGGCCGCGCGAGTACTGCACGACCCACTTGATGGCCAGCGCGTTGCGCCGCTCCGGCCGGACCTCGACCGGCACCTGGTACGTCGCACCGCCGACCCGGCGGCTCTTCACCTCGACCGCCGGCTTCACGTTGTTCAGCGCCTGCTTGAACACGTTCACGCCCGGCTGGCCCTGAACACCGCCAAGCCGGTACTCGAAGTGAAGTCGCGCCGCGTCGGCGGCGCGACGTACCAGGTGCCGATCGAGGTCCGCACGGATCGCCGCCAGGCGCTGGCGATCCGCTGGATCATCGATACCGCGCGCAAGCGCTCCGAGCACACCATGGTCGATCGCCTGTCCAACGAGCTGCTGGACGCCGC
>CAZUIY010000404.1:0-1204 GCA_964619975.1 uncultured Gemmatimonadales bacterium
CATGTGCCCAAATCTTATATTCTGAAATTATCTGATACTCAGAAAAAGGAACTGAATAGATTCATGAAGAGTACTCGTGACAAAGAGGAATACAGAAGAGCATCAGCAATAAAACAAAAGATGGAAGGAGTACCATACAGATCAATAGCCAAAAACCTTGGTGTCAATTACCGTAATGTGTATGACTGGATTAACAATTACAGAAAACATGATGGTCTGGATGGAATAAGAAACAAGAGAAAGAATGGAGGTAGAAAACCAGTAATATCTACTTACAAGAACAAAGAGATGGTAAAAGATATTGTACTAAACAAGTCTCCTAAATCATTTGGTTATCTCAAAAATACATGGAGTATCAGGCTGTTGGCCACATATCTTTCCTCACTACTGGAAATGAATGTCAGTCCAATGCAAACATGGAGAATAATTCAAGATTTAGGTATAGTATACAAACAGCCAAAACTTGAACTGGAAAAGGGTAATGATTATGAGGAAAAGAAAGGAAAGATAGACAGATACAAGAAGATCTCTTCTGCACTTTTAAAAAAAGATTCTACTGGGATTTGAAGATGAAACATGGTTACACCTGCAACCATACATAACTAGGACATACATGAAAAAAGGAGAACAGCAAAAGATACTCCATAAAGGATCTAATGATAAAGTCAATGTATTCATAACACTTCTCTATCCTCTGAATGGAATCAAATTTACAACAAGCAAAACAAGAAACAGTAATGATTTCATAAATCATTTAAACAGTATCAAGAGATATGTACTCAAGAGAAGCATCAAGAGATTTATTCTTGTAATAGACAATGCATCATTTCATGTTAGTAAAAAGACTAAACAGTTTATAGAAAAACAATCAGACGACTGGCTAACTGTACTATTTCTACCAACACGTGCACCATTCCTGAATCCAGTAGAAACAAAAGTAAACAGGAATCTGAAAAAAGATGTATGTGCTAATTACAACTACGAAACAGAAGATAATCTGTTATGTAATGTAAGAAGATATCTTAGATGTTTTGGTTGTTGGCCTAAAATATGATATTTAACTTATCATGGTGTGGATTGTGTCCAACAGTACATCAATCTGGTAACTCGATGTACATGGGTAGAATGAAAAAAGATGGAAACAAAAAGATAAACTGGATTATGATACAGGCTGCAAATACTGCATCAAGAACAGACGATAGAC
>CAZUIY010000405.1:0-1381 GCA_964619975.1 uncultured Gemmatimonadales bacterium
GGGACTGTAAGAAAAACGGTGTGTGAGGGTCCGGCCTGATCCGAAAGGAGACGGCCGTGTCAGAGTCCACGACCGAAGCAATGGACGCGATGATCGATCCCGTGACCGGAGAGATCATCGACCACAAGGAACTGGCTGAGAAGCTGCTCGCGCAGGCCAAGGAGCAGGGCGTGAGCCTGGTCGGCCCGGGCGGGTTGCTGAACCAGCTCACCAAGAACGTCCTCGAGACGGCACTGGCAGCCGAGCTGACCGAGCATCTGGGGCACGAGCACGGTGAGGTGCCGATCGCGGAGAACATGCGCAACGGCACCCGATCCAAGACCGTGCTGACCGAGATCGGCCCCGTGCAGATCGAGGTACCCCGGGACCGGGACGGGTCCTTCGAACCGGTGATCGTGCCCAAGCGCAAACGCCGCCTGGACGGGATCGACCAGATCGTCCTTTCACTCTCGGCCCGGGGCCTGACGACCGGGGAGATCGCCGCGCACTTCGAAGAGGTCTACGGAGCGACGGTCTCCAAGGACACCATCAGCCGGATCACCGAGAAGGTCGCCGGGGAACTCGCCGAATGGTCGGCCCGGCCCCTGGATCCGCTCTACCCGGTGATCTTCGTCGATGCCATCGTGGTCAAGGTCCGCGACGGCCAGGTCCGCAACACCCCGTTCTATGTGGTCATGGGCGTCACCACCAACGGGGAGCGGGAGATCCTGGGCATCTGGGCCGGTGACGGCGCCGAAGGAGCCCGGTTCTGGCTACAAGTGTTCTCCGAACTGAAGAACCGGGGCGTGGAGGACGTGCTCATCGCCGTCTGCGATGGGCTCAAGGGATTGCCCGAGGCGATCACCACCACCTGGGAGCGGACGGTGGTGCAGCAGTGCATCGTGCACCTGATCCGCAACAGCTTCCGCTATGCCGGCCGGCAGCACCGCGACGGGATCGTCAAGGCCCTCAAGCCGGTCTACACCGCACCCTCCGAGCAAGCGGCGAAGGATCGGTTCGTCGAGTTCAAGACCGAGTGGGGTCAGCGGTATCCGGCGATCGTGCAGCTCTGGGAGTCCTCCTGGGCGGAGTTCGTGCCGTTCCTGGAGTACGACGTGGAGATCCGCCAGGTGATCTGCACGACCAACGCGATCGAGTCGATCAACGCCCGCTACCGAAGGGCGGTCCGCGCCCGGGGCCACTTCCCGAACGAGGCCGCGGCGCTGAAGTGCCTGTACCTCGTCACCCGGTCTCTTGATCCGACCGGCGGCGGAAGGGCACGCTGGGTGATGCGGTGGAAGCCGGCGCTGAACGCGTTTGCGATTACCTTCGCCGGACGGTTCGAGAGAACCACTCACTGATGAAAATCGCCGGACCCACACACCCTTTATCGGACAGTCCC
>CAZUIY010000406.1:0-8113 GCA_964619975.1 uncultured Gemmatimonadales bacterium
GAGCTCGTGGCCACCAGCATGGAGGACGTCCGCGAGTCGATCGCGTCGAAGAAGGCCGAGTTCGAGGCCACGCCGTCGATCTGGCCCACGTCGGGCTTCCTCTCCAGCACCTACTCCATGAACCGCCGCCACCCGATCTTCCACGACGTCCGCCCCCACTACGGCATCGACATCTCCGCCCGGCGCGGCAGCCCCATCGTGGCGACCGCCGCGGGCACCGTGACCAAGGCGGGCTGGGAGAACGGGCACGGCAACTTCGTCCAGATCGACCACGGCCACGGCGTCCGGACGACGTACTCGCACGCCTCCCGGATCCTGGTGCGGAACGGCCAGCGGGTGTCGCGCGGTGACACCGTCGCCCTGGTCGGCTCGACCGGCTTCTCGGTGGCGCCCCACGTCCACTACGAGGTGCACGAGAACGGCAAGCCGGTGGATCCGCTCAAGTACATCTTCCCCGACGCCATCGCCGACTGAACCGCCCCCCCGCGGTTGAACGCGGGGCCGCTCCGAGACATCTTCTGGCGCGCCGGTCCACCTGGGCCGGCGCGTTTTTTTTCGTCCCCTTCCTTCCCGGGAGTGCCATGATCTCGACCCGACTGGAGACGATCGGAGCCCCCGGCGAGCCGGCGCCTTCCCCGTTCGTCCGGGCCCGGCTGGACGGCGGCCTCCGGGTGCTGGTGCGGGAGAACCCGTCCCTGCCCCTGGTGGCGGTGGATTGCTGGGTGGACGTGGGGGCGATCGACGAGACCGACCGCCACGCCGGGGTCTCGCACTTCCTCGAGCACATGTTCTTCAAGGGGACGGACCGCCATCCGGTGGGGGCGATGGACCGGATCGTCAAGGAGATGGGGGGCTACAACAACGCCGCCACCTCGATGGAGTACACCCACTACTACGTGGTGGCGCCGGCCGAGCACTTCGCCACCGCGCTCGACCTGCTGGCGGACCACCTGACCGGCCTGACGCTCCCCGAGGACGAGCTGGACCGGGAGCGCCTGGTGGTGAAGGAGGAGATCCGGCGGAAGGACGACTCCCCGGCGGGCCGGCTGTACACGCTCCTGTCCGACGCCGCCTTCGGGGCCAGCCCCTACGCCCGCGAGGTGCTGGGAACGCCGGAGTCCCTGGACCGGATCGACCGCGCGGCCATGGAGTCGTACTGGCACGCCCACTACACCGCCGACCGGATCGTGGTCGGCGTGGCCGGCGCGGTGGACGCGCCCGCGGTGGTGGACGCCGTGGCCGCCCGGCTGGGGAGCCTGCCCGCCTCCGGGGAGCGAGCCGCCGATCCGGATCCCCCGCCCGTGGAGGGCGCCGTGGTCGAGGACGGGATGGCGGTCGGCCAGGGGTACCTGGCCTGGGCCTTCCCCACCGCCGGCCGCGCCGACCTCGCCGAGACGTGCGCTCTCGAGATCGCCGCCACGATCCTCGGGGACGGCGACGTCTCGCGGCTCCAGCGGCGGCTGGTGGACGAGCTCCGCCTGGTGACGTCGGTCCAGGCGTGGACGTTCGGCCTCCAGCGGGTCGGCCTCCTGGGCGTGGACGCGGTCCACGCGCCCGAGCGCCGGGGGGCGGTGGAGGAGGAGATGGCGCGGGTCCTCCAGGGCGCCGTGGATCACGGGTTCAGCGAGCCCGAGGTGCGCCGCGCGAAGACGATGCTCCTGGCGGACTTCGCCTACGACAACGAGACGAACGCGGCGATGACCGGCACGCTGGGCGAGTTCGAGACGCTGCACGGCGACGCGGGGGCGTGGCGCGAGGTGCTGGCGGGGATCGCCGCCGCCACGCCGGAGACGGTCTCGGCGGCGCTGGCGCGGCGGGTGGACCCGGACCGGGCGGTCCGCGCGTGGGTGGGTCCCGATGGCGCTTGAGCATCGGCGCCACGGGCTGGCCTGCGGGACGACCGTCCTCACCCGCCCGCAGGCCGCCAACGACATCGTGGCGATCCGCGCGTTCCTGCCCGCCGGCTCCCTCTACGAGGACGACGGCGAGGCGGGCGTGTCCCGGATCGTCCAGAACCTGCTGCCGCGTGGCACGGGCACCCGGAGCGCCCACGAGATCCAGGAGGAGCTCGGCGAGCTCGGCGCCGACATCGACACCGGCGCGGGAATCGATCTCGGCTCGGTCAGCCTGCGGGCCACCGCCGGCACCTGGGAGCCGGCGCTGGAGATCTGGCTGGACGTGCTGACCGACGCGGTCTTCCCCGACGACGAGGTCGAGACCGAGGTTGAGCGGACCCTGGGCGAGATCGAGTCGCGGGAGGACCAGCTCATGACCCGCGCCATGGACCTCTTCCGCGAGGAGATCTACGCCGGGCACCCCGCCCACAAGCCGGTGATCGGCTACCGCGACACCGTGGCGGCCCTCGACCGGGACCACGTCGTCGCGGCCGCCCGGCGGATCTACCGGCCCGTCCCCCCGATCGTCGTGGCGGTGGGCCATTTCGACCCCGACCGGCTGGTGCGGCGCCTGGACGAGGCCTTCGGTCGGGCGCCGCTGGCCCCGCCCCCGCACCGTCCGCCGGCGCCCCGGCTCGAGGCCGGCGAGCGGCGGCTCGAGGTGGAGCGGGACGCCGCCTACATCGTTCACGGCTACCCGGCCCCCTCCTATCGCGACGCCGACTATCCGACGGCCCGGCTGGTGGACGCGATCCTCGGCGGCTCGATGGCGTCGCGCCTGTTCGTCGAGCTGCGCGAGAAGCGCTCGCTCGCCTACCAGGTCTCGTCCGTGTTCGACGACCGGCTGGAGGGATCCTACCTGGCCGGCTACATCGTGACCGACCCGGCGCGGGCGGGACAGGCGGCGGAGGGGCTCGAGCGCGAGTTTCGCCGGATCGCCGAGGAGCCGGTCGGGGAGGACGAGATCGAGAGCGCCCGTCGGCACCTGCGGGGCCGCTACCTGATCGGCGCCGAGACCAACTCGGCCCAGGCGTCGCGGCTCGGCCAGTACGAGGCGTACGGCCTCGGACAGGACTTCGGCGACCGCTGGCTGGCGGCCTGCGAGGCGGTGACCCCGGAGGCGGTCCAGGCGTTCGGCCGGCGCCACTTCCTGGCGGCGGCCACCCGCGCGATCGTCGTTCCGGTGGGGGTCCCCGCCGTCTGATCGTTGCTCGGGGCCGCGCTCGACCCGTATAGTTGGGAGCGACGAACACATTCAAACTCGGAGGAGGGTCCGCGTGGAAAGAGTGCGAATCGCCGCCGCCGCGGTGACGCTGCTTCTCGGGGCCGTGGCGTGCAGCACGGAGACCCAGTTGAACATCCAGGCCCAGGGGGAGAACGCGGAGGGCGAGACCGTACCGCTCACCAACGTCCAGCTGGACATCATCCCCTACGACATCGACGCGCTGTACGAGGAGATGGAGACGGCGACCCAGCCGGGCGAGCCGCCGGCCGCGGACTCCTTGCGCACGCTCTCCCAGACGTACCAGGACGCCTGTACGGCGTACCGGTCCACGGGCGACTCGATCGAAGCCGTGCGCGAGCGGGCCACCGCCATCACCGACCAGACGTCGGACGCCTACAACGCCGCCTTCAGCGAGTACCAGGCGCTGGTCGGGCGGGAAGAGGAGCGCTTCGCCCGTTGCCAGGCGGTGACGGACACGTACACGCAGGTGCGGAACGAGTACCGCGAGGAGCGCCAGGCGTGGGAGGAGCGGGCCTGGCCGGAGGAGCAGTTCACCGCCGCCGAGACCGAGCGGATCGGCGACCGGGTGGTGCAGGCGGTGGAGACCGACGCCAACGGAGCCGCCACGGTGACCGTGCCGAACGGGTCGTGGTGGATTCTCGGAACCGCGCCGGTCCCCGGGTCGATCAGCCAGCAGTACCGGTGGAACGTGGCGGTGGATGCCGCGGGCGGCGAACAGTCCATCCAGCTGACCGGAGAGAACGCAGAGCTCGAGCCGGTATTCTGAGCTCGGGCGGCGCCGGGAAAGGAGCTCCATGACGTCCGCGGCACCCTGGGACGACGCGCGCCGGGTGGTGGTGGTCGACGGGGTGCGGACGCCGTTCGCCAAGGCCGGGACGGACCTGGCCGAGGTCTCCGCCGTGGATCTCGCCCGGACCGCCATCCGGGAGCTCCTGGAACGGACCGAGCTCGACCCCTCCGAGGTGGACGAGGTGGTGCTCGGCAACGCCGCGCCCCCGTCCGACGCGCCCAACATCGCGCGGGTGGCGGCCCTGGAGGCGGGCATCCCGCACCGGGTGCCGGCCGTCAGCGTCGCCCGCAACTGCGCCTCCGGCTTCCAGTCCATCACCGACGCCTACGACCGGATCGTCCTGGGGCGCACCGACGTGGCGATCGCCGGCGGCGTGGAGTCGATGTCGAACGTGCCGCTCCAGTTCCCCGACGAGTTCTCCGACGTGATGGAGGACGTGACGCGCGCCCGCTCGATGGCCGGCAAGGTCTCCGCCGCCACGCAGATGCGGCCCTCCCACTTCAAGCCGGTGGTGGCCCTCGCCGAGGGCCTGACCGACCCGGTCAGCGGCCTCAACATGGGTGAGACCGCCGAGGTGCTGGCGCAGGAGTTCTCGCTCTCGCGCCGGGCGCAGGACGAGTACGCGCTCCGGAGCCACCAGCGGGCCGCCGCGGCGTGGGCGGAGGGGCGCTTCGCCGACGAGGTCACGCCCGTCTTCGTGCCGCCGGCCTACCGCGACGTGGTGGCGGAGGACGTGGGGTACCGGCCGCAGCAGAGCCTGGAGGCGCTGGAGCGGCTGAAGCCCGTCTTCGCCCGCCGCCACGGCACCGTGACGCCGGGGAACTCCTCGATGATCACCGACGGTGCGGCCGTGATCCTCCTGATGGAGGAGGAGCGCGCCCTCGCCGACGGCTACACGCCGCTCGGCCGCATCGTCTCCTGGGCCTACGCCGGAGTGGACCCGCGGCGGATGGGCCTGGGGCCCGCCGCCTCCACTCCGGCCGCGCTCGACTACGCCGGCTGGAGCATGGACGAGGTCGAGCTGGTGGAGCTGAACGAGGCGTTCGCGGCCGTCGTGCTGGCGAACATGGAGGTGTTCCCGTCGCGGGCGTGGGCGGAGTCGATCGGCCGCTCCGAGCCGATCGGCGAGCTGCGGCAGGAGATCCTGAACGTCAACGGGGGCGCGATCGCCCTCGGCCATCCGATCGCCGCCACCGGCACGCGGCTGGCCCTGACGCTGCTCCTGGAGATGCGCCGGCGGGACGTCACGAAGGGGCTGGCGACCCTCTGCGTGGGAGGCGGACAGGGCGGATCCATCCTGTTCGAGCGATGAGCGCCTTCGACACCGCCGTGGACGAGCGCGGGGTGGCCCGGGTCACGTTCGACGCTCCCGGCCGCAGGGTGAACCTCTGGACCCGCGAGACGCTCGACGAGTTCGAGACCGTGCTCGGCGAGCTGGCCGGCCGGGCGGATCTGAGCGCGGTCGTCTTCGCGAGCGGCAAGACGGACTCCTTCGTGGCCGGCGCCGACGTGGACATGATGGCCGCGGTGACCTCGCCGGAGGAGGCGCGGGCGCTGGCGCGGCGCGGCCAGGGGGCGTTCCAGCGGCTGGCGGACCTTTCATGCCCGACCATCGCCGCCATCCACGGGGCGTGCGTGGGCGGCGGGCTCGAGTTCGCGCTGGCGTGCTCGTTCCGCCTGGCGAGCGACCATCCGGCCACGGAGCTCGGCTTTCCCGAGGTCCAGCTCGGCATCGTGCCCGCCTGGGGCGGCACGCAGCGGGCGCCCCGGGTGGTGGGGCTCCAGGACGCGCTCACCCTGATCCTGACCGCGCGGCGGGTGTCGGCGCGGAAGGCCGAGCGGATGGGGCTGGTGGATCAGGCGGTGCCGGCGGGCCGGCTGCTGGAGATCGCCGACGACACGGCCGTCGCCGCCATGCGGGGCCGCGAGGTGCCCGGGGGCGCCGGCGGGGCGGGGCTGGCGGGCCTCCTCCTGGAGCGGAACCCGATCGGCCGCCGGCTGGTCTTCTCGCAGAGCCGGAAGCGGGTCCGCGCGCGGGCCGGCCGCCACTACCCGGCGCCGCTCCGCGCCATCGACGCGGTCGAGACCGGCCTCGCCGAAGGAATGGAGGCGGGCCTGGAGGCCGAGGCCGACGCGGTCGCCGAGCTGTTCGAAGGGCCGACCGCCCGCCACCTGATGTGGATCTACCGCCAGCGCGAGGTCGCCCGCCGACCGCCGGTGGAGACCGCTGGCCTCGAGGTCCGACGGCTGGGGGTCCTGGGGGCCGGGGTCATGGGCGGCGGGATCGCTGAGGTGGCCGCCTGGAACGGGATCGACGTCCGGATGAAGGACGTCGACCTGGAGCGGGTGGCCGACGGCATGGCCCACGCCGCGCGGGTCGCGCGCGCGGCCGAGAAGCGCGGCAAGCTCTCCGCGCGCGAGCGCCGCGACCTGCTCCACCGGATCTCGGGGACCACGTCCTACGACGGGTTCGGCCGGCTCGACGCGGTCGTCGAGGCGATCGTCGAGGACCTGAAGATCAAGCGGTCCGTCCTGGCCGAGGTGGAGGCGCGGACCGGCGTGGAGGCGGTGCTGGCGACCAACACCTCGTCGCTCCGGGTGGACGAGCTGGCGGAGGCGCTCGAGCGGCCGGAGCGCTTCGGCGGACTCCACTTCTTCAACCCGGTGGAGAAGATGCCCCTGGTGGAGGTGGTGCGCGGAGCGGCCACGTCGGAGGAGACGCTGGCCACGCTCCACCGGCTGGCGCGGGATCTCGGCAAGACTCCGATTGTGGTCAAGGACGGGCCCGGATTCTGGGTGAACCGGCTTCTCTTTCCGTACCTCAACGAGGCGGCGCACCTCTACGCCGAGGGCGTGGCGGTGGAGGATCTGGACGGCGCGATCGAGGAGTTCGGCCTGCCGATGGGCCCGCTGGCGCTCCTGGACGAGGTGGGGCTCGACGTGGCGGCCAAGGTGGGCCGGGTGATGGAGAAGGCGTGGCCCGGCCGCATGAAGCCGAGCCCGCTCCTCCACCGCCTGGAGTCGACGGGGCGGCTCGGGAAGAAGTCGGGTCTCGGGTTCTACCGCTACGAGGACGGAAAGCGGAAGGATCCCGACGACGATCTCCGCGACGAGATCGGCCTGGCCACCGCCGGGGCCGACGGCGAGTCCACCGTGTACGACGACGACTACCTGGTCAGCCGGCTCCTCTACCCGATGGTGGACGAGGCGGCCCGGGCCCTGGCCGAGGAGATCGTGGCCACGCCGGGCGAGGGCGACCTGGCGCTCGTCATGGGGATCGGCTGGCCGCCGTTCCGCGGCGGGCTGATGCGGTGGGCCGACCAGGTGGGGCTGGCGCGGATCGCCGATCGGCTGGACGAGTGGGCGGGGGCGATCGGGCCCCGCTTCGAGCCATCGGAGGCGCTCCGCGAGCGAGCCCGCTGGGACGGCGGGTTCCACGGCCGCCCCCCGGGGGCGCCGGCCGACGAGCAGCCGTTCCTGGCGGGCTTCTGAGGGGCGCGTGAGCGGCTTCGATCCCCTCTTCGCGGCCCCGGCGCTCTGGTTCCTGGGGGTGGACGCGCTGGCGATCCTGGCCGTCTACGCGGTGGCCTCGCGTCATCCAGGCAGCGTCTCGTGGGCGCCGCTGGCGCTCCGGATCCTCGCCTCGCTCGGCCTGATCGTGCCGGTCTGGGCCGTGCTCGGCTGGTACCGGGAGCTCGACAGCGCCCGCGAGTGGGCGCGGAACCTGCCGGTTCACACCGGTCCCGTCCTCGAGACGTTCGCCCTGAACAGCGTGGCGCTCGTCTCGCTGGGGTTCCTGGTGCTGGTCTCCGGCATCTACCTGGCCCGGCGGCTCCCCGGCGCCGCCGCCACGGGAGATCCCGGGTGAGCCTCTGCAAGCCGTTCTTCCTGGGTCACGTCGACAGCGAGCTCCTGTTCCCGTATCCGGGCATCCTCGAGGGCGAGGAGGCGGAGACTCTGGCTCTCCTCCGGGACTCGCTGCGCCACTTCGCGGCCGACCGGGTGGACAGCCGCCGGATCGACGAGGAGGGCCGGATCCCGCCCGAGCTCCTGGCGGGCCTGGCGGAGCTCGGCGTGTTCGGCCTGCTGGTGCCCGAGGAGCACGGCGGCTTCGGCGCCTCGACCTCGTTCTACGCCCGCGTGTTCGAGACGATGGCCACGATCGACGGCGCGCTGGTCGTC
>CAZUIY010000407.1:0-4233 GCA_964619975.1 uncultured Gemmatimonadales bacterium
CCTCGAGGAGCTGGGGATCGTGGTGAAGGTGAACCCCCTCTACAACGAGGCGCGCTACGACGTGGACGTCCGGCCGCACCACCACCTGATCTGCCGCGAATGCAAGAAGATCGTCGACGTGCACGACGCCAAGCTGGACGCCGTGCCGGCTCCCATCGAGGCCGCCGACGGCTTCCAGGTCGAGAACTGGACGGTCCAGTTCACCGGCCTCTGCACCGGGTGCCAGAGCCAGGAGCCCGCTCCGGCCTGAGACCACCCGCTCGGCCCGAGGGAACCCGCGCGCCCCGCGCGGCGTATGATCCACGGACCGCCCGAATCACCAGCCGCAATCGCGCACCCCGGAGGCACCCCATGGCCCTCGCGCCCGTTCGTTTCCTCGGGCCGGGTCTACTGCTCGGCGTGGCCCTCGCCTGCCAGAGCGACCCATCCCCCCGATCCACTCCTCGCGTCGTCGTCCGCGGACCGGCCCAGGCCCAGGCGGCCGCCTCTTCCGAAGCGGTCGAGCTCGGACCGCGGGGAACCGATCCCGAGGTGATCGTCCTCGGCTCGTCCGCGCCGCGGCCCGAGGCCCCGGCGGCCCGGCCCGCGCCACGGGCCCAGCGCCGGGTCGTCCACGAGACCGTGGTCGTCTACGAGCCGGCCGCGCCGGCGGCGGCGCCGCGCCCCGTCGAGCCCGTGGTCCAGCCGCCGGCCGCCGAGCCGGAGGTCCAGGTAGCGGCCGTCGAGGCGCCGCCTCGGCCCTCTCCGCAGCCGGCTCCTCGGCCGGCCCCGATTCCCTCGAACGGCTCCAGCCGGACCCGGGACGCGGTCGTGGGGGCGGCGATCGGCGCCGGAGTGGGCGCGGTCCTGGGCGGCAGGAACGGCGCCCTGGGCGGAGCCGTCGGCGGCGCGGTCGGGGGTGCTACGGGCGGCACGGCCGGCGCGGTCCTGGGCGGCGTCCTCGGCGGCTCGGCCGGCCGCGGCAACCGCGGCGGGCTCCCCGGGCGCGGGTCCGGCGGGCGGGGCGGCACGAGCTGCCCGTCCTCGCGGATCGCGGGCCCGGTGTTCGACCTGGCGGGCCGATGATCCGCCCGGCCGCGCTCGTGGCGTTCGCCGCCGTGATCGCCGCCGGCTGCCAGGGGCCCGAGCGCGCGGAGTCCGAGACCGCCGACGGTCCCCGCGTGGTGGTCCGCTCCGCCGACCGGGCCCGGCCTCCGAGCGCTTCCGCGCTGGACGGCGCCGCGGTCGGCCCGAACGAAGCCGCGCCCGAGATCGTGATCCTCCCCGAGGACCGGCCGGAGGAGCGGAGCCGGGTGGTGTACGAGACGGTCTACGTCGACCCCCCCACCGCGCCCTCGCCGAGCGGCGTCGACGCCGACCTGACCGGCGCCGGAGCGGCGCTGCCCGCCCCGCGGCCCGACGGTTCCGAGACGGTGACTCTGCCGGCCGAGCGGACGCAGGTCCGCGCGAGCGCCAGCGTCACGCTCTCCACCGACGAGGCGCGGGTCGGCGATCCCGTCTCCGCCCGGACGGTGGAGCCGATACTGGTCGACGGCGAAGTCGTCATCCCCGAGGGTTCGCGGGTCGAGGGTCGCGTGACCGAGGTGGACCGGGGCGACTATCCCGTCCGCCGACCGTCCATGGAGGTCGTCTGGGACCGGATCGAGACGCCGGACGGCCGCACGGTCGAGGTCGACGCGCGGACGGCCGGCGAGGTCGGCACCGTCGTCCAGCATCCCCGCGGGGACCACACGAACATGCGGAACATCCTGCTCGGCGCGGGCGCCGGAGCGGCGATCGGCGGCGCCTCCGGCGGCAAGCGGGGCGCGGCGGTCGGCGCGATCGCCGGGGCCGCCATCGGCGCCGGAGCCGGACACGGCGGCGTCGACTGGTGCGCCGTGGTCCACCCCGGCGACGGGATGATCATCATCTTCAACCGGGACGCGGTCCTGCCGCGCGGACCGGCCGGCAGCTTCCTGGCCGGCCTCGGCGGGCGGTAGTGTGGGCCGGCGTCTCACGGGCCTCGCCCTGGCCGCCGCGCTCGGTGCGGGGTGCGTCGTCTACGACTCCGGCCCCACCGACCCGCACGGGTATCCCCGGGTGGAGGGCCGCTGGAGCATCGACGCCTGGGTCCAGCACTCGACCTGCGGCAGCGTGCGGGACGAGCGCTTCTCCGTGTGGGCGGTCCAGAACGGTGACCTGATCCAGTTCGTCATCGACGTCGCGGGGTTCGGCGAGGTCCGCTTCGACGGCCTGCTCGACCGGGACGGCGACTTCTTCGTCCGCCAGTCCACCGTCTACCCCCACACCGCCATCCGCGACGAGTCCGAGGTCGAAGGCCGCTTCGGCTCCACCGGCCGCTCGCTCTTCGCCACCGAGATCGAATGGATCACGGACCTGGTCACCGGGGAGTCCTGCCGCATCACCTGGCGGTGGGACGGGGATCGGTTCTAGCCGTAGGTCGGGTCGGCGGCGGACGGACGGAGGCCTCCCCGGGGGCGCCATATTTTGCGGATGACACCTCGGTCGTCCGGTATTCTCCGGAAACGTCTGTGCGGTGCCACCTTCCAGCGGGATAGTCCCCCGAGGAGGCCTCCGCCCGTCCGCCGCCGTCACGCTCACGGTCCGGAGCCGCCCCCAGGCCGGCGAGTGCGCCGCGTCGGGTCGGCTCGGAGATCTTCCCCGCGCTCGGGGACGGCGCGGCCGGTCGGGGTGGGCCGCGGGGGACTTCCCGCCGGACGGTGGCACAGTAGAGACGTTTCCGGAGAATCACCGGTAACCCCGGTGTCATGCACGAAATATGGCGCCCCCGTGGACCATCCCGACCGGTCTCGCCGCCCCCCTCAGCACGGCGAAACTCCTAGTCCGGAAGCCCCCCGCCGTGCCGCGGGAGGTCGTCCACGATGTCGTCCCAGGGGGCCTTCGAATCGACGAACGTCCGGTACTGCGGGCGGATGCCGGGATCCCCGTCCACCGTGCCCAGCCGGATCGACACCTCCGGCCCCTCGGGCCAGGTCCCGCCGAAGAGGCTCGAGCCGCACCAGATGCAGAACACCTTCACGGCGCCCTCCCGCGGGCGGTACACGCGGAGCGCTGCCTCCCCCGCCACCAGCCGGAAGTCCTCCCGCCGAACCCGGCCCTGGGTGCCGGCGGCGGCGCCGGAGTGCTTGCGGCAGCGGACGCAGTGGCAGTGGCCGGCCCGCAGAAAGGGACCCCCCACCTCGTAGCGGACCGCGCCGCACAGGCAGCCGCCGCGGATCGTGGGGTCCCGGTCCGTCACGTCGCGGCCTGCCTCCTCGGTGGGTGCCGATTTGCGGTTCGAGGGCACCCGCGACAGGGCCGCCCTTCCATGTAAGACGAATTTCGGGGGAAAATGGTTGCAGTCCCGCGACGATCAGTCGTCCTGGATGGGAACCCCTTCGAAGGGCTCCACGCCCGGGATCTCCAGAGCGAACGTCTCGACGTCCGGCGGCGGCGCCTGGAACTCGCCGCGCCACAGGCGGGACTCGGCGGGAGCCAGGCGCGCGGGCAGCTCCCCGGAGGCCCGCAGCTCTCCCCCCTCGTCCCGGAGGAGCGGCCACTCCCGCTCCCCGGCCCTCAGCGACCAGCCGGCGTAGCCGGCGGCGGCGGCGGGCAGATCCGCCTCGCTCTCCGACGAGTTCCGGAAGCGGATGGTGACCAGCAGGGCGCCCTCCTCGCGCCGGGCGTCCAGCAGATCCGCCATCACGCCGGGCACGACGGTCCGGCGGGCCTGGAGGCCGCCGACGGACGCCGGCTGGCCGAGCGACGACACTTCGGGACGCTCCACCGAATCCGGCGCCGCGACGGAGTCGGCCCCGGGCGCGTCCGGCGGGCGGTCGGCGCTCGCGTCCGGCGGGCGGTCCCCGGGCGCGCTCCCGCCGCAGCCCGCCAGGAGCAGGGCCAGCGCGAGGACGCGGAGTCGCGGGTGAGCGTCGGGCATCACGGCGCTATCTTAACGCCATGCTCGATTCCGCGTCGTCCGCCGCCGAACACGGTCTGCCCCCGGAGCTCTCCCGCGTCCTGGACATCTTCGGGACTCTGGGGCGGGAGCAGACGATGCAGGCGCTGGTGGAGTACGCGGGCCGGTTCCCCGAGCTCCCCGAGCGCTACCGCGCCCTGGCCGACGACGACAGCCACCGGGTCCACGAGTGCATGACGCCGGTCGCGCTCTTCAGCGAGGTCGAGGACGGCCGGATCTACTTCTACGCCGACGTGCCGAAGAGCGCGCCGACC
>CAZUIY010000408.1:0-1611 GCA_964619975.1 uncultured Gemmatimonadales bacterium
CTGCCGGGTAACTCACGTTTCGCTCGGCACCGGCTGGAGCTCGAAGCCAAGACGGCGTGCCTGTCGTTGCAGAGCGATGAAGGTCCGGCGGCGGTAGTTGTTCTCGGCGTTTATGGCGCCTTTTTCGACGTACTCGCCGCCGTAGCGGAGGAGCCGGTAGTAGATGCATGCGAGCTTTCGAGCGGTCGCCACGACGGCCACGCGCTTGCCGCGTCGAGCGGCGAGCCGTCGATAGAAAGCGCCTAGCGCGGTGGTGGTCCTGCCGACCGACACCGCTGCCTGGCGCAGGACCTGCCCAGCCCGGTTCTTTGTTCGACGACGCTTGGCTCGGCGCGCCTTTCCGCCGGTGATGTTCGTGCCTGGTGCGAAGTTGAGCCAGGAGGTGAAGTGCTTCTCGGTCCGCCACTTGGTCATGTCGACGCCGGTCTCGGCGACGAGGTTGAGCATGGTGAGGGGACCGATGCCTGGAAGGCAGGCGAGGTCTACGCCCCCGACGATCTGTTGAATCGCCGGGCGCACGTCGAAGGCGGGTTGGTTCTTCACCGGCCGAGGCTGCTTGCCGTAGGAGGTGGCCGGTAATTCGGGAAAGGATGCTGCGAGCGCATTCAGCGCGGCTTCGATGCGTTCGTCACACTCCGCGAGGTGTACTTGGTACATGTCGTAGAGACCGAGCGCCTGCTGGAGCTCGAAGACGTGCTCGCTCTTGTAGTTGCCGGTGAGCGCGGCTGCGATGCGTTCCACGCTCGCACGACAACGAGGGTCGCGGTGCTTCGCAAGCTTCTTTGGGTCGCGGTTGCCGGCCACGATGGCACGCACGATGGCCATTCCCGTCTTGCCCGCGATGTCGCTCACCGCGTGGTGCACCTGGACGTTCATTTGCTCGAGCGCCTTCTGCATGTGTTGCAGATGGCGCGCTGCGGACTCGATCAACATCTGGCGGTGGCGCATGTACGTCCGAAGCTCGGCGAACGCGGCGGGCGGACGAAAGCTCCCACGCAACAGTCCGTAGCTGTGCAGCTGTTGGATCCACTGACAGTCGAGCACGTCGCTCTTGCGTCCTGGCACGTTGCGGACGTGAGACGCGTTTACGAGCAGCACCTCGAATCCGCGCTGTTCCAGAATTTCATAGATGGGGATCCAGTAGACGCCGGTCGACTCCATCGCCACGGTGCGGATCCCGCATTCCTCGAGCCACGCGGCGAGCCGATGCAAGTCTCCCGTGAAGGTTTCGAACGACCGCACGGGCTGCTTGTCGCGACCTTCGGGCACCGCCACCCAGTGCTCACGAGAACCGATGTCGATGCCCGCGGCATCCGGATGTTTGATTCGCAGCATCTTGCTGTTGCTCTTGCTTTTGCGCTTAGCCATCGTTCACACTCTCCAGGTTGCAAAAATGCTCCCGGGTGAGGAGGTTGATGATTCGGGCATTCTGCCGGGCGGGAACAAGTCACCAGTGACGAACTCGCCAACCTCCCGGACCAAACTCAGTGACGGGTACGGAACACCAGTGCACAGGCGGCCTCAGCACCCGGGGGCGCCTTAGTATCCGGCTCGCGTGCACCGAGTTACAAGCCCGTCGGACCGGGCGCAGCCCGCCTCACACTCAGTGGT
>CAZUIY010000409.1:0-1335 GCA_964619975.1 uncultured Gemmatimonadales bacterium
CCTCGCCCCGGACGAAGAACCGCTGGCCGTGGTAGACGGCGGTCACCGGCACCAGGCGCCGCACCAGGCGGATGACCGGGTTCGCCTCCGGCTCGATCGCGTGCTCGTCGTGGGTCGCCATGCGGATCCCGGTGAACACCAAGAAGGCGCCGAACACGAAGATGATCCAGTGGAACTGCTCGATCAGGTACGCGCCGGCCGCGATCATGGCCCCGCGCATGACGAGCGCGCCCAGGATCCCCCAGAACAGCACCCGGTGCTGGTACCGCGGCGGAACCTGGAAGTAGCTGAAGATCAGGACGAAGACGAAGATGTTGTCGACCGAGAGCGCCTTCTCGATCAGGTACCCGGTCAGGAACTCGAGCCCCGCCTGACTTCCCATCAGGAAGTAGACGCCGGCGTTGAAGCAGAGCGCCAGCGCCACCCACAGCGCGCTCCACGCCCCCGCCTCCTTCAGCCGCACCTCGTGGGCGTCGCGGTGGAAGACGAACAGGTCCAGCGCCAGCATCGCCAGGACGAAGGCGTTGAATCCGATCCAGAGCCAGATCGACTCCATCGATATCCGCCGTGGGCTGAGGGGGTCGGGGTCGCGGCCGGAGGTTGGTGGGCCCCCTGGGATTCGAACCCAGAACTCTCGGCTTAAAAGGCCGGTACTCTACCGTTGAGTTAGAGGCCCGGGGGGAAGATAACCCTGATATTCATCAGCGGGATAGGGTGGCTAGAGGAGCGAAGCCCCCGACCGTCCGCAGGAGGTTCCAGGTCGCACTGGACGGCGCCAGCAACGGGGGCTTCGCAAGAGGCCGGAAAGGCTATTCGACGACCTGGATGTTCCCGTTCACCTCGGAGAGGAACAGCGGGTTCGGGGGCGCCGGGTTGGCGCAGAACGCCTCGTTCTCCGCCTCGGTTCCGAATCCCGAGCCGGTCGACTGATCCGGCGGCGCACCGGCGCCCTCGCCGTTGTCGATCGACTGGAACCATATGAATGTGCCGGGTGGCACGGTCGAATCGTTCGAACGCTGGATCTCGCCGCCGTACTTCACCCGATTGCCGTCGTAGATCTCCATGCAGGTCACGGTGGCCACGAACTTGAATCGCTCGCCCTGGAAGACCTGGTGGTACGTAATGCGGCCGTCGACACGGCCGTCGGCATACTTGCGGGCGGTGAAGCCGAGCACCTGCGGGATCGTGAAGCCGAAGACCTCCAGCGTCCAGTTCGCCCCGCCCGAGGCCCACTCGTCGATCGCGCCCGCCTCCTGCAGCGTCCGCGCCTCGGGTCCGACGAGCTCGGAGCTCTCGCCGCACGCGGCCAGCGTCACCGCGCCTGCCATCAGGCCC
>CAZUIY010000410.1:0-5442 GCA_964619975.1 uncultured Gemmatimonadales bacterium
TCAAGCCGAACTCGCGACGGTGTTCGGGGTAAGACATCCCCGAATCGGGTGATCGCACACCTTATGGGCCGAGACCGGTGAAACTCCGGTCTCTTTTTGCATAGAGAGCGATATGCGATATCGATTTCACATGGAAGGCGAGCATGACCACGAAGAAGACTTCGATCCGCGCGCTGGCGCTGCTGGCGGGCGGGATATGGATGGCGGCGCCGCCGCCCGAGGCGGGGAGCGCGCCTCCCACCCGCGGCTTCGCCCGCATGACCGAGCGGGTCCACGACAGCGCCGCGGCTTCCTACGCGGAGCGGTTCGGCGTGTCGCTGGAACTGGCGCGGCTGATTCACGCCGAGGCCACGCGGCAGGAGCTGGAGCCGGCCCTGGCGTTCGCCCTGGTCGAGACGGAGAGCGGGTTCGATCCCGCCGCCACGGGACGGCTGGGAGAGGTCGGCCTGACGCAGGTCCGGCCGTACGTGGCCCGGGCCTACGGGCGGGTGGGCCCCGAGGAGCTCCGCCGGCCGGTGGTGAACCTGCGCTATGGCCTGACGCACCTGCGAAGCGAGATGGACCACTTCGGCACGCCGGAGCTGGGCCTTCTGGCCTACAACATGGGGCGCACCCGGCTGGCCTCGCACCTGGCGGCGGGACGGGTCCCGCCGGGCGGATACGCGCGGCGCGTGCTGGAGCGCTGCGGCCCCACCTGCTGAGGACGTCGGCGGCGATCCTCGCGCTGGTCGCCGCCGCGCCGGCGCTCGGCCAGACGATGACGTACGCCCCCGCCCAGGGAGACCCCGCGCTCTACCGGACGCGGAACCTGCTGACCGTCACCCAGACGGTCCTGGGCCGGGACAACCACTACACGCTGGAGTCGACCGGCGTGGTCCGCCTGACCCTGCTGGACGGCGGCCCCCGTATGCTTTGGCGTCTGGGGTACGACGAGCTCGCGCTCCGGATCGCCGGCGCCTTTCCGACCCCGAGAAGCGAGGCGCTGCGGGGCACCGTGGTGACCCTGGCCACCACGCCGAGGGGCCAGGTCCTGGACGCGCTGGCGTCGGGCGTCGTCACGCCCGGAATCGGGGCCCAGTACGTGGAGCGGGCCGCGGCGGCGTTCCTGCCGCACCTGCCGGGGGCGGGACGGGGCGCCGCCTGGACCGACACGCTCATGGTCACCGAGATCCTCCAGGGCGTGACCGCCGAGGTCCGGACCGTCGTCCGCTTCACGGTCGCCGACACGGCGTCGTGGGCCGGCCGGGCCGTGGTCCCGGTCGAGTACCGGGGCGAGATCCGGGTGGCGGGCGCGGGAACCGTCGAGGGCGCCCGCGTCACGCTGGAGGGAAGCGGCGCCCTGTCGGGCCATTACCTGTACGATCCCGGGGCGCGGCTCTTCGCTCTCCACGAGCAGGAGCAGGAGCTCGATTCCACGCTGACCGTATCGGATCGCGACCGGGCGCCGGTCCGGATTCCCAGCCGCCAGGTTCTGCGCGCGCGTTCCGAGCGGTTGTATTGAGCGAGGCGCCGACGATATACTGCCGCCCCGCGCGGGGCCCGGCCGCGCGTGCCTGGATGGCGGTCGGCCTCTGGACGCTCGCGATCGGCGTGCTGTCGCTGCTGCCGGTGGGCGGGACCGGCTGGATCGAAGTCCCGCTGGGTCTGGACAAGTGGATGCACGCCATCTTCTACGGCGTGCTCTCGTTTCTGGGGGCCGTGGCCTGGCGGGCCACGGGCGCCGGCCCGGGCGTGGCCGGCGTTCGCGCCGTGGCGCAGGCGGTCGCCTACGGCGGCCTGGTCGAGTGGCTGCAGTCGATGTTCGCGCGCGATCCGTCGCTGGCGGACTGGGTCGCCGATCTGGTCGGCGCCACGATCGGCGTCGCCGCGTGGTGGCTGGCGCGCGAACGCCGGAGACCGATGGAGGACAGATGAGCGAAGCGCCGAAGGATCCGCTGGCCACCGCCCTCCGCACGCACGGGGCCGGGACCCTGCGGAGGACCGACGAGGGGAGCGCGGTGGCGCTCTGCGGCTGGGTGCACCGGCGCCGCGACCACGGGGGACTCGTCTTCATCGACCTGCGGGACCGCCACGGGCTGGTCCAGTGCGTGGCCGATCCGGCGCGGCTGCCGGCGGACACCTACCGGGTGGTGGAGCGGCTCCGCGCCGAGGACGTGGTCCGGGTCGAGGGCGAGGTCGTGGCGCGGCCGGCCGACAGCGCCAACCCCGAGATGGCCACCGGCGAGGTCGAGGTGCGCCTCACCGACTGCCGCCGGCTGGCGGAGTCGGCCACCCCGCCGTTCCCCGTCGACGTCGAGAAGGAGGGGGGAGAGGTGGCGGAGGAGCTGCGGCTCCGGTACCGCTTCCTGGAG
This sequence comes from uncultured Gemmatimonadales bacterium, assembly GCA_964619975.1. Lineage (GTDB taxonomy): Bacteria > Gemmatimonadota > Gemmatimonadetes > JACCXV01 > JAHWKZ01 > DATLFF01. The sequence goes on from CAZUIY010000410.1 coordinate 2,352, forward strand.
CTCCGCCGGCCCGCGCTCCAGGCCGGCCTCGGCATCCGTCATCGGATGCTGATCGAGACCCGCCGCTACCTGGACGAGCGCGGCTTCTGGGAGATCGAAACCCCGATCCTGACGCGGCGGACGCCGGAGGGGGCCCGGGACTACCTCGTGCCTTCGCGGGTCCACCCGGGCGCTTTCTACGCCCTCCCGCAGTCGCCCCAGATCTACAAGCAGCTCCTCATGGTCTCGGGCCTCGACCGCTACTTCCAGATCGCCCGCTGCTTCCGCGACGAGGACCTGCGGGCCGACCGCCAGCCGGAGTTCACCCAGATCGACGTGGAGATGTCGTTCGTCGAGCGGGAGGACGTGCTGGAGACGATCGGGGGGCTGCTCCTCCACCTCTTCCGGTCCGTGCTGGGCGTGGAGATCGGCGAGATCCCGCGGCTCTCGCACGAGGAGGCGATGCGCCGCTACGGCACCGACAAGCCGGACCTCCGGATCCCGCAGGAGCTCCACGACGTGACCGATCACTTCCACGACACGGGATTCCGCGTGTTCGACTCCGTGGTCGGAGCGGGCGGATCGATCGTGGTGCTCGTGGTCCCCGGCCAGGCCGGGGCGTCGCGCGGGACGCTGGACCGCTGGACCGAGGCCGCCCGCGCGGCCGGCGCCGGCGGGCTGGTGTGGGCCCGGGCCGGCGAGGACGGTTGGAGCTCGTCGGTGGACAAGTTCGTCGACCCCGCCCGCTGGACGGGCGCCGGGGAGGCGGCCGGCGCCGCGGCCGGCGACCTGCTCCTGGCCGTGGCCGACGCGACGCCGCGGGCCCGCCAGGCGGCCGGAGCGCTCCGGCTCCACCTGGCCGGGGAGCTCGACTGGGTCCAGGAGGGGACGTGGCGTCCGGTGTGGGTGCTCGACTTCCCGATGTTCGAGGCCGATTCCGACGGCGGCCTGGCGCCCAGCCACCACCCCTTCACGGCGCCCGTGGGGGGGCTCGAGGCGCTCGAGGGCGGCGACCCGCTGGCCCTCCGGGCGCAGGCCTACGACCTGGTGCTGAACGGCTACGAGCTCGGGAGCGGCTCCATCCGGATCCACGAGCGGGCCGTACAGGAGCGGGTGTTCGAATTGCTCGGCATCCCCGCCGAGGACGCCCGCGAGCGGTTCGGCTTTCTGCTGGGCGCCTTCGAGTACGGGGCGCCGCCGCACGGCGGCTTCGCCGTGGGCGTGGACAGGACCGCCATGCTCTTCGCCGGCGGCGAGAGTCTGCGCGAGGTGATCGCGTTCCCGAAGACCACAAGCGCCAGCGCGCTGATGGAGGGAGCGCCCTCGACCGTCGGCGACGAGGAGCTGGCGGAGCTCCACATCCGGGCGATCCGCCCTCCGGGCTCCGCTTGACGGCCCGGAACACGGCCCGCTAGACTCGGCAGCGCCTCATGAGCCCCACCGAAACGTCGACCACCACCCGCACCATCCCCCTCGGCGGAGTCGATCAGCTGACGCTGTTCGGCGCCGGCGACCGGAACCTGAAGCGGATCGAGGAGCTGAGCGGCACGCGGATGGTCGTCCGCGGCGGCGAGCTGCGCGTCCAGGGCGGTCCGCTGGCGGCGGCGCGCGCGGCCGCGCTGGTCGAGCACCTGATCGAGCTGGTGCAGACGGGCTCCGGTTTTGACGCTTCCGACGTCGGCCGCTTCTACGACCAGATCGACGATGGCGGGGATGCCCCGCTGGCCCGTCTCGAGGCGGGCAAGGTGGTCGTCCGCGGCACCCAGAAGATCATCAAGCCGAAGACGGCCGGTCAGGAGGGCTACCTCCAGGCGATCGCGCGGAACGACATCGTCGTATCGATCGGGCCCGCCGGCACCGGCAAGACGTATCTGGCGGTGGCGATGGCGATCGACGCCCTCCACAAGAAGGAGGTCCGCCGGATCGTCCTGGCCAGACCGGCGGTGGAGGCCGGCGAGACCCTCGGGTTCCTGCCGGGCGACCTCCAGGAGAAGGTGGACCCCTACCTGCGGCCGCTCTACGACGCGCTCGAGGACATGTTGCCGGGCGACAAGGTCCGGCGGCTCCTGGAGACACGGGTGATCGAGATCGCGCCGCTGGCGTACATGCGAGGCCGTACCCTGGCCGACGCCTTCGTCATCCTGGACGAGGCGCAGAACGCCACCGCCAGCCAGATGAAGATGTTCCTGACGCGGCTGGGGCTGAACTCCCGGGCGGTCATCACCGGCGACAAGACGCAGATCGACCTGCCGCCCCGGGAGGAGTCGGGGCTCCTGCAGATCGAGCGGATCCTGACCGGGATCGACGGCATCGCGTTCATCTACCTGGACGGCCGGGACGTCGTCCGCCACGCGCTGGTCCGGCGGATCCTCGAAGCGTACGAGCGGTCGGAGCCGCCGCGGCCGCCGGACGCGTCGGCCCCCGCGTGAACGACTCCCGGCTGGCGCGGCTCCTCGCCCGGCTCCGACCCTCGGGGGACGGCACCGCGCCGACGGACCTGGCCTGGCGGGTGGCGGTGGTCGGCGCGCTGGCGCTCCTGACGGTGGTCCTCTTCCCGCCGCGGGGATCCCAGGACGTGCCCCGCGTCCGCGCCGGCACCGTAGCCTCGCAGGACGTGATCGCCCCGTTCGACTTCCAGGTGCCGCGGAACGAGGAGGAGCTGGCCCGGCTGCGGGAGCAGGCGGCGCTGACGGTGCCACCCGTCTACGCGGTGGTCTCCGACGCGGCCGACTCGAGCCTCGCCCGGCTGGAGGCGTACCTGGGTCGGGTCGAGCGGGCGGCCGCCGGCGAGGAGGTCGACGAGCCCCTCGACCGGGTGGACGGCCGGAGCATGGGGCTGCGCCCTGCCGAGATCCAGCGCCTCGAGGGGGAGGAGGTCCGCCAGGGACTCCTGACGTACGCCCGGCAGACGGTGCCGGCGGTGTACGCGACCGGGTGGTTCCTTCCCGCCGAGCAGCTCGAGTCGATCGCCAGCGCCCAGGTGGCGATCCAGTCGAGCGGGGGTCAGGAGGAGCTCGTGCCGCGCGCCGACGTCACCGGCCTCCGTCCCGGGGTCGAGCTGCCCGGGATCGCGAGCCGGCCGCGCGCGGTGGATCCGGAAGTGGAGTCGCTG
>CAZUIY010000411.1:0-5897 GCA_964619975.1 uncultured Gemmatimonadales bacterium
ATGTCCAACGATTACGCCCTGGCGGTCGAGGAAGGGTCGACGACGATCCGGCTCGGCACCGCGCTGTTCGGCTCCAGGAACTGAAACCGGGAGAGGATCCGTGACGCTGACGCCGCTCGATCTCAAGAAGCAGGACTTCGACAAGGTGTTTCGCGGCTACGACCCCGTGGCGGTGGACGCGTTCCTCGAGTTGGCGGCGGAGGAGATGGGGAATCTCGTCACCCGCATCAGCGGGCTGGAGGAGCGGCTGAGGGGAATGAACGAGACGCTCGAGGACTACCGCCAGATGGAGCAGGCGCTCAAGGACACCATGCTCTCGGCGCAGCGCCTGGCCGACGAGTCCAAGACGGCCGCCCAGCGCGACGCCGACCTGCTGCGGCGGGAGGCCCAGCTCGAGGCCGACCGGATCGTGGACGAGGCGGAGCGTCGCCGCACCGCGCTTGAGCAGCGGGTCGACGAGCTGGAGAGCCGGGAGCGCGCGTTCGTCCGCAAGATGAAGGCGTTTCTGGACGAGCACCGCCGGGCGCTGGACGAGCACGAGGTGGAGGCGCCCATGAGGCCCGTCGGAGGGGAGGCGGAGTGAAGGACGCCGCCGAACGGCTGGCCGCGATCGACCAGGCGGTGGCCCACGTCCAGGCCGGCGGGGAGCGCTCGCCGGAGGTGGGGATCGTCCTGGGCACGGGCCTGGGCGCGCTCGTGGAGGACATCGACGTCGAGGACTCGATCGACTACGAGTCGATCCCGCACTTTCCCGTCTCGACGGTGGAGAGCCACAGCGGGCGGTTGATCTTCGGCCGGCTGGAGGGCCGGGCGGTGGTGGCGATGCAGGGACGCTTCCACTACTACGAAGGCTATTCGATGGAGCGCGTGACGTTCCCGATCCGGGTGATGCAGCGGCTCGGGGTGCGGACGCTGATCGTGTCCAACGCGTGCGGCGGCATGAATCCGTTCTACCGGCGGGGCGACCTGATGCGGATCGACGACCACATCAACCTGATCGGGGACAACCCCCTGCGGGGCCCGAACCTGGACGAGCTGGGCCCGCGCTTCCCGGACATGAGCGAGCCCTACGACCACGCGCTGGGGACTGTGGCCGACCGGGTGGCGCTCGACGCCGGGATCCGCCTCCACGTGGGGGTCTACGTGGCGGTGGCCGGCCCCAACCTGGAGACGCGGGCGGAGTACCGGTTCCTGCGGACGATCGGCGCCGACGTGGTGGGGATGAGCACGGTGCCGGAGGTGATCGTGGCGCGCCACGCGGGAATGCGGGTGCTCGGGATCTCCATCGTCACCGACGAGTGCTTTCCCGAGGCGCTGCGGCCGGTGGACGTGGAGGAGATCATCGCGGTGGCCGGCGAGGCCGAGCCGCGCCTGACGGCGATCATCCGGGGCACCGTGGCCCGGCTGGACGAGGCGGGAGAGCCGGCGTGACCGAATCCACCCGGGACTACAAGGACACGCTGAACCTGCCGCGGACGGGGCTCCCCATGCGGGCCAGCCTGGCCGAGCGCGAGCCGGCCACGCTGGAGCGGTGGGAGCGCCAGGGGCTCTACCGCCGGTTGCGGGAGGCGCGCGCGGGGCGCGAGCGGTTCGTGCTCCACGACGGCCCGCCCTACGCCAACGGCCACCTCCACCTGGGGACCTCCGTCAACAAGATCCAGAAGGACTTCGTCGTCCGGACGCGGTCCATGATGGGGTACGACGCCCCGTACGTGCCGGGGTGGGACTGCCACGGCATGCCGATCGAGATCAACGTGCAGCGGGAGTTCTCCGAGCGGGACGAGATGCCGGGACTGCTGGAGCTGCGCCGCCGCTGCCGCGAGTACGCCGCGGAGTGGGTGGACGTCCAGCGGGGGGAGTTCCAGCGGCTCGGCGGGTGGGGCGACTGGGACGAACCGTACCTGACGATGTCGCCGGCCTACGAGGCCGACATCGTGGAGACCTTCGCCGATCTGGTGGAGGCGGGCTACGTCTACCGGGGGCTCCGCCCCATCCACTGGTGCGTCTCGTGCGAGACCGCCCTGGCCGAGGCGGAGATCGAGTACGCCGAGAAGACGTCGCTCTCGATCACCGTGCGGTTCCCGGTGCGCGAAGATCCCCGGGGAATCTTCTCCGGCGGTGCCGACGCGGGGGTGCTCGTCTGGACGACGACGCCCTGGACGATTCCGGCCAACCGGGCGGTGGTGGTGCACCCGGAGCTGGAGTACGTGGTGGTCGGAACCGAGGTCGGCGAGGTGCTCTACGCCGCCGGGCGGCACGAGGCGCTGGCCCCGTCGTTCGAGCGGGCGGAGGTGCTGCGGACCGTGCGCGGCGCGGATCTCGAGGGCCTCGTGTTCTCGCACCCGCTGGAGGACCGGCCGAGCCCGCTGTTCATGGCGGAGCACGTCACGCTGGAGGAGGGGACCGGCGTGGTGCACACCGCGCCCGGCCACGGCGCGGAGGACTTCGCCGTGGGCCGCGAGCGGGAGCTGGAGGTCTACAACCCGGTCGGCGCCGACGGAGTGTACCTGGAGGGGACGCCGCGGTATGCCGGCACCGGCATCTGGGAGGCGAACCCGCGGATCGTGGAGGATCTGGACGAGGCCGGGCTGCTGGTGGCGAGCGGAGAGGTGGTCCACTCCTATCCGCACTGCTGGCGCTGCAAGAACGCGGTCATCTTCCGCGCCACGGTGCAGTGGTTCCTGGGGCTCGATCACCGCGGCCTGCGGGAGCGCGCGCTCGAGGAGATCGGGGACGTCCAGTGGGTGCCGCCGGGGACCGTCAACCGCATCACCACGATGGTCCAGGGCCGTCCCGACTGGTGCCTGTCGCGGCAGCGGACGTGGGGGGTCGGCATCCCGGCCGTCTACTGCCGGCGCTGCGACGAGCCGCTCCTGGACCCCGCCGTCATCCGCCACGTGGCGGCCCGCGTGCGCGAGGAGGGCTCCGACGTCTGGTTCTCGGCCGGGGTGGCCGAGCTGCTGCCGGAGGGCACGCACTGCGCCGCCTGCGGCGCCGAGGCCAACGAGTTCCGGCGCGAGATCGAGATCCTGGACGTGTGGTTCGACTCGGGCGCCTCCCAGCGGGCGGTCCTCGAGCGGCGGGGGGACCTGACGTGGCCGGCCGACGTGTACCTGGAGGGGCCCGACCAGCACCGCGGCTGGTTCAACTCCTCGCTGATCCTGGCCGTCGCCACGCGAGACGCCGCGCCGTACCGCGCCGTGGTCACGCACGGCTGGATCGTCGACGCCCGCGGCCGGGCGATGCACAAGTCGGAGGGGAACGTGATCTCGCCGGCCGAGGTGATCGAGAAGCGCGGGGCCGACATCCTGCGGCTCTGGACCGCGTCGAACGACCTGACGCGGGATGGGCGCTTCTCGTGGGAGTCGATCGATCAGGTGTCGGAGGGGTACAGGAAGATCCGGAACACGTTCCGCTACCTGCTGGGGAACGTGGCCGACTTCGATCCGGCGCGGCACGCGGTGCCGCTGGAGGACCTCCGCCCGTTCGACCGCTGGGCGATGGCCGACCTGGAGCGGATGGCGGCCGACGTCCGGGCGGGGTACGAGCGGTACGAGTTCCACGTCGCCTACCAGCGGCTGGTCAACTACTGCGCCGTGGAGCTGTCGGGGGTGTACCTGGACGGCATCAAGGTCCGGCTCTACACGCGCCCGGCGGATTCGCCGGAGCGGCGGAGCGCGCAGACGGCGCTCCACGCCGCGCTCGACACGCTGGTCCGGCTGATCGCGCCGCTCCTGGTGTTCACGGCGGAGGAAGTGTGGGGAGAGATGGCGGCGCGGGAAGAGACGGACAGCGTCCATCTGGAGGAGTTCCCGGCGGCCTCGCCGGAGCGGCGCGACGCGGCGCTCGAGGCCGAGTGGGGCGTCCTGATGGCGGCCCGGCACGCGGTCACGCGCGAGCTGGAGAGGCTCCGGGAGGAGAAGGTGATCGGATCCTCGCTGGCGGCGCGGGTCGAGATCGCCGCGCTGGATCCGGCGGCCCAGCGGGTGCTGACCGAGCGGGCGGCGGAGCTGGAAGAGACGTTCATCGTATCCGCCGTCGACGTGCGGGATCCCGCCGGCGACTGGGCGGCGGAAGCGGTGGAATCGGAGGGAGGATTCCGCGTCGTGGCGCGGCCGGCCGGCGGAGCCAAGTGCGCCCGCTGCTGGCGGTTCCGCGAGTCCGTGGGGAGGGCGGCGGAGCATCCCGACATCTGCGACGAATGCGTTGCGGTCGTATCCTGAAAGAGAGAATATCTCATGGGTTCAGAAAGGAAGCGGAAACACGATGGATAAGAAGAGTCTGACGAAGCTGGAAGAACGGCTGCTCGAGGAGCGCGAACAGGCGCTCAAGGAGCTCGGTGTCTTCGACGAGGCGCGGATGGAGACGTCGCAGGCGGCCTCCGGCGACCTGAGCGCCTACTCGTTCCACATGGCGGATCAGGGCACCGACGCGATGGAGCGCGAGAAGGCGTTCCTGTTCGCTTCGCAGGAGGGTCGGCGGCTGTACCGGATCGACCAGGCGCTCCGCCGGTTGTACCAGGATCCGGAGGGATTCGGGACGTGCGAGGAGTGCGAGGGGCCCATCAAGTGGGAGCGCCTCGAGGCCCTGCCGGACGCCACCCTGTGCATCCAGTGCAAGGAGCGCGAGGAGAATGGCCGAAGCGTCTGAGGCGGTCGACACGCCCCGGGCCTCCACGCTGGCGCTCGACGCCGCCATTCCGGTCGCGATCGTGGCGCTCGACCAGCTCACCAAGGCGTGGGTGCAGGCGGAGCTGACGCTCGGCGTGCCGGTGCAGGTGGTGGGGGACACGGTGCGGCTCCTCTACACGTACAACGAGGGGGCCGCGTTCGGCATCCACGTGGGGGAGCACTCCGCGGTGGTCTTCCTGGTGCTGGCGCTGGTGGCCTCGGTGGCCGTGCTGGCGCTGTACCTGCGGACTCCAGCCGAGCGGCGGCTGGAGCGCTTCGCGCTGGCGCTGATCCTGGGCGGGGCCCTCGGGAACATCGTGGATCGCGTGCGGTGGGAGCGAGTGGTGGACTTCATCCAGGTGGGGGTCGCCGGCCACTACTGGCCCATCTTCAACGTAGCCGACAGCGCGGTCACGGTGGGGGCGGTTCTCCTGGGATACCTGTATCTGTTCCAGCAGGACTGACGGCGGCGCCACGACGCACCGCGTCGAGTTCCCGGAAGGCGCCGGCCGCGTGGATAGCGGCCTGGCCGAGCGCCTGCCCATCTCCCGCTCCCGCATCCAGTCCCTGATCGACGAGGGCCACGTGTCGATGGAGGGCGCCGTCGTGGTCCGCGCCAGCGAATCGGTCCCTCCCGGCGCCGTGATCGACGTACGGGTGCCGGAGAAGGTGGAGTCCTCGATGGAGCCCGCCGACATCCCCCTGACCATCGTGTACGAGGACGAGCGGTGCCTGGTGGTGGACAAGCCGCCGGGGCTGGTGGTCCACCCCGCGCCGGGGCATCCCACCGGCACGCTGGTGAACGCGCTGCTGCACCATCGGCCGTCCGTGGCCGGGGTGGGCGGAGAGCGGAAGGCGGGGCTCGTCCACCGGCTGGACAAGGACACGTCCGGCTGCCTGCTGGTGGCCCTGGACGACCAGGCCCACGCCGCGCTGTCGGCCCAGTTCGCCGCCCGCACGATCGGCAAGACGTACTGGGCGCTCGTCTGGGGCCACATGGACGGGGACGCCGGCACCATGGACGCCCCGATCGGCCGGGCGTCGCACGACCGGCAGAAGATGTCGACCCGCGCCCGCCGGAGCCGCTCCGCCGTCACCCGCTGGCGGGTGCTGGAGCGGCACGACGTGGGGGAGTGGCTGGAGCTGGACCTGGAGACCGGCCGCACGCACCAGATCCGGGTGCACCTGGCCGACGCCGGGCACCCCGTGATCGGCGACGACCGCTAC
>CAZUIY010000412.1:0-16643 GCA_964619975.1 uncultured Gemmatimonadales bacterium
GGCGCAGACCCCCATCGAGATCACCCACTTGGGCTCGGTCATCTGCTCGTAGATCAGCTTGAGGACCGGGGCCTGCTTGTCGACCACCGTGCCGGCCACGATCATCATGTCCGACTGCCGCGGGCTGAAGCGGACCACCTCGGCGCCGAAGCGCGCCAGGTCGTAGTGGGACGACACCACCGACATGAACTCGATGGCGCAGCAGGCGGTGCCGAACGGGAGCGGCCAGAGCGACCCCGACCGGGCCCAGGCGACCATCTTGTCGAGCCCCGTGGTGAAGACGCTCTTCGGGAGCTCGCCCTCCACGTGGGCGTCCGCCGTCCGCGGCCCCTCGACCTTCGCCAGGTCGTCCTTCAGTCCCATTCCAGCGCCCCCTTCTTCCACTCGTACGCCAGGCCCACCACCAGGACCAGCAGGAACGAGCTCATCGCCAGCAGGCCCACTCCCCCGAGAGACTCGAACATGACCGCCCACGGGAAGATGAACACGATCTCCACGTCGAAGAGGATGAAGAGCATGGCCACGATGTAGAACTTGACGTCCACCCGGCGGCGGGCGTCCCCGGTCGGGACCAGGCCCGACTCGTAGGCGGAGTCGTGCATCACCGTCCGCCGCGTGCGGGGACCCAGCACGTGCGAGAGCCCGATCATGATTCCGCCGACCAGGAGCCCCAGAACGAGCAGGAAGACCACCGGCAGGTATTCGCTCAGCATCCATCACCTCCCGGCGTCAGTTTAGCCGACCGTCGGCCTGCCGCCAGCGTCGGGGGACCGACGACCGGGGAGAGCCCGAGACCGTCAGGAACCTATTGTGAAATTTTTCACAATGCCAGCGGGGAAGGGGTCAGGCGAGGGAAAGCGCTCACCGGCGAACGGGCCGTGGCCGGGAACTCTGGCGATCCCCCACTCCGCCGCCCAGATTGCGCCCGGAGTCTCCCGGCTGAGGCTCACCATCCTATGAAGCGCAAAAACGAACCGGTACCCCCGATCCCGGCGCGTCTCCCTCCCGACGAGGGAGCGGGGCCCGACGTGACGACCCTGCTGGTCGACTGGCGCCGGGGCGACCGGGCGGCCTATGACGCCCTGTTCCCCCTGATCTACGACGACCTGCGTCTCCGGGCGCGACGGGCGTTGAGAGGGGAGTCCCCCGGCCACGACCTCTCCACCACCGGTCTCGTCCACGAGGCGTACCTCAAGCTGGTGGAGGTGGAGCGGGTCGACTGGCAGGACCGGGCCCACTTCCTGGCGGTCGCGGCCACGGCGATGCGGCGGATCCTGGTGTCCCAGGCCCGGCGTCACAAGGCGCAGAAGCGGGGCGGTCCCGTGGCGCCGCTGAGCCTGGACGAGGCGCCCCCCATCGCCACGGAACGCTCGGACTGGATGCTCGCCCTGGACCTGGCGCTCGAGAAGCTGGCCAGCAACAGCGAGCGCCTCGCCACCCTGGTGGAGCTGCGGTTCTTCGGGGGGCTGACGATCGAGGAGACGGCCGAAGTCCTGGGCGTGGCCCCCAGCACGGTGCAGCTCGACTGGCAGAAGGCGCGGGCCTGGCTCTACCGGGAGCTGGCGGCGTGAGCGGGAACGGGGCCCGCTGGAGTCGGGTCGAGGCGGCCCTGGAGGGCGTCCTCCGGGCCTCGCCGGAGGAGCGCGCCGCCATGGTGGACGCCCTCTGCGGCGACGATGCTGCCCTGCGGGCCGAGGTGGAGTCGCTCCTCGCCGCCCACCGGGCCGCCGACGGGTTCCTCGAGGTTCCGGCCGACCGGGTGGCCGCTCCCTACCTGGACGACCTGTTCGACGCGCGCGCCCACGACGCGGGCCGGGCGGTGGGCCACTGGCGGCTGGTGCAGGAGATCGGCCGCGGCGGCATGGGCACCGTGTGGCTGGCGGAGCGCGCCGACGGCGAGTTCGACCAGCGGGTCGCGGTCAAGCTGGTCAAGCGGGGCATGGACACCGACGAGATCGTGGCCCGCTTCGACCGGGAGCGGCGCATCCTGGCGCGGCTGGATCATCCGGGGATCGCCCGGATCCTGGACGGCGGAGCCACGGACGATGGCCGGCCCTGGTTCGTCATGGAGCACGTGGCGGGTCGGCCGATCACCGCCTGGTGCGAAGACCGGGCGGCGTCGGTCGAGGAGCGCCTCGAGCTCTTCGAGCGGGTCTGCCGGGCGGTCCAGCACGCCCACGTCAACCTGGTGGTCCACCGCGACCTGAAGCCTTCGAACGTCCTGGTCTCCGAGACGGGTCGGGTCAAGCTCCTCGACTTCGGCATCGCCCGCCTGCTGGAGGAGGAGGACGCGGAAGCCGCGCCGCTCACGCGCACCGGCATGCGGTACCTGACGGCCGACTACGCCAGCCCCGAGCAGGTCCGCGGGGAGGCCGTCACCACGCAGAGCGACGTCTACCAGCTGGGGCTCCTCCTGTACGAGCTGCTGATCGGCCGGCGGCTCCGACGGCTGGCCGGCAAGGGCCCCACCGAGGTCGAGCGGATCGTCTGCCACGAGGATCCGCCGCGCCCCGGCTCCCTGGCGCTGGAGGACGGGGACGGCCGGCTCGCGCGCCGGCTCCGGGGCGACCTCGACACGATCGTCCTGGCCGCCCTCCGGACGGACCCGCGCGCCCGCTACGCCTCCGCGGAAGCCCTGGCGGAGGACGTCCGCCGCCATCTGGACGGCCTGCCGGTGCGGGCGCGCGGGGACCGGGCCGGCTACCGGGCGGGCAAGTTCCTGCGCCGTCACCGGGTGCCGGTCGCTGCCGCGGCGGCCCTCGTCCTCCTCTCCACCGGGTTCGCCGGTCTGTATACGGTCCGCCTCCGCGAGGAACGCGATCGGGTTCGCCTGGAAGCGGAGAAGGCGACCGCCAGCGCCGAGCTGCTGGAGCGGTTCTTCGTGACGTGGAATCCGGACGGGGCCGATCCCGAGCGGGTCACGGCGCGGGACGTCCTGGACGTGGCCGCGGCGCGCGCCGAACGGGCCGGGGGTCCGCCCGAGGTGCGAGCGGCCACGCTGAGCCTGATGGGCTCTCTCTACACCGAGCTGGGCGCCTGGGCGCCGGCCGAGTCCCTGCTGGCCCGCGCCGCGGCGATCCAGCGGGGTCGCCGCGGCCCGCCCACCGACCTCGCGGCCACGGAGGAGCGGATGGGGCACCTCCGGCTGGCCCGCGGAGACTTCGCGGCCGCCGAGGAGCGGTACCGCCGGGCGCTCGCGCTTCGCCACGCCGCCGACGGCCCCGCCCACGAGCGTACGCTGGCGGCGCACGCCAGCCTGGCCACGCTCTACTGGGCCACGGAGCGCTTCGACCGGGCGGAAGCGGAGCTTCGCCGCCTGCTTGCGCTCCATCCCGACCCCGACACCTTGACGCTTCCGGTCGCCCGGGCGATGTCGTCCCTGGGGGCCGTGCTGTTCTTCCAGGGGCGGCTCGAGGAGTCCGAAGCCGTCCTCCGGGAGGCCCTGGCCCGGCAGAGCCGGGCCTACGGCCATGACGATCCCGTCACGCTCGAGACGTCCGGCACCCTGGCCGCGGTCCTGCGCGACCAGGGCGAGCTGGCGGAAGCCGAGCGCATGCAGCGCCACGTGCTGGCACGGCTGAGCGGCCGGTACGGCGAGGATCACCCCCGCACCCTGGTGGCCAGGCTCCTCCTGGCGATGGTGCTGGAACGGCGCGCCGAGTACGCGGAGGCGGAGGCCCACATGCGGGAGATCGTGGCCGAGGCCACCCGGCTGTACGGCCCCGACCATCCCACGACCGGCGGGTGGATGGGCGGGCTGGGCGCCGTGCTGCTGGACCGCGGCGACCCGGACGCGGCGGAGCCCTGGCTCCACCGAAGCCTGGAGATCGTCCGCCGCTCCGAGGAGGCGGGCGACGCGCTGAACCGGATCGCGTGGATCCGCCTGCGGCGCGGCGATCCCGATGCCCGCGAGGCCTACCTCCGGGCACGCGAGTTCCACCGGTCCCGCCCCCCCGGGGACCCCGCGTTCGTCACCGACGGCTTCCACTTCCTGGCGTGGGCGATGCACCGGATGGGCGATCTGCAGGAGGCGGAGGCCTTGTACCGCCGCGCGATCGAGCTCTACGAGCCGGCCCTCCCGGCGGACCACCCCTACGTCCGGGACGCGCGCGCCGGCCTGGCCGCGCTGCGGACGGAATCCGGGCGGCTCGCGACGGAGGAGTGACCGGGCTCGACCCCCGGCGGCCGCGCCTCCATCTTTCCGCCGATCCGACCCGATCCCCACCTTCCGGAGGTGTTCCGATGCACCGCTTCCCGCCGATCGCCGTCGCGCTGGTCCTTACCGCCGGGCTCCCCGCGCTCGCCCAGGAGCCCGCCACCGTCGCCACCGCGCCGGCCGACACCCTTCGCGCCGACTGGAACACCTCCCTCGCCGATCTCGCCCGCGCGCCGGCCTACGTCGCGATCACCTGCCCGTCCGGAGGCCACGCGGAGGAGTCGGTCTGGGGCACCGAGGAGTACACCGCCGACTCCGGCATCTGCGCGGCGGCGGTCCACGCCGGCGTCCTCGACTTCGGTGGCGGCGTGGCGCTGGTCGAGGGCCGGCCCGGCCGGGGGTCGTACTCCGGCTCGGCCCGGAACGGCGTGGAGTCGCGGGACTACCCGGCGTGGCCGAACGGCTTCCGGTTCGTGCGGCTGGCCGCAGCGGCGCCCTCCGGCGGCTCGTCGGCGGACGCGGCGACGATCGACGGCGTCATCGACGCCTGGTACGGGGCCATCTCGGGGCCCGTCGGCGCGCCTCGGGACTGGGCGCGGGACGCCGCGCTCTACCTGCCGGGAGCGGTCTTCGTGATCGCGGGAGAAGGCGCGGCGCCACGCTCGGTGACCCCCGCGGAGTTCGCGCGGGAGAACGACGAGTTCCTGGTTCAGTCGGGCTTCGTCGAGCGGGAGATCCACCGCTCGACCCGCGAGTTCGGCCGGGTAGCCCACGTCTGGAGCACCTACGAGTGGGAAACCGCCGCGGGCGAGACGGGCCGCGGGATCAACTCAATCCACCTGTGGCACGACGGGTCGCGCTGGTGGATCACCCATGCCACGTGGGAGGGCGAGGGACCCGCGCGGCCGATCCCCGCAGAGTACCTGCCCCGGTGACCGATCCCCTGCCGCTCGTTCCGCTGGCCGGGTGGCGCGAACGGCCGCCAGAGGAAATGCGGGCGCGGGCGGCCGCGTACCGGGACGAGCTCGTGCGGCGGCGGACGGTCCGCGACTTCTCCGATCGGCCCGTCCCGCGCGAGCTGATCGAGGATCTGATCGCCACCGCCGGGACGGCCCCCAGCGGCGCGCACCTCCAGCCGTGGCACTTCGTGGCGGTGTCCGACCCGGACACGAAGCGGCGGATCCGCGGCGCGGCCGAGGAAGAGGAGCGCGAGTTCTACCAGCACCGGGCGCCGAAGGAGTGGCTGAAGGCCCTGGCGCCGCTCGGCACCGACTGGCGGAAGCCGTTCCTCGAGACCGCTCCCTGGCTGATCGCCGTGTTCGTCCGGAAGTTCGGGATCGACGCGGTCGGGAAGCGATTTCCCCACTACTACCCCGGCGAGTCGGTGGGGCTGGCGACGGGGCTTCTGATCGCGGCCGTCCATCACGCCGGCCTCGTCGCGCTGACCCACACGCCCAGTCCGATGGGCTTCCTGAACGAGATCCTGGACCGGCCCGCCAACGAGAAGCCGTTCCTGCTGCTGGTGGTCGGCTACCCCGCCGCCGACGCGCGGGTGCCGGACCTCCGGCGCAAAGAGCTGCCGGAGATCGCGACATTCGTCGAACCGCCCTAGGAGTAGGTTCCCCCTACATGGCGAGCACGGCGCAGCCCGGTACCCCCCGCTCGACCGTCCCGTCCCAGGTGTCGTTCTCCGCGCAGGAGAACTTCCGCGCCTGGTCCACTTCGGGACCGCCGGCGTGGTGGTCGGCGCCCGGGCCCCCGACCAGCTTGTCGTTCTCCGATCCGCCATCCAGGCGGTCGTCCCCCAGCTGGCCCTGAATCAGGTCCTGGCCCTCATCCCCGAGGAGAAGGTCGCCGTCACTGCCTCCATTCAGGCGGTCGTTCCCGCCGCCCCCGCGGATCGAGTCCGCCCCGGCGAACCCGTAGAGCTGATCCGCGTCGGCCCCGCCGTCGATGACGTCGTCCCCGTCGTCGCCCACGATCAGGTCAGAGCCCGTCCCTCCGGAGAGGGTGTCGGCGTCGGCGTCCCCGTAGAGGGTGTCGGTCCCGTCCTCTCCGTCCATCGTGTCCACCCCGGGCCCCCCGTGGAGGACGTCGGCGTCGGCGCCGCCCATCACCCCGTCATCCCCCGCGCCGGCGTCGAGCAGGTCGTTGCCCGCTCCCCCGGACAGCACGTCGGCGCCGTCGAGCGCGCACATGCGGTCGTCGCCGCCCAGCCCGAACACCGTCTCGGCCCCGTCCGTCCCTTCCCAGACGTCGTCCCCGGCCGTCAGGTTCAGCCCGCCCATGCCGTCCGGCGTGCCGGTCGTCGTCACCGTGACCCCGAAACAGCTCGACTTGCACTTGCCGTCCGCCCCCGCGGCGTGGATCGCGGCGATCTCCGCCGCCGACAGCGCCCGGTCGAAGATCTCCACCTCGTCGATCAGCCCGTCGAACTCGCGCTGAACGGTATCGTCCGTATCGTCGCCGATGTGGACCTCGGCGGTGGAAACCCGGATGCTGCCGTTGGCGGCTGCGGTGGCGACCTCCACGCCATTCACGTAGAGGCGCATCCCATCGGTGGTGCTGTACGTCATCGCGACGTGCGTCCACGCGTCGAGGGGGATCGAGCCCCCGCCTGCCTGGATGAAGGCGCCCCCCGAGTTCTGGAGGATGGCGAAGAGGTCGTCGTTGTTGACGACGAACAGACCCCACGAGTTGTTGGTTCCCTGCTGCCACTTGGAGACGATCGTCTGGTAGTTGCCAGTGTAGGTGTCCGGATTGATCCAGGCGTCGGCGGTGATGGCCGTCGTCTGCTGGAGATTGGCCGGATTTCCGAAATTGATCTCGTCGTTTGCCCCGTCGAAGTGGAAGGCCTGGCCGACCTGTCCGGCCGCGTAGTTCGTGTTGCCGACGAGGGTGCCGTGGCTGTGTCCTCGGATGTCGTTGGCGTGGTCGTCGCCCGGCCACCAGGCCACGAGGTCGGACGGCGGTGCCACGCAGGCAGCCGGAGCGAGCGCGCGCCCGGGCCCGATGAGGCCGGAGGGCGACTCCTCTCCCACGCAACCGGCCGCGAGCACGAGAGCGAGAATCGGAATGCGGACGCGAGCTGCCATGGACGTCTCCCGTGCCTCACCGGCGTCGAGGGAATGAACGAAATCGCCTTCGGAAGGGACGAGCCTCAACAGCTCCAGTTCCCGTTCCACGAGACGTTGAAGGAGCGGCTGTCGAAGTGCGCCTGGGTCACGTTGCACGTCCGGGTGTTGAACTTCGTGCCGTTCCGGCCCGCGGTAAGGCGGAACTGACTGCCGACCACGACCGCCTCCACCAGCTCCCGGGTTTCTCCCGGTTCCACCCGGCAACAGGGGAAGTTCTCGCCGAGCCCGGTGAACAGGTGGACCGCCTCGCTGTCGCCGTTGGTCAGGCGGACGGTGATCTCACGCCCCGGGTCCTCGGTACAGCCGAGAACCGGGTCGAACATGCCGAAGGGGCAGTCGTCCTCGTCGTCGCCGGAGCTGAAGAGGCCGCACGCGGCGGTCAGCAGGACGATCGAGAGAGCGGACACGAGGCGAATGGCCATCGGAACCTCCACCTGGGATGGGTAAGGCGCGGGATCGCCCGCGAAGCATCTGTCACCGCTTACTGCGCAAAACGATCCGATTTCGGCCGATCGGTGACTCCCGGCTCCAGGTCCACGGGTCTATCCTTTGCCTCCAGCCCCGGCTATACTGCCACCACGACCCACTCCCCATGCCGACCGCCGACCCCACGACGCTTCTGATGCAATGGCGCAACGGCGACCGCGCCGCGCTGGACGCCCTGTTTCCGGTCATCTACGAGGACCTTCGCCGGCGGGCCCGCGGCATCCTCCGGCACGAGTCGCCCGGCCACACCCTCTCCACGACCGCCCTGGTGCACGAGTCCTACCTCAAGCTGATCGACGGGGACCGGCTGCCGGTCCACGACCGGGCCCACTTCCTCGCGGTGGCCGCCCGCGCCATGCGTCAGGTCCTGATCTCCTACGCCCGACGCCACCAGGCGGCGAAGCGGGGCGGCGGGATGATCCCCCTGGAACTGGAGGAGTCCGCGACCTCGCGGGCGGACGACGGGGCCGACCGGATGCTGGAGCTGGACCGGGCGCTGGAGAAGCTGGCGGCGGAGGACGACCGCCTGGCCCGCACGGTCGAGATGCGGTTCTTCGGCGGCATGACGGTCGAGGAGATCGCTCAGGCCCAGGATCGGGCGCCCAGCACGGTCAAGCTCGACTGGCAGAAGGCCAGGGCGTGGCTGGCGGGCGAGCTGGGGTGACGCGGTGACGACAGGCGGCCGCTGGGACGACCTGGACGAGATCCTGGAGGCGGGGGCCGAGGCGCTGGCGGCGGACTACCTGGCCGCCACCGGCGACGAGGCCGAGGTCGCCGGCGACGTGATCGGCCGCTACCGGCTGATCGAGCCGATCGGCCGCGGCGGCATGGGAACCGTGTGGCGGGCGGAGCGGGCCGACGGCGAGTTCGATCACCGGGTCGCGCTGAAGCTCGTCAAGCGCGGCATGGACACCGACGAGATCCTGGCCCGGTTCCGCCGTGAGCGGCAGATCCTGGCCCGGCTCCAGCATCCGCACATCGCCCGGCTCCTGGACGGCGGCGCCGCCCCCGACGGCCGGCCCTACTTCGTCATGGAGCACGTCGCGGGCCTCCCGATCACCGACTACTGCGACGGTCGCTCCCTCTCGGTCGACGCCCGGCTGCGGCTGTTCGTCACCGTGTGCCGCACCGTGCAGTACGCCCACCGGAACCTGATCGTCCATCGGGACCTGAAGCCCGGGAACGTCCTGGTGGACGAGACCGGTCAGGTGAAGCTCCTGGACTTCGGGATCGCCCGGGTGCTCCAGGATCCGGCGATCGCCGCCACCATGGCGGGGGCCCGGGTACTCACCCCGGAATACGCCAGCCCCGAGCAGCTTCAGGGGGAGGAGGTCACCACCGCCAGCGACGTGTACCAGCTGGGGGCGCTCCTCTACGAGCTCCTGGCGGGGCGTCGGCCGGACCCCCCGGCCGGGGCGGGCCGACCGGAACCGCGCCCCGCGCCGGCCCGGCCATCCACCGCCGTCCGCCGGACCCACGAGCTTCACCACAGGGACGGCACCCGCACGCGGATCGAACCGGCGGTCGTGGGCGCGAGGCGGGCGACCTCACCGGAGGGCCTCCGGCGACGGCTCCGCGGGGACCTGGACTCCATCGCGCTGGCCGCTCTCCGGTTCGATCCCGACTCACGGCCCCCCTCGGCCGACGCCCTGGCCGACGACGTGGAGCGGCACCTGGCCCACCGGCCGATCCGCCACGGGGGCGGCCGCCTGGGGTACGAGGCCGGCAAGTTCATGCGCCGGCACCGGATCGCCGCCGGCACCGTCGCGGGCATGGCCGCGCTCGTCGTCGGCCTCGTGACCTACTACACGCTGGAGCTCCGGCGGGAGCGCGACACCGCTCTGCGGGAGGCCGATCAGGCGCGGGTGACGGCCGACCTGGTGGAGCGGTTCTTCGAGAGCTGGGATCCCGACGAGGCGGACCACGGCCGGGTCACCTCCGAGGACGTGCTGGGCGAGGCGGTCCGGCGGGCCGAGCGCGAGCTGGGAGACCGCCCGCGGACGCTGGCGGCGACCTTGAGCGTGCTGGGCGGGCTCCACACCAGCCTGGGCGCCACGGACACCGCGGATTCCCTGCTCGCGCGAGCCCTGTCGATTCAGGACGCGGCTCCGGGGCCGTCGGATCCGTACCTCGCGGCGACCCTGGGCCGGCGGGCCCGTCTGCTCCACGAGCGCGGCGACTTCCTGGACGCGGAGCGGTCCCTCCGGCGCGCCGTCGACATCGACCGCCGCGCGCTCGGTCCCCGTCACCCGGAAACGCTTCGCCTCCAGCGGGACCTCGCGGCCGCTCTGCGGGCGCAGACCCGCCTGACGGAGGCCGAGGTGGAGCTGCGGGGGATCCTGGCCGCCCTCGGGCCGCGCCCGGCGGGCGCCTCCTCCACCCTGGCCGTGGAGACCGCCGCTGAGCTCGGCTACGTCCTCTTCCTGCTCGGCCGCTACGACGAGGCGGTGAGGGTTCTCCGCCCGGTGCTGGCCGCGCAGCGCGATCGTTACGGCACCGTCCACGCCGCGACGCTGTACCCGATGCGCGCCCTGGCGTCCGCGCTGCGGGATCGCGGGGACCTGGACGAAGCGGAGCGCCTGTACCGGGAGGCGATGGAGATCACCCGGGCCCTCTACGGGGACGACCACGTCCAGACGTACTACGGCGCGGCCGTCCTCTCGCTGGTCCTCCAGCGCCGCGGCCGGCTGGAAGAGAGCGAATCGTGGGCCCGGCAGGCCCTGGCCCTCACCGAGAGGATCTACGGTGGCGGCCACGTGAACACGGCCCTGGCGCTCTCCCAGCTGGGCGCCCTCCACCTGGAGCGGGGGGACGGGCCCGGTGCCGAAGCGCTCCTCCGGCGCTCCCTCGACGCGCTCCGAATCGGGTTCCCGAGGGGCCACCCCGACGAGGGCGACGCGCTGAACCGCCTGGCCTGGCTGCTGGATCAGCGGCATGCCACGGACGCCGGCGAGATGTACCGTACGGCGATGGCATTCGAGCGGAGCCGCCCGGCCGCCGGGCCCTTCTTCGTCACCGACGGCTACCACTACCTGGCGGCCACCGCGCTCCGCCGTGGTGATCTGCCGGAGGCCGAGGCGCTGTACCGGCGGTCCCTGGGGATGTACCGCCGGCAGCTGCCGGATGGCCACGCGTACAGGGCCGAGGCGGCCACCGGGCTGGGCGCAACTCTGTTGGCCGGCGGCCGCCCGGACGACGGCGCGCGGTACCTGCGCGAGGGCCTGGCGCAGTGGGATCGGGCGCGGCCGGCCGAGCCGGAGCGTGCCGCAGAGGCGCGGGCGCTCCTCGCACGGGCGAGCGCCCGGGCCCGGCGCGGCCGCGCCCGGCAGCGGGCACCGCGGCGCCTCCGTCCGAGCGCGAGCACCCATCCGCGCCGCCTCCTCCTGCCGATTCTCCTGCTCGGCCTCGCGGCCTGCGCGGAAGCCCCGCGAGCCCCGTCGGCCAACCCCTGGGCGCCGCCCGTTCTCGAGCCCCAGACGATCGGCACCACCGCACGCCTCATCTCGGTCCACGCCGTCGACGCCCGGACCGCGTGGGTGGCCGGCACCGGCGGCACCTGGGGCCGCACCCTCGACGCCGGGGCGACCTGGGAGTCCGGCGGCGTTCCCGGCGCCGACTCGCTCCAGTTCCGCGACGTCCACGCAGTGGACGGGCAGACCGCCTGGCTCCTCTCGATCGGCAACGGCGACCAGAGCCGGATCTACCGGACCGACGACGGCGGGGGGACCTGGGACCTCCAGTGGACGAACCCCGATTCGAGCGCCTTCTACGACTGCTTCGCCTTCTGGGACGCCACGAGCGGCTTCGCCTTCAGCGACGCGGCGGACGGGGTCTTTCCACTGATCGAGACCACGGACGGCCGGACCTGGGAGCGCCTGCCCGATCCGCCGCCCGGCCGGGAAGGCGAGGGGAGCTTCGCCGCCAGCGGCACGTGCGTGACCGCCCGCGGGGACTCGCTGGCCTGGTTCGGGACCGGCGCGGGCCCCTCGGCCCGGGTCTTCCGGACCGCCGACCGGGGCCAGACCTGGACCTTCGCCGAGACCCCGGTCGCGGACGGCACCGCCACCACCGGCATCGCGTCGGTGGCGTTCCTGGACGACTTCCGCGGCGCGGCCTTCGGCGGCGACGTGGGATCGCCGGAGACGCCCACCGCGAGCGTGGCCGTCACGACGGACGGCGGCCGCACCTGGGAGCTGGCGGGGCGTCCCGAGCGGCCAGGCGCGGTCTACGGCGGGGCATTCGTCCCCGGAGCGCCGACCCCAACCATGTTCGTGGTGGGACCGGCCGGGCTCGCCTGGTCGGCCGATTTCGGCACGACCTGGACGATCGCCGACACGACCGACCACTGGGGCGTGGCGTTCGCCGGCGACGGGAGCGGCTGGGCGGTCGGGCCCGGCGGCCGGATCACGCGGATCCGGTTCGGCGTTCGCTAGCCGCCGGTCGTACGGTCAGTTGCAGCTCCAGCCGGTCCCGGTGAAGGCCGCGACCGCCCGACGGTTGTCGAAGACGGCTTGAGTGATGGTGCAGGTGGTGCCGACGATCACGGCGCCGTTGCGCCCCCGGATGGTCGGAAACGGTCCCGCGGAGGGATCTCCACCGGCGGGGCGCTTCTCCGTCTACTCTGTAAAGGCGCAATTCCGGGCCGGAATGCCCGACGGGAGGGGCTAGTCCTTCAGCCAGTCCACCAGCAGGTGCCGGGTGATCTGGCGGTTCATCGCCGCGATCGACTCCATGAGCGGGATCTCCTTGGGACAGACCTCGACGCAGTTCATGCTCTTGGCGCAGTTGGCGATGCCGCCGGGGCCCATGAGCGCGGCGTAGCGCTCGCGGTCGAGGCGCTTGCCGATCGGGTCCATGTTCATGAAGCGGGCCCACGAGATCGGCGCCGCGCCGACGAACGTGGCGTCCCCCTCGGGCTGCGGGTTGTCGGGGTGCGCCGGGTTCACCTGCGGGCAGGCGTCTACGCAGCAGCCGCACGAGATGCAGCGCGAGAGCCAGTACGCCTCCTCGCGCTCCCGCTCGTCCATCCGCGGGCCCGGCCCCTGGTCGTGGGTCCCGTCGATCGGCACCCACGCCTTCACCCGCCGGTAGTCGTCGAACAGCCGCTGGCGGTCGACCACCAGGTCGCGGCGAACGGGGAACTTCTGCATCGGCTCCAGCGTGATCGGCTGCTCCAGATCCGCCACCAGGGTCGAGCACGACTGCCGGACGCGACCGTTCACCAGCATCGTGCAGATGCCGCAGACCTCCTCCAGGCAGCTCATGGCGCACGCCACGGGCGTGGTCCGCCGCCCCTCGGCGTCGACCGGGTTCCGGCGGATCTCCATCAGGCACTCGATCAGGTTCATGTTCGGGAACTGCGGCACGTCGAACGGCTGCCAGTACGGGTCCGAGTCCGGCGAGTCCTGACGGCGGATCCGGAGCCGCACGGTGCCGATCGGCTCCCGCGCCTGGCTGCCCGGGGCGGGGATCTCGATGTCCATCTCGGTCCGCGACTCGGCGCTCATCGGATGTCCTTCCGGTACTGGCGGGGACGCGGCGGAACCAGCGACACGTCGACGGGCGCGTAGGACAGCCGCGGGCCGTCCGGCGTCCACTCCGCCAGCGTGGTCTTCATCCAGTTCTCGTCGTCCCGATCCGGATAGTCCGGCCGCAGGTGGACCCCGCGGCTCTCCTTCCGCTCGATCGCCCCCCGGACGATCACCCGGGCCAGCTCCAGCATGTCCTGGAGCTGCCGGGTGAAGACGACCGGATGGTTCATCCACGTGCCGGTGTCGGGGATCGCCACGTTCCGCCACCGCTCCTGGATCTCGACGATCTTGTCGTCGGTGGCGTGGAGCTTCTCTTCCTTGCGGACGACCGTGCAGTAGCGGGTCATCCACTCGCCGAGCTCGCGGTGGAGGTCGTAGGGGTTCTCGTCCCCCGTGGTCATCCCGAGGACGCCCTCGAGCCGCTCCCGCTGCTCGGCCACGGCGCGCTCGTAGATCGACTCGGGGACGTCCGCCGCCAGGTGGTCCAGGCCGGCCACGTAGTCCAGCATCTTCGGGCCGCCCTTCATTCCGTCGAACGTGCACGAGACCAGCGCGTTGGCGCCGAGCCGGTTGGCGCCGTGGTACTCGTAGTTCGCCTCGCCGCCGCTGAAGACGCCGGGGAGCGAGGTCATCAGGTCGAAGTCGACCCACATCCCGCCCATCGAGTAGTGGACGGCGGGGAACACCTTCATCGGCACCTCGCGGGGGTCCTCCCCCATGAACTTCTCGTAGATCTCGAGCACGCCGCCCAGCTTGACGTCCAGCTCGCGCGGATCCTTGTGGGTGACGTCCAGGTAGACGGCGTCGTCGCCGTCCACGCCGAGCCCCATGTCGTAGACCACCTTGTAGATCGCCTGGGCGGCGATGTCGCGGGGCACCAGGTTGCCGTAGGCGGGATACCAGTCCTCCAGGAAGTACCAGGGCTTCCCGTCCCGCGGCACCCACACCCGGCCGCCCTCACCGCGGACGCTCTCGGAGATCAGCCGCCGCTTGTCGCGTCCCGGAATCGCCGTCGGATGGATCTGCACCATCTCGCCGTTGGCGTACTTCGCGCCCTGCTGGTACAGATTGGAGTTGGCCGCGCCGGTGTTGATGACGGAGTTCGTGCTCTTGCCGAACACGACGCCGGGGCCGCCGGTCGCCACCATGACCGCGTCGCCCCGGAACGCCCGGATCTCGAGCGAGGCCAGGTCCATCGCCACGATGCCACGGGCGACGCCGGAGTCGTCCAGGACCGCGCGCAGGAACTCCCACCCCTCGCGCTTCACCACCCGGCCCTCGTCCTCGTAGCGCCGCACCTGCTGGTCGAGCGCGTACATGAGCTGCTGGCCGGTGGTCGCGCCGGCGTAGGCCGTCCGGTGGACCTTGGTCCCCCCGAAGCGGCGGAAGTCCAGGAGCCCCTCGTCGGTCCGGTTGAACATGACGCCCATCCGGTCGTACAGATAGATGATCTCGGGCGCCGCGGCGGTCATCTCGGCCACGGGGGGCTGGTTGGCGAGGAAGTCGCCGCCGTAGACGGTGTCGTCCAGATGGATGTCCGGGGAATCGCCCTCGCCCTTCGTGTTCACCGCGCCGTTGATCCCGCCCTGGGCGCAGACCGAGTGCGAGCGCGACACGCGGACCAGGCTGAAGAGCTCCACCACGTGGCCCCGCTCGGCGATCCGGATCGTGGTCATGAGGCCGGCCAGGCCGCCCCCCACCACGATGTACCGCGGCGCTCCCCCGTTGCCGCTCACGCGCGCCTCATCGCATGAACGCCCAGATCGCGGCCAGCGACACCGCCAGGAACAGCGCCCCGAAGGCCACCATCGCGCGCGCCAGGGACGCCCGCGCGTGCGACCCCACGACGATGCCCCAGCTCAGCATGAACGTCCTGAGACCGTTGGCGAAGTGGAACGCCACCGCCGTCAGGCCGACCACGTAGAACGCCACCCACCCCGGGTTGGCGAAGATGTCGGCCATCATCTGG
Organism: uncultured Gemmatimonadales bacterium; assembly: GCA_964619975.1. Taxonomy (GTDB): domain Bacteria; phylum Gemmatimonadota; class Gemmatimonadetes; order JACCXV01; family JAHWKZ01; genus DATLFF01. The sequence continues at coordinate 15,280 of CAZUIY010000412.1, forward strand.
AAGTCGACCGGCGTACCATAGATGTAGTTGGCCAGCCGGGTCTGCCAGAAGTGCCAGCCGATGAAGACCAGCGACCCGATCCCGCTCCACCGCTGAAGCGAGTACATGAGGTTGTTCGGGTACGGGTACTGGAACGGGTTGGCGCGGCCCGCGGCGTGGACGTAGACGCCGTAGAACGAGTGGTAGAGGATCGGCAGCCAGATGAAGGGGATCTCGATCAGGATCAGGTACGGGAGGCTCTCCAGGAAATGGGCCAGCCCGTCGTACACGTCCGCGCCGCTGGCGGCGAAGGAGTTGATCCCGATGTGGATGATAACGTAGAGGCCGATCGGGAAGACCCCGGTCAGCGAATGGAGGCGCCGCAGCCAGAAGGCGCGGCGGTCGAGCGTCTGGACCTCGGTCACGGCGAGTCCCGCGCTACAGGTTCAGCTTCGACATCGTCTCCTTGACGTGCGCCGCCGAGGCGTGGAGGGCCTTCTTCTCCTCGCCCGTCAGCTCGATCTCCACGATCTCCTTCAATCCCCCCGCGCCGAGCTTGCAGGGGACACCCACGTAGACGTCGGACAGACCGTACTCGCCCTGGAGCCAGGCCGCGCAGGGCAGGATCCGCCGGCGGTCGCGCAGGATCGACTCCGCCATCTCGACCGAAGCGGCCGAGGGCGCGTAATAGGCGCTCCCGCTGCCGAGGAGCTCGACGATCTCGCCGCCGCCCTTCCGGGTGCGGTCGACCAGCGCCTCGATCCGCTCTTCCGACAGGAGATGCGGCAGGGGGATGCCGGCCACCGTGCTGTAGCGGGGCAGCGGCACCATGGAGTCGCCGTGGCCGCCCAGGACGAACGCCGAGACGTCGCGCACGGAGACGTCCAGCTCGAGCGCGATGAAGGAGCGGAAGCGGGCCGTGTCGAGAACCCCGGCCATGCCGATCACGCGCTTGCGGTCGAAGCCGGTGGTCTTGAGCGCCACGTAGCACATGACGTCCAGCGGGTTCGACACGACGATCACCATGGCGTCCGGGCAGCGGTCGCGGATCTCGCGGGAGACGCCCTGGACGATGTCGGCGTTCTTCTTGAGCAGGTCGTCCCGGCTCATGCCGGGCTTGCGCGGAAGGCCCGCGGTGACGATCACGAGGTCCGAGCCCTCGGCGAGGCCGTAGTCGGTGCCGCCGGTCAGGCGGGCGTCGTAGCCGACCACCGGGGCGGACTCCCACAGGTCGAGCGCCTTGCCCTTGGGCATGCCCTCGACGATGTCGATCAGGACGATTTCGTTGGCGAGGTCCTTCTCGGCCAGGCGCTGGGCGGTCGTGGCGCCCACGTGGCCGGCCCCGACGACCGTGATCTTCACGCGATCGCCGGCGGCCACCTCAG
>CAZUIY010000413.1:0-1001 GCA_964619975.1 uncultured Gemmatimonadales bacterium
TCTTGCGGTTCAAACTCGGCGCGCAGCGCGGCGATCTGGGCTTCCAGCGCCTGGTGCTTGCTCTTCAAATCGAGTTGGCGGCGCTCGATTTCCTGCTTGTGCAGCATGTGCTGGGCGCGATCCTGCGCTTCCTGCGTCAGCCGCGCCGAGCCGGTCAGCACGCCGCTCGCGCCAACGTACACATCGCGCAATTCCACGCCGTGATCGGTGAGCAAGAACTCGCGAATCTGATTCGAGTGCGCCATACCGCGTGATTTCAGGATGGACAAGCCGCGATTGCGTTCACCGGCGCTATCGATGGCACGCAGCAGCAGCCAGGTATCGATCAAAGACGAAATGGAAACCTCGGTGTGCTCGATCACGCTGCCGCCCGGCGTTAGATTGGTGAACAAGCCGGTGATCAGATTGGTTTTAAGAAAATCCAGAAGCCGCATCAGCATCGATTGGACCCCGATTTCATTGTCCCCGACGATGAAACTGTTGATGGGATCCAGAATCATCACCTGCGGCTTGAAGTCATTGATCGCTTTACGCTTCATCGCCAGGTGCGTCTCCAGGCCCGCGGACGAGGGGCGTTTTGCACGAATCAGCAGCAGACCCTTCTTGACCCACGGCTCCAGGTCGATCCCGATGGACCGCATGTTGCGGATGACCTGTCTGGACGATTCTTCAAAGGACGAGTAGATGACGCGCTCGCCGCGACGGCAGGCAGCATCGGCAAAGTGCGCGGCGATGCTGCTCTTGCCGGTGCCCGCCGTGCCCGAGACCAGCACGCTGCTGCCTCGGTAATAGCCCTTCCCGCCCAGCATGGCGTCGAGTCGCGCAATGCCGGTGGAAACACGTTCTGTGGAGACGCTGTGCTCCAAGGAGAGCGAAGTGACAGGCAGCACCGAAATGCCGTCTTCGTCAATCAGAAACGGATATTCGTTGGTGCCGTGGGTAGAGCCGCGATACTTGACCACGCGCAAGCGCCGCGAGGACGTCTGCTCGCTCACCCGATG
>CAZUIY010000414.1:0-8834 GCA_964619975.1 uncultured Gemmatimonadales bacterium
CGTCTCGGCCGAGCGGTTCGAGCGGCTCGTGGTCCGCGCCCTCGACCTCCTCCCTCCGGAGTTCCAGAAGCACCTGGAGAACGTCTCGGTGGAGATCGCCGAGGCCCCCGAGCCCGAGCTGCTCGAGTCGATGGGGATGAACCCGGCCGACCCCGGCGACACGCTGTTCGGGCTCTACGAGGGCACCCCCCTGACCGACCGGTTCCACGACGACGTCCTGCTGCCCGACCGGATCCTGGTCTACCGCCAGCCGCTGCTGGAGTGGTGCGAATCGGAGGACGAGGTGGTGGACGAGGTCCGCGTGACCGTCCTCCACGAGATCGGCCACTTCTTCGGCATGGACGAGGACCGCCTGGAGGAGCTCGGCTACTCCTGAGGCGGCCTCCGATGCTGGACGTGGATGACGGCCCGGACTATGATCGATCCATCCCCGTCACCCCCCACCATCGACAATGTCGAGAAGGAGCGGCCCATGGCCGACACGGACCGCCCGCAGGACGAGCCGATCTTTCTGCGGATCGGCGCCGCCGCCAAGCTGCTGGGGGTTTCGATCAGCACCCTCCGGCGGATCGAGAAGAGCGGCCGCCTGGCCGAGTACGGCGTGAAGGTCTACTACACGCCGACCCGCCGCCGCCGGTACAAGCGGAGCGAGATCATCGAGGCGCTGGAACGATCCGCCGACCGGTGAGCCAACGGGCGACCGCCTCCGCGGCCGACGGCGCCGGGCGGTGGCTCGCCGGGATCGCCGGGCTCCTCCTGCTGGGCTGCGGAGGGCCTCCCGGCGAGACGCCCGACCCCGCTCAGCCGCCGACCCCGGTGGACTCGCTTTCCCTGACGACGCCGGAGGAGATCCAGGCCGAGGTCGAGGTCCTGGGATACGAGATCGCCGACCTCGAGGCGTTCGTTCAGGCCGCTCCGGAACCTCACGAGGAGCAGCGGGCGCTTCTGGCCTCCGCCCGCTCCGCCCGCGAGGCCGTCGGGCCGCTCGTGGCCGCGGGGGACACCGCCGCCGCCATCGACAGCCTGGAGGCGGTCCACGGACGCGTGGAGGACGTCAAGCGGTCGCTGGGCCTGGCGGAGGAGTGGGGCGAGGAGTTCGAGGACGACTCGCTGGCCGCCGACACCGCGCTCTAGCCGCTCCACGGGCTCCCGCTCACCCGCTCTCCAGCCAGTCCGCCAGCGCCGCCAGGTCCGGGAACTCCATGTCCGGACGCGGATCGTCCGGCGCCGGCCGCTGCCCCTGGCGGTTCACCCACGCGACCGGCACCCCGATGCAGCGGGCCGGAGCCACGTCGTGGAACAGGCTCTGGGCCGCGTGGAGCCAGCCGCCGCTCTTGCCCACGAAAGGCCGGGCCGCCTCGAAGTGGGCGAGGTCCGGCTTGTACGACTCCACCCGGTCGGCGGTGACCCGGAAGTCGAATTCCACGTCGAAGCGCCGGACCGTCTCGATCAGCAGGTCTTCGTCCACGTTGGAGAGGATCCCGACCCTGCGGCCGGCGGCGATCCTCGAGAGCGCGGCGTTCGTGTCGGGGAAGGCCGGCCACTCGGGCAGGCTCTGGGGCAGGAACGCCGCCCGCTCCCGGTCGATCGACCACCCGCACTCCGCGGCCACCCGCCGCGCCGTCTCGATCAGGACGGTGCGGTAGGTGCGGTACGGCCCCGACTCCACCATCGGCTCGACGACGTGGTAGGCGGCGATCACGGCCTCCCGGTCCAGCCGCACTCCGTCCTCGGAGGCGGCCCGCTGGAAGGCGGTCCAGATGCCGGTCTCCCAGTCGATCAGCGTGCCGTAGCAGTCGAAGGTGACGACCTGGATCCGGGAGGGTTGTATGGCGCTGAGCTGAATCATCCCGCTCACGTGGTGGTGGGTAGGCGTCGACCGCTAAGTTACTCCCGATGAGCCCGACCGCGAGCCCGCCCTCCGGCTGGACGGACCTGCACGGCCGCCGCCACCGCTATCTGCGGATCTCGGTGACGGACCGCTGCGACCTGCGGTGCCGCTACTGCATGCCGGCCGAGGGGCTGGACTGGCTGGACCGCGACGAGATCCTGTCGTTCGAGGAGGTCACCCGGCTGGCCGGCCTGTTCCACGACCGTGGCGTCGACAAGATCCGCTTCACCGGCGGCGAGCCGCTGGCGCGGCGCGACCTGCCCGCGCTGATCGGCATGATCCACGGCCGGTGTCCCGAGGCGCGGCTCCACATGACCACGAACGCCACGCGCCTCGCCCGGCACGCCCGGGAGCTCCGCGCCGCGGGGCTCGAGGGGCTGAACGTCTCGCTCGACTCCCTGGACCCGGACACCTTCGCCGCCGTCACCCGGCGCGACCGCTTCGCCGGGACGTGGGCCGGGATCGAGGCCGCGTGGGAGATGGGGTTCCGGCCGCTCAAGATCAACTGTGTCGTCCTGCGGGGAACGAACGACCACGAGGTGGCCGCGTTCGTCGAGCTGACCCGGGAGCGCGCCATCGAGGTGCGGTTCCTGGAGTACATGCCCTACGGCCACGTCAACGAGCTCCAGCCCGAGTACGTGTCCGGTGGGGAAGTGCGGGAGCGGATCGAGGCTGCGGGCTACGAGCTGGAGCCCCTGGAGTGGGACGGCGGCCCGGCGCGGCCGTGGCGGGTGCCCGGCTTCGCCGGCACCGTGGGCCTGATCACCGCCGTCAGCCACCACTTCTGCGGCTCCTGCGACCGGCTCCGGCTGACCGCCGACGGCTTCTTCGTCAACTGCCTCTACGGATCCAAGCGGTGCGACCTGAAGCCGCTCCTTCGCGGCGGCGCCTCCGACCAGGAGATCGCGGCCGCGATCGACGCCGAGCTGTCGCTGAAATGGGCGGCCCACCCGGACCTCGCCGCGGGAGAGATCCCCGTTCTGGGAGCGATGGCGCAGATCGGCGGCTGAGATCCCGCGAGGGTAGCCATGTTCCAGGTCGACACCATCCTCCTCATGCTCGGTGCCCTGCTGGTGCTGGGCATCGTTTCCAGCAAGCTCTCCAGCCGGCTGGGCATGCCGGTCCTCATCGTGTTCATCCTGGTCGGGATGCTGGCCGGGGAGGAGGGCCCGGGCGGAATCGCCTTCGACGACTTCGTCCTGGCGCACGGGATCGGGATCGCGGCCCTGGCGGTGATCCTCTTCGACGGCGGCCTCCGGACCTCTCCGGCGGATTTCCGGCGGGCGTGGGGACCGGCGCTCACGCTCGCCACGGTCGGGGTGTTCCTGACGGCGCTGGTGACCGGGCTCGTGGCGTGGCGGCTGTTCGGAGTCTCGCCCCTCGAGGGAATCCTGCTCGGGAGCATCGTCGGCTCCACCGACGCCGCGGCCGTCTTCGCGATCTTCCGCTCCCGCGGGGTCCACGTCGACGAGCGGGTGACGTCGACGCTGGAGGTGGAGAGCGGCTCGAACGATCCGATGGCGGTCTTTCTGACCGTGGGCCTACTCGAGGTGCTGGTCGGGGGGGCGGATCTGTCGGGAGCGTTCGCGTGGCTCCTGGTGCGGCAGATGGCGATCGGCGCCGCGGTCGGGGCGGTGGTGGGATTCGGCGGCGCCTGGCTCCTGAAGCGGATCCGGCTGGACTCCGCTGGCCTCTATCCGGTCCTCACGGGCGCACTGGGTCTGTCGGCCTATGGTCTGGCCGCCGAGCTCGGGGGAAGCGGCTTCCTGTCGGTGTATCTGGCCGGAATCGTCCTCGGCAACTCCCGGCTCGTGTTCCGCCGGGGAATCCTCCTGTTCCACGACGGTCTCGCCTGGACGGCCCAGATCGTGATGTTCGTCGTCCTCGGGCTCCTCAGCATGCCGTCCCGCCTGGCCGACGTGGCGGGCACGGGCCTCGTGGTGGCCGCGGCGCTGATCTTCGTGGCGCGGCCCATCGCCGTGGGGGTGTCGCTCCTCCCGTTCCGGTTCTCATGGCGGGAGGTGACCTTCGCGTCCTGGGTCGGCCTTCGCGGGTCCGTTCCGATCGTCCTGGCGATCTACCCGCTCATGTTCGGCCTGCCCAACGCGCTCCTGCTGTTCGACGTGGTGTTCTTCGTCGTCCTCGTGTCGGCGCTGCTCCAGGGGTGGACCCTGGCGCCCGTCGCGCGGCTCCTCCGACTGGACCGGCCGCGGCCGCCGGAACCGCCGCTCAGCCTCGAGATCACGTCGCTCCATGACGTGGACGGGGTCATCGTCGAGTACCGGGTGGACCCCGACGTGCACGCCCGCGGCCGGCGGATACGGGACCTGGCCCTGCCCGACGGGGTGGTGATCGGTCTGGTCGCCCGGGCCGAGCGCCTGGTCGCCCCCCACGGCTCCACGCGCCTGGAGGCCGGCGACTACGTGTTCGTCATCATGAACCCGGCCGTGCGGCCCCTGGTCGACCGCATCTTCGCGGTCGGGGAGGCCGTCGAGCCGCCGCCGCTCGAGTTCCCGCTACGCGGCCGGACCACGCTGGCCGACCTGGAGGAGTTCTACGGGATCGAGGTGAAGGGGGAGTCGCCCGGCACGACGCTCGCGGGGATCTTCCAGGCCCGCCTGGGCGAGCCACGGGAAGGCGACGCGCTGGAGCTGGGGGGACTGGTCCTGGTGGCCCGCGAGGTGGTGGAGGGGCGGGTCGAGACGGTCGGCCTCTCGGTGGCGGGTGAGACGCGGTGAGGGTGGTCAGCGGCGGACGGGCGAAGGCCTCCACGGGGGCGCGATATTGTGCGGATGACACCGTGAACGTCTGGCATTCTCCGGGAACTTCAGTGCGATCATAGCCGTCCAGCGGGAAGTCCCCCGCGGAGTCCTCCGCCCGCCGCCGTCACGCTCACGGTCTGGAACGCCAGCGAGACGACCGTGTCGCGGCTCTGTTTGGCTGTAAGATCTTCCGCGCGCTCGGGGGCGGCGCGACCGGTCGGGGTGGGCCGCGGGGGACTTCCCGCCGGACGGCCGCACAGCACAGGCGTAGCCGGAGAGTCACCGGCGACCGGGGTGTCATGCACGGAATATGGCGCCCCCGTGGACCATCCCGACCGGTCGAGCCGGCCCCCACATCGCGGCCAGATGCTCAGCCCAACTAGAGCCGGAACCGGAGCAGCGCCCCCACCCCGTCCAGCGCCTCGAGCTCGGCGTGCGCCTCCACGATCTCCACGTGGCGCCCGATCCGCTCCGCCCGCCGCACCATCGCTTCCCGCAGGTCCACCGTCTCCGGCACGGGCGCCTGGCAGAACGGGCACGCCTTCGGCACCGGCGTGATCCCGAGAACCCGGCACTCGGCGCACTGCCAGCCGGCGCCGTCCTCGAACGACTCGGCCAGGAGCAGCACGTCGATCTGGCCCTGGTTCAGCGCCTCGATGGTCGGCTCGAGCCCGGCCACCGCCAGGCCGCCCGAGCGGAACCGGTCGATGACCGTGGCCGCCAGCTCCCGGCTCTGCCGCGCCTCCACGTCCCGCACCACCTGGACGGTCCGCCGCAGGATCTCCTGGGCGCCGACTTCCATCGGGATCCGCTCCACGTCCACCACCTTCTCCACCACGGCGGGAGGCAGGACGTTCCGGACGTCGCTCAGGAACGGCTCGTCGCCAGCCAGGATGACGAAGCCGATCTGGCCGTTCCGCTGCACCAGGTCGGCCAGCCGCTCGGCCACCTCGCGGGCGTTCCTGCGGATGTGGTCGTCGATCCGCGCCTGGTACCGGATCTCTGCCCAGCCGGCCACGCGGGTCCGGTCGATCGGCTCGGGGTTCTCGAAGTCGCGCTCGGTCAGCACCTCGCCCAGGCCGCAGGTGACGATGCGGGAGTGGTTGACGTCGACCACGCAGACGGCGTAGAGCGGCGCCTGGTCCGCCAGCTTCACCAGCGGATACAGGTGCGGCACCGGACCCACCACGAGGCGATCCTCGTCGAACAGGGCGCCGAACACGTGCGACTCCCACAGCCCGTCCGCGCCGGAGGCGTAGATCGCCATCGAGCGGCCGGCCGGTTCCAGGTCCCGCTCCAGGAGCTCCTCCACGCGGTCCCGGTCGGCCTCCAGCCGCGCCCGCGCCTCGGAGCGCTCGGGGAAGGAGCGGATCCGGTCGGAAAAGGCCTTCTTCACGTACGCCATGAAGTGCGGGCGCCCCGACGTCTCGGGACGGGTGTTGACGAAGAGCGACACGACCGGGTTGGGCGAAGGGGGCATGTGCGCCAGGCGCGAGATCGTGTCCTGGAGGGAATCCGTGGTGGCGATGGCCATGGGATGAAATCCTTTCTCCCGGGGGACTCTCTGCGGGATCCGCGAACCAGGTGTCAACAGTACGGGAGGACGCCGCCGCCCGTTGTTCGAAATCCTCCAGAACCACCGGTCCCAAGGTACGCGACGCCAGTGCCGCCGCCACGTTTTGACACGGCGGCCGGGCGCCTCTACCTTCCCGCTTTTCCCGGCTCTGAAACCCGTCCGGAGGCCGCGATGGAACCGATCCGCGAAGGCCTCACCTTCGACGACGTCCTCCTGGTTCCGCGGCGCTCCGCCGTGCACCCGAAGGACGCCGACGTCACCACCCGCTTCAGCCGCGGGCTGGCGCTGAACATCCCCCTGATCTCCGCCGCCATGGACACCGTCACCGGAGCCCGGATGGCGATCGCCATGGCGCGGCAGGGCGGCATCGGGGTCCTCCACAAGAACCTCCCGATCGACGAGCAGGTGGACCGCGTGGACCGCGTGAAGCGGTCCGAGAGCGGGCTCATCCAGGATCCCGTCACCCTGGGGCCCGACCGCTCGATCCGCGAGGCCCGGCGGGTCATGGAGCGGTACGGGATATCGGGCATCCCGGTCGTCGACCCGGACGGGCGGATTCTCGGCATCATCACCAACCGCGACCTCCTGTTCGAGACGGACCCGTCGCGGCTCGTCCGGGACGTGATGACCTCGGAGTCGCTGGTGACCGCCCCGGTGGGCACGCGGCTGGACGAGGCCGAGGCGATCATGGGGGCCCGCAAGATCGAGAAGCTCCCGATCGTGGACGGGGAAGGCCGGCTGAAGGGGCTGATCACCGTCCGCGACATCCTGAAGCGGCGGCAGTTCCCCAACGCGTCGAAGGACGAGCAGGGGCGGCTGCGGGTGGCGGCCGCCGTCGGCACCAGCCGCGAGACGCTGGACCGGGCCGAGGCGCTGGTGCGGGCGGGCGTGGACGCGCTGGTGGTCGACACCGCGCACGGCCACTCCGAGGGCGTGCTCCAGATGGTGGGCGACCTGCGCGAGCGGCACCCGGACGTTCAGCTCGTGGCCGGGAACGTCGCCACCACCGTAGGCGCCCGGGACTTGATCGAGCGCGGCGCCGACGCCATCAAGGTCGGAATCGGCCCGGGCTCGATCTGCACGACCCGGATCATCGCGGGGATCGGCGTGCCGCAGATCACAGCCATCCAGGACTGCGCCCTGGCGTGCCGCGAGGCGGAGGTCCCGCTGATCGCCGACGGCGGCATCCGCTATACCGGGGATGTGGTCAAGGCGCTCGCCGCGGGGGCCGATTCCGTCATGATCGGATCCCTGTTCGCCGGCACCGAGGAGAGTCCCGGCGAAACGATCCTGCTGGAGGGTCGCACCTTCAAGACGTACCGCGGCATGGGCTCCATGGGGGCGATGGCCGAGGGCTCGGGCGACCGCTACTTCCAGGAGCGGCCGGTGGAGGGGAAGAAGTACGTGCCGGAAGGGATCGAGGGACGCGTGCCCTACCGCGGACCGATCGCCGACAGCGTGTTCCAGATGATCGGCGGGCTGCGGCAGGGGATGGGCTACTGCGGCGTGGCCGATCTGAAGGCGCTCCGGGAGGACACCGGGTTCATCCGCCTCACGGTGGCCGGGCAGATCGAAGGCCACCCCCACGACATCACGATCACCAAGGAGGCGCCCAATTACTCCCGCTGACGCCGGCTCGCGCTTCTCGGGTCGCTGGATCATGCTGCTGGTGATGCTGGGAATGGCCGTGGGGACCGGCAACATCTGGCGCTTCCCGCGGATCGCGGCGACGATGGGAGGCGGGGCCTTCCTGGTGCCGTGGGCGATCTTCCTGCTGACCTGGAGCGTGCCGCTCCTCCTGTGCGAGTTCGCCATGGGGAAGGGGACCCGCCGGGGGCCGGTGGACGCGTTCGCGGCGATCGCCGGCCGCGGCTGGGCCTGGATGGGCGCCTGGGTCGCGCTGTGCGCCACCCTGATCATGTTCTACTACTCCGTCGTCACCGGCTGGTGCATCCGCTACTTCGCGGCCGCCCTTTCGGGGGAGATCCCGGGAGCGGAGCCGGGAGCGCTGTGGGCGTCGTACGAGGGCTCGATCTGGTCCGTCCTCACGATGCTGATCGGGCTCGGAATCGGCCTCTGGATCGTGGCCCGGGGGATCCGCGGGATCGAAGCCGCGGCCAAGGTCCTGATGCCCGTCCTGATCCTGCTCGTAGTGGTGCTGGCGGTCCGTGCGGTGACGCTGCCGGGGGCCGAGCGGGGGCTCGCGTTCCTCTTCACGCCGGACTTCTCGGCCCTCGGCGACAGCCGGATCTGGCTCGAGGCCCTGACCCAGAACGCCTGGGACACGGGTGCCGGCTGGGGCCTCGCCCTCGCCTACGCCACCTACCTGCGCTCGCGCGAGGACACCACCATCAACGCGTTCGTGCTGGGCTTCGGGAACAACTCGATCTCGCTCCTGGCCGGGATCATGGTTCTCTGCACGATCTTCTCGATCCGTCCCGATGCCGCGACCGAGATCGTGGGGGCCGGCAACAACGGGCTCACGTTCATCTGGATGCCCCAGCTCTTCGCCGCGATCCCGGCCGGGCGGTTCTTCATGGCGCTCTTCTTCCTGGCGCTCTTCTTCGCCGCGATGACCTCGCTCATCTCGATGATCGAGCTCGGC
>CAZUIY010000415.1:0-2724 GCA_964619975.1 uncultured Gemmatimonadales bacterium
ACGAGCCGTGGCGCCGAAGGCAAGGATGTCCAAGAGCCAGAGTTGCGGCAGACGCAAGCTGCCGCGCCGCCGCCTGCGCTGGCCACCAAAGCCAGTTCCGCGGCGGCGGGCGCCAGCGACGCCGGCGTGGCGATTTACAACTTCTCCGCCAACGCCAGCCGTCTGCAAGATCTGGCCAACACCAATGTTCAGCAAAAGAGGCAGGCCCGCATGGTGTTGGCGGACGCCCAGGCGCCCGAGGAGGCCAAAACCACAGCCCGCCAAACGCTAGCCTGGATTCCCATACGACGCATTCGCCTAAAGATTTGACGGTCGTCGCGGCCACGGCGGGGGGCGTGGTTTAGGCGATCGGTTGACACCATACGCCCCCTCAGCCAAAGACCAACCGCAAGCGTTTGCCCAACCAAGGCACTCGCACGTCCGTCTTGTCGAAGCCCGCTGCCAACAGCAACGGATTGTGGGCGCGCTTGTGATAATGCACCCAGATCGTCCGCTCGTCAATTTCCAAGGTCGCGGGGGCGTCGATGAAGTCGTGGAACAGGTGAGCGGACTTCGCCGTCTCGTAGCCCTGGCCGATCCGCTGAGCCAGGTGTCGGTACAGGCTGCTGGCCATCAACGTCAGTTGGACGTCGCAGTTGACCTTCAAGGCCACCGCGCTGCTCAAGGCGTCCATGTGGAAGAAGCTCACCCCGTCCTCAATGTTGTTTTCGATCAACATTCGTCGGGCGTAACGCTCCACCAACGTCACCGCCGACCGCCGCAACCGGTTGGTCAACAGCAGCGTCGGCTCCTCATGCCCCAACTCCGTCACTGCGATTTGCCGGATCGGCCCCTCATAGTCGTCCAGCCTCACCCGCTGATCCAGGATCCGCGGCGTCTTGTAAATCCGCGAGACGCTGGTCAACTCGATCCGCCGCCAGGCGGATTGTGGATGAGCCTTTAGTTCCTCCAGCAACTTCGGGCCCCGCCGCCGCAAGGTGATAAACCTGATGCCCAGCCGATTCAGCCGGTGGAGGTTGGCGTGCGTCGTCAATTTGGAGTCAAAGATCAACTCCTCCGGAAAGTGGCCGGTCCGTTTTTTCCAATACTGGGCGAAGGCCAGGATCTCGTCGTGCTGCTGCTCCTTCCGCAAGTCGGTGTTGGCGTAACAGAAGAACCGCTGGTCGCCGTCCTGGGCCAAAAAGGCCAAAATTCCCTTCTGGCGGCGGCTTCTTTTGGAGACGTAGTGCTTCTGCAGCAAGGCGTCCTCGCCATGAAAGGGAATGGTGTGAAAGTCCAAGTCGAAGGATGAGCCGTGCTCCAGGCCCAGCCGCGTCATGGCATCGAACCAGTGGCGCATCAGCTTGGGATAGCAGGCTGGAGGAATGCGGCAACTGTACTCCGTCAGAAACGAACGCTTGGGAATCACGTTCAAGCCGGCGAACAGCGCCAGCCCCTCGTCCAGCACCGCGCTCATCACATGGGTGTGCCGCCGGCTGCCGTGCAGCTTCAGAGCCAGCAAGCTGCGCATGGCATGGGCGGCCGGGACCATCTTCGTGCCGGGCAAACCGCAATGGCCGATCACCCGGTTGAACCCCATCTCGACCAGGGCCGGCAGAAAGAGAAACAAGCCGCCGAACTTGGTGTGGATCGTGCGCGTCGCCAGCGACAAGGCCCGCGCATCGGCGCGGTCCGCTTGAACCGGCTTGGGAGTTTCGGGACGTTCTTCGTCAGCGCGTCGCGGCAGCTTGGCGAAACCCTCCTCCTTGAGCGCCTTGGCGACCGCAGCCGGCGTGCGTTGGATGTCCTCCTGTTTCAGGGCCCGGCTGATGTCGTAGATGGACAAGTTCTGTTTTCGCAAACCGATGATTTGCTGCCGGACGGCGTCCTCCGGCTTGACGCCGGGCGGCGAGTTGTCGACAAAGAACTGGCGTTGGGGGTCGTTTCGGAACTGATGGGCCAGTTGATGAAAGCTGCCCACGGTGTAGCCGAAGCGCTGGGCGACTTCCGCGGCGGCGAGCCCTTCCAAGAAATAAGCCCGCAGGGCCTCGTACTGGCGGTGGGTGGTGTTCTGCGGAGCGAGAAAAGCTTGGGCGAAATCCATGTAGCTGATTGGTTGACTTAAAGAGGTGCGTCCACATCGTCAAAACCGAAGTCCCTCAAACCGACCATTCTCGGCCCTTCGCGAAAATTTGCGAATTTCGCCGAGAAAACCGCGTTTTCCGCGCGTGCTGAAATCGACTGTTTTTTGGCAGATTTAAGCTGACAGTGTGGAATATATCCGCTAAGTCAACCAATCGCCTATACCAGTTGTTCAAAAATCCTCGCAAAACTGCGGAAATCCTCGCTGCCTCCTTTAGGCGAATGCGTCGTATGGGAATCCAGGCTAGGGGCGCGGACGCGACTGGAACACATCTGGGGCGATGGTGCGCATGGCCGTGTCCAATTCATCAATCTGTTCATCCGCTTGCCACTCCGCCAACGCCAAGTCGATCGCTGCAAACTCGAAACGCTGCTCACCGTCCAACGACGCTGGACGGCGCTGCACGGTCGGAAACGCGTTGACTTGCCGCTCTGACGAACGAGGAGTCGCCTCGCCGCTGGCAAGCTGCCTTGCTGATTCGCCGGGCAGCATCCCCAACGGCAGCCACGACGCGGGCGACTCTCCCTCGCCTCCTCCAGGCAAGTTGCGTCTCAATTCCTGCACCACCACCAATAGGTCCGCCGTGGAGCACAGGCCGTCGC
>CAZUIY010000416.1:0-1015 GCA_964619975.1 uncultured Gemmatimonadales bacterium
CGGCGGCTCGCTGCCCGCCCACGGGCGCGCCACGGTGCCCGGCGGATGCCGGTACCACCCCGGGTCCTTGTAGTCGCGCGGCGAGAGGCCTTCGCGCACCTTGACGACCGAGAACATGCCGCCCATCTCCAGCGGCCCGAATGGCCCCGCGCCGGTCATCATCGGCAGGGTGTTGTCGGGAAGCGGCATCTCCATTTCGCCCATGTCGGCCATGCCGCGCTCGCCCATCACCATGTAGTCGGGGACGAGTCGCATGATCTTCTGCGCGACGCCGCGGTGGTCGACGCCGATCATGGTGGGAACGTTGTGGCCCATGGCGTTCATCACGTGGTGCGACTTATGGCAGTGGATCGCCCAGTCGCCCGGAACGTCCGCCACGAACTCGAAGGCGCGCATCTGCCCCACTGCGACGTCCACGGAGACCTCGGGCCAGCGCGCCGACTTCGGCACCCAGCCGCCGTCGGTGCAGGTGACTTCAAAATCGTAGCCGTGCATGTGGATCGGGTGGTTGGTCATGGTCAGGTTGCCAAAGCGGATGCGCACGCGATCGCCCTTGCGCACCACGAACGGATCGATGCCCGGGAACACGCGCGAGTTCCATGACCACAAGTTGAAATCGAGCATGGTGTTCACGCGCGGCGTGAAGCTCCCGGGGTCGATATCGTAGGCGTTCAGCAGGAACACGAAGTCGCGGTCCACGCGCATGAACTTCGGATCGCGCGGGTGCACGACCAGGAAGCCCATCATGCCCATCGCCATCTGCACCATCTCGTCGGCATGCGGGTGGTACATGAAGGTGCCGGACTTCTTCATCTCGAACTCGTAGACGAAGGTCTTGCCGACCGGGATGTGCGGTTGCGTGAGCCCGCCCACGCCGTCCATGCCGTTGGGCAGGAGGATCCCATGCCAGTGGATGGTGGTGTGCTCGGGCAGCTTGTTGGTGACGAAGATGCGCACCTTGTCGCCCTCCACGCACTCGATCGTCGGCCCGGGCGACTGGCCGTTGTAACCCCAG
>CAZUIY010000417.1:0-7673 GCA_964619975.1 uncultured Gemmatimonadales bacterium
CGCTCATGGGGTTCTCCCCTTCGAAGCTTCTCCCTCCAGCGGAGCCGTGACGCCTCTCGACGTCCGTTGCCCTCCTGCCGTTTTCCCGTCCTCGCTTTGCCGCAGTCCCAAGGGACCACGGGCGGCCGCGTGGACGGTCGCAGCTCCAGGGCCTTGCTCCCCGCCGGAGTCCGTCACGCCCGGCGGGGGTTAGCCGCGCGAACGCTCGATGCTCCCATGGGGTTCACCCGCTCCAGGGATCTTCCGGATTCGCGTCGCGTCCTGCTTCCAGGCCGCTCCCCTCTCAGGCTTCTCCGGCCACTCCGAAGAGTTGCCACCGGCCTCCCAGGGTTTCGATCCGCGATCCGGTCGGCTTCCTCCGCGCCCCGATCCTAAAATCGTTTCGCTGTACGAAGCCCGTCCCTCTTGCGGTCTTCACACCTCGTCACCGCATCCGCTCGCTTCGAGTCCTCGTCCGTTCCGGGCTCTCGCCGACGGTGCCGGCGGCATCGCTGCCGCTTCGACGTCCGTCTTTGGAACGTCCTCGATCTCTCCCGCAGGGTTCGCGGAGGGTGTTTCGGTGTCAGGCACCGGGTCGTCATCCGACCCTCGACGCCAGTATACCCCGAGCTGGACGGGCCCGTCAAATCATTGCGGCATAATGAGTTAGGTATGCGGGGCCGGATCGGCCCAAGCCGTTCGCTCCGCCCCCGTTCGCCCCGCCCACCTGAACCAGCGTCTGATCCGAAGCCGCTAAAGCCGGCGCTGCGAACGGCTTCCGCGGGCGCCCCCGCCGGGTCCACGCGCCGCCCACACTGAACCCCCTGTTCGGGGCGGGTTCTCCACCAGTTGTCCACCAGTTATTCACATCGGGCCGCCAGGCGGGAGCCTGCCCGGCCGGCGGTTCAGAGGAGGTTCGCTGCGAACTCGGCGAGCGGGGAGCGCTCGCCCTTCCGGAGCGTCACGTGGGCCGCCAGCGGCACGTCGCGAAAGTGCCGCACCACGTGGTTGAACCCGTTCGTGGAGGAGTCGATGTAGGGGGTGTCGATCTGCCACGGATCGCCGGTCAGGACCAGCTTCGTCCTCTCCCCCACCCGGGTCAGTATCGTCTTCACCTCCAGCGGCGTCAGGTTCTGGGCCTCGTCCACCAGCATGAACTGCTGGGGGATCGAGCGGCCGCGGATGTGGGTCAGCGGCTCCACCGCCAGGACGCCCGAGCGTACCAGATCCTCCACCGTGCGGGGGGGCCGGGGATGGCCGTTCCGCGCGCCCTCGAGCAGGAACGCCAGGTTGTCGTAGATCGGCTGCATCCACGGGTTCAGCTTCTCCTCGACCCCGCCCGGCAGGTAGCCGATGTCCTTGCCCATCGGGAAGGTCGGCCGCGAAACCAGCATGTGGCGGTACGTGCCCCGCGCCTCCACCTGCTCCAGCCCGGCCGCCAGCCCCAGCAGGGTCTTCCCCGTCCCCGCCTTCCCCATGATCGTGACCAGCACGATCGAGGGATCCAGGAGCGCGTCCAGCGCGAAGTACTGCTCCTTGTTCCGCGGCCGGATGCCCTGCACGCCGTCGCCCGGGTCGATCAGGGCCTGGATCCGGCCGTTCAGCGAATCGATCCGGCCGAGCACGGTGTGGGCCGGATCGTCGGCGTCCTTCAGGAGCGCGTACTCGTTCGGCGACCACGGCCCCTCGGGGGCGGCGATCGAGCCGCCGGCCCGCAGCCGCTCGAGCTCCTCCGCCGTGGTCTCGATCTCGGTGTGGCCGGTGTAGAGGTCGTCCAGCCGGACCCGGTCGTTCTCGTAGTCCTCGGCCCTGAGCCCCGCCGCGTCGGCTTTGATCCGCAGGTTCACGTCCTTGGTCACCAGGACGAGCGGCAGGTCGGGCTCCTCCTCCTGGAACCGGATCGCGATCTTCAGGATCTCGTTGTCGACCCAGCCCTCGGAGCGGCGCATGACGAGCCGCGGGTCGTCGGGGTCGAACACCACCCGCAGCCGGCCGCCCCCGTCGAGGTCCACCCCCTCCGCCAGACTGCCGCGCTCCCTCAGCCCGTCCAGGAACCGACTGATCCAGCGGGCGTTCTCGCCCAGGCGCGACATCTGCTTCTTGAAGCCGTCGATCTCCTCGATCACGTAGATCGGCAGGAGGACCTCGTTGTCCTGGAAGGCGCTCAGCGAGGCCGGATCGTGGAGCAGGACGTTCGTGTCGAGCAGATACCGCTTCTTCATCGGCGCAGATCGACCCAGACCGCCTTCGTCTGCGTGTAGTTATCCAGGGCGTGCATTCCGAGATCCCGGCCGTAACCACTTTGTTTGTAACCGCCGAACGGCATCGCGGCGTCGTAGAGGTTGTACGTATTGATCCAGACCGTCCCGGCATGGAGCCGGCGCGCCACGTAGTGGGCCAGCTTCACGTCGCTCGTCCAGACCGCCGCGGCGAGGCCGTACTCCGACGCGTTCGCCTGCTCGATCGCCTCGTCCACGTCGTCGAACGTGAGGGTCGCCAGGACGGGCCCGAAGATCTCCTCGCGTGCGATCGTCATGTCCTGCGTGACGCCGTCGAACACGGTCGGCTGAACGAAGTAGCCCGGTCCCACGTCGGCGCGGGCCCCGCCGGCCACCACCGTGGCGCCCTCGGCCTTCCCCTTCTCGATGTATCCGAGGACGGACTCCATCTGGCGCTCGGAGACGATGGCGCCCACGCGCGTCCCTTTGTCGAACGGATCACCGATCGTCAGCTTGCCGGCGCCGGCCGCGACCGCCGACACCAGCTCGTCGTGGGCCGCCGACTGGACCAGGAGCCGGCTCCCCGCCGCGCACACCTCGCCCTTGCCGTAGAAGATGCCGGTGACCGCGCCACGGGCGGCGTGCTTCAGGTTGGCGTCGGCGAAGACGATGTTGGCGCTCTTGCCGCCCAGCTCCAGCGACACCCGCTTCAGCGTCTCGGCGGCCAGGCCCGCGATCCGCTTGCCGACCGCGGTCGAGCCGGTGAAGGCGATCTTGTCCACGCCTGGATGGGCCACCAGCGCCTCGCCGGCGGTCCGGCCGCCCCCCGGGACCACGTTCAGCGCCCCGGCCGGCAGGCCCGCCTCCAGGCCGATCTCGCCCAGGAGCAGCGCCGTCAGCGGGGTCTCGCTGGCCGGCTTCAGGATCACGGTGCACCCCGCCGCCAGCGCCGGCGCGACCTTCCAGGACGCCAGGTTCAGCGGGAAGTTCCAGGGCACGATCGCCCCCACCACGCCGATCGGCTCGCGGAGCGTGTAGCCGAACTGGTGCGGCACCGAGAGCGGGATCGTCTCGCCCTGGATCTTGGTGGCCCACCCGGCGTAGTACTCGAACGTCTCCACCGTCATGTCGACGTCGATCGCGCTCTCGAAGAGCGGCTTGCCGTTCTGCAGGGTCTCGACCCGCGCCACCAGGTCCTTCCGCTCCTCGAGGAGCCGCGCCATGTCGTACAGGATCCGCGCGCGCTTCCGCGGGGCCATGGACGCCCACTCGGCGGACTCGTAGCAGGCGCGGGCGGATTCCACCGCGCGGTCCACGTCCTCCGCGGCGCCCTCCGCCACGTGGGTCAGCACCTCGGCGCGGGCGGGGTTCACGACCTCGAAGGTCCCGCCGCTGGCGGCATCCACCCACTCCCCGCCGATCAGGAGCCGGCCGGGCTGGAGGATCTCGGGAAGCGGACCGCTGGAATCCATCGCCACGCTACTTCCCGGTGAACTGCGGCTTGCGCTTCTCGACGAAGGCGTTCAGCCCCTCCTTCGCGTCGGCCGACGCGAAGAGCTTGGCCTGGAGCTCCCGCTCGATCGCCAGCCCCTGCTCGAGCGGCACCTCGCCGCCCGACTGGCACGCCCGCTTGATGTGCCCGACCGCCATGGCCGCCTTGCCCGGCAGCGTGAACTGTCGGGCGTACTCCATCACCTGATCCATGAACGCCTCGGTCGAGTCGGCGTCCAGGACGCGGTTGACGATCCCCAGATCGGCGGCCTCGTCCAGGTCGAAGTTCCGGCCCTCCGCCATCAGCTCGATCGCCCGCGACTTCCCCACCAGCCGGGTCAGCCGCTGGGTGCCGCCCGTTCCCGGAAGGACGCCCAGCGTCACCTCCGGCAGCCCCACCTTGCCGGCGCCGCGCCGCGCGATCCGGATGTCCGCCGCCATCGCCACCTCGAGGCCTCCGCCCACGGTGTGGCCGTTCAGCGCCGCGATCACCAGCTTCGGCGTCTGCTCGAGCCGGGAGAGCGTCTCGTTGGCGTGGAGGCAGAAGTAGTACTTCCACACCGGATCCGACTTCGACAGCATGTCGATGTTGGCGCCGGCGCAGAAGAACTTGTCGCCCGCCCCCCGCAGGACGATCACGTGCACGTCCTCGTCGAACCGGGCGTCCACGATCGCCAGGTCCAGCTCCTTCATCATCTCGTGCGTGTAGGCGTTGACGGGCGGGTCGTCCAGCGTGAAGACCGCCACCCCGTCCTTCTTCTCCACCTTGATCCTCTTCTTCTCGTCGGTCATCTCACTTCTCCTTCATCTGGGTCATTCGAACGCGGAGATCCCCGTGATGTCCTGGCCCACGACCAGGGTATGGATGTCGTGCGTGCCCTCGTACGTGAATACGGATTCGATGTTGGCCATGTGGCGCATGACCTGGTACTCGGAGTGGACGCCGTTGGCGCCGAGCGTCCAGCGGGCCAGGCTGGCGACGTTCCGGGCCATCATGACGTTGTGCCGCTTGGCGAGCGACACCTGGGTGTGCTTCATGGTGCCGGCGTCCTTCATCCGCCCCAGCCGGTACGACATGAGCTGCCCCAGCGTGATCCCCTCCAGCATCTCGACCAGCCGCTGCTGCACGATCTGGAAGCCGCCGATCGGCCGGTCGAACTGGATCCGCTCCTTCGAGTAGCGCGCCGCCTCGTCGTAGCACGCCATGGCGCTGCCGACCGCCCCCCAGGCGATCCCGTAGCGGGCCTGGGTGAGGCACATGAGCGGGCTCTTGAGCCCGCCGGATTCCGGCAGCAGAGCGTCGCCGGGGAGCCTCACGTCGTTGAACACGAGCTCCGACGTGTCGCTGGCCCGGAGCGAGTGCTTTCCGTGCATCTGCTTGGTCGAGTAGCCGGACGTCCCCTTCTCCACCAGGAACCCGCGGATCCCGTCGTCCGTCTGCGCCCACACGACCGCCACGTCGGCCGTCGAGCCGTTCGTGATCCACATCTTGGAGCCGTTCAGGATCCAATCGTCGCCGTCCTTCCGGGCGTTCGACTTCATGCCGCCGGGATCGGATCCATGGTCGGCCTCGGTCAGGCCGAAGCAGCCGATCGCCTCGCCCCGGGCCATCGCCGGCAGCCAGCGCCGCTTCTGCTCCTCGGAGCCGAAGGCGAAGATCGGATACATGACGAGCGCCCCCTGGACCGACACGAACGAGCGGACGCCGCTGTCGCCGCGCTCCAGCTCCTGCATGATGAGGCCGTACGCCACGTTGTTCATCCCGGCGCACTCGTACTCCTCGGGGAGGTTCGCGCCCAGGACGCCGAGCGACGCCAGGCCCGGCACCAGCTCCTTCGGGAAGCGGCCCTCCAGGTACGCCTCCTCGATGACCGGCAGGACTTCCTCGTCCACGTAGCGGCGCACCGTGTCGCGCGCCATCCGCTCCTCGGCGGAGAGCTCTCCGTCCAGGTCGTAGTAGTCGACTCCGCGAAACGCCATCGCTATGCCTTCTCCATCTGTCGAATGATCGCGTCGGCCATGCCGGCCGTCGTGTCCGCGCCGCCCAGGTCGGGCGTACGGGTGTCTCCCCCGGCCAGGACGGCCTCGACCGCCGCGCGGATCCGCGCCCCGGCCGCCGCCTGATCCAGGTGCTCCAGCATCAGCGCGGCCGCCAGCGTGATGGCGATCGGATTGGCCACGCCCTGGCCGGCGATGTCCGGGGCCGAGCCGTGCACGGCTTCGAACATCGCCGCGTCGACCCCCACGTTGGCGGCGGGAGCCAGACCGAGGCCGCCCACCAGGCCCGCGCACAGGTCGCTCAGGATGTCGCCGAACATGTTCGTGGTCACGATCGTGTCGAACCGCCCGGGGTCCAGGACGAGCTGCATCGCCATGTTGTCGATGATCCGGTCGGAGAACTCGACGTCGGGGTACACGTCCGTCATCTCCCGGCCCACCTCGAGGAACAGGCCGCTCGTCATCTTCAGGATGTTCGCCTTGTGGACCAGCGTCAGCCGCTTCGCCGGCCGGCTCCGGGCGTGCTCGAACGCGTAGCGGATGACCCGCTCGCTGGCCGCCCGCGAGACGACGGTGATCGCCTCGGTGAAGTCGCCGGCGCGGTCCACCCGGTGCTCGATGCCGGTGTAGAGCCCTTCGGTGTTCTCCCGGACGACCACCAGGTCGACGTCCTCGTAGCGTCCGCCGGGGATCATGGTCCGCGCCGGCCGGACGTTGGCGTAGAGGTCGAACTCCTGCCGGATCGCCACGTTCACGCTGCGGAAGCCCGAGCCGACCGGCGTGGTCAGCGGGCCCTTCAGCGAGACGCGGGTCCGGCGGAAGGAGTCGAGGGTCTCGTCCGGCAGGAGCTCGAGCCCGTGGTCCGCGGCGGTCAGGCCGGCGAGGCGCTCGTCCCACGTCACGTCGCCGCCCGCGGCCTGGACCACGCGCACCGCCGCGTCGACGACCTCGGGACCGATCCCGTCGCCTTTTATGAGGGTGACTTCCGGCACGGGCAGAATGTACCCCGCCGCCGGAGGGGCGTCATTCGGTGGCGGAGTCCCGTCCCAGGCGTGTGATCCGGACGGCGGTCCGCTGGAGCGCGTCCTCCGCGGCGGCGGCCATCGCCGCGCCGGCCAGGTCGGCGGCGTCGCCGGTGGGGGGCGTCTCCGGGCGCGCCCGCACCGTTTCGCGCCAGACCACCCGGCCGGCCGACGCGTCCACCAGGTCGACGTCGAGAGCGGCCTCGAAGCGGAGCGTCCCCGCGGGGCGGAGGGAGAGCGTGCGGGGGATCAGGACGTACCGGGTGCCGGCGGCCTCGGCGATCTCGCGGATCGGCGCCACCGTCGGCCCGTCCATCCGGCCGTCCGGTCCCGCCGCGGCGGCCGCCGCGCAGGCCCGCGCCACCGCCGTGGGTCCGAGCGTCACCAGGACCGCCGCCAGCTCGTCCGGGCCGACGGCGACCCCCACCGCACCCGCCTGGACCAGGCCCGGCGCCAGGAGCGCGTCCACCCGCCGGACGATCGCCGGCCCCAGCGAGTCGCCCGGCGGCAGCCCCGGCGGAAGGACGATCCCGCCGAGCGGCAGGACGACGACCCGCTCGGCGGTGAGCCGGTCGGACGTGAAGCCGGGCGCGACGAACGCGCCGGGGGGGCCCGGCGGGGCGGAGGCGCAGGCGGTGGCCGCGAGGGCCGCGGCGGCCACCACCCTGGCCGCCACTCCCGGCGGGCTCATTCGTGCGTCCAGCGGGGCGGACGCTTCTCGCGGAACGACGCCAACCCCTCGCGCGCGTCGGCGCTCTCCATCAGCTCCTCCAGGTAGATCCGCTCGGCCCTATCCAGCGCCCGGTCGAACGGCACGTCGACCCCGGCGTAGTACGCCTTCTTCGCCAGCCGCAGGGCCAGCGCGCTCTTCTCCGCGAGACCGGCCACGAAACCGTCGGCGGCCTCGCCGAACCCCTCCGCCGGCAGGACCCGGTTGACCAGGCCCATCCGCTCGGCCTCCGCG
>CAZUIY010000418.1:0-2574 GCA_964619975.1 uncultured Gemmatimonadales bacterium
CTCATGCGGCTCCGCGAGCGCCCGTCCACGGCGACCCTCCCGGTGATCGTCCTGACCGTCAAGGGCGGCACCCTGGCCAAGAGCGAGTGCTTCGCCCTGGGCGCCGACGAGTTCTTCGAAAAGCCGTTCGATCCCGAGGCCTTCGCGACCGCCGTGGCGGCCAAGCTGCAGCGCTCGCAGGAGATGACCGAGGATTCGCGGCGGGACGTCCTGACCGGCCTGCCGAACCGGGCGGCCTTCCACGAGGCGTTCGCGCGCTCCAAGGCGCTGGCGGACCGTCAGGAGGAGCCGCTGGCGATCGGCTTCATCGACCTGGATCACTTCAAGCGGGTCAACGACGCCCACGGCCACGCCATGGGAGACGAGGTCCTGCGCCGGGCCGCGCGGGTGATCAGCGGCACGCTCCGGCAGTCGGACCTGCTCGCCCGGTGGGGCGGGGAGGAGTTCGTGGGGCTGTTTCCGAACACGGACGCCGAGGGCGCCCGCAGGGCGGTCGACAACGCCCGGCGCCGCTTCCGCGAGGAGAAGTTCGCGATCGACGGAGACGCGCTGACGCTCACGCTCTCGGCGGGCGTGGCCCCGGTCATGGCCGACGACACCGCCGAGGAGGCGGTGGCGCGGGCCGACTACTACCTGTACCTGGCCAAGTCCGCCGGCCGCGACCGCGTCGTATCCGAGAGCGCGGACCTGCCGCGTCCCAGGAAGCGGGTCCTGATCGCCGAGGACGACGACCTGGTGGCCACCCTGATCAAGCACCGGCTGGCTCAGGAGGGGTTCGAGGTCATCCACTGCCCCGACGGAGAGTCGGTCATGCACGCGCTCGGGGAGAACGGCCACGACCCGGGTCTGTCGCTGGTGATCCTGGACGTTCTCCTGCCCGAGATGGACGGCTTCGAGCTCCTCGGCCGGATCCGCGAGCGCCGGGTGATGGCCGCCGTGCCCGTCATCGTCCTCACCGTGATGGGAAGCGAGCAGGACATCGTGCGCGGGCTGGCGCTCGGCGCCGACGACTACGTGGTGAAGCCGTTCTCGCCCACCGAGCTCCTGGCCCGGGTGCACCGCCTGCTCAAGCGCCAATGAGGCTCCTGGTGGTCGACGACGATCCCGAGATCATGGAAGTGGCGCGGCTGGCTCTCGAGCGGATCGGCGGCCACGAGGTCGCCTGCGCGGCGACCGCCGCCGAAGCCGTGGAGACGGCGTCGCGCGAGGTACCCGACGCGCTGGTGCTGGACGTCCTCCTGCCGGACGCCGAGGGGCCGGACCTCCTGGCGACCCTCCGCGGGCTCCCCGGCATGGCCGCGGTCCCCGCGGTCTTCCTGACGGGCAAGTCGGACGCGGCGTGGGCCGCACGGCTGACCGCGACCGGCGCCGCGGGGGTCGTGACCAAGCCGTTCGATCCCATGGCCCTTTCGGGGGAGATCGAACGGCTGCTGAGCTCCACCGCGGGGTCCTGACCCTGAACGCCGCGCGCGTCGCCCTGGTGGACGGCAGCCCGCTCCAGCGGCGGCTCCTGGCGGGGCGCCTGGAGGAGCGTGGACACGACGTCCGGTCGTACGCCAACGCCGCCGAGGCCCTTGCGGCTCTCGTCGGCGAGCCCGTAGACGCGGTCGTGGCGGACGTGGTCCTGCCCGGACCCGTGGACGGCTTCGAACTCTGCGAGCTCCTGCGGCGGGGCGAAGATGGCCCCGTGGTCGTCCTGGCGCCGGCGTTCGAGCCGGGGGAGGGAGACCGCCGGATGGCCGCGCGCGCGGGGGCGGCCGCCGTGGTGCAGCGGCGGGCCGGATTCACGGACGTGCTGGAGGCGCTCGAGCGGGCCCTCTCCAGCCGGAGCCCCGATCTCACCGCCCTCGTGATTCCGGCGGAGGTCGCCGACGCGCTCCAGGGGCGCCGGGCGGTCCTGGTCGGCTTCACGACCGCCGAGGCGGACCGCGCGGAGCGGGTTCTGCGCTCGGCCGGCGTCGCCGTGCGGTCCCTGGCGCGCTCCGCCGACCCGCGGGCCGATCTGGACGCCGACGAGGTCGTCCTCTTGTCGGCGGACGCCCTGCCGGACGAGCTGCACCACCCGGGACCGGTCCTGGCCGTGGGGAGCCCCGAAGGACTCTGCGCCGCCGTCCCCCGCGGCGTCCGGAACCTCCTGACGCGCCCCTGGAGATCCGAGGCATTGCTCTTGCGTGTGTATCTGGCCGTACGGGACGCGGAGCCCGGCGGGAGCCGCGCGGTCGCGGTCGGCGAGCCTCCACGCAACATCGTGGTGGCGGACGACGACGAGACGATCACGGCGCTCCTGGCGGCCACGCTGCGGCACGGCGGCTATCGATGCCACGTGGCGCACGACGGTCACCAGGCGCTCGAGCTGATCGAGCGCGTGCGGCCCGGCGCGGCGGTCCTGGACGTGAACATGCCGCGCAAGGACGGGTTCGAGGTGCTGGCGGCGCTGCAGAACGGCGGCCGGTCCCGCATGCTGCCGGTGGTGCTGCTGACCGCACGGCGGCAGGAGCTCGACGTCCTGCGGGGCTTCGAGCTCGGAGCGGCGGACTACGTGGTCAAGCCGTTCAACCCGCTGGAGCTGGCGGC
>CAZUIY010000419.1:0-2214 GCA_964619975.1 uncultured Gemmatimonadales bacterium
GGCGCGCTCGACGAGCGCCGCCTGCTGACGGGCGTCTACATCGCCCGCCTCTCCGTGGCGAACGCCCTGGCGATCGCCGGCACGCTGGTCGGCACGTCCCGGGAGGACGCCGGCGGGATCCCCGTCGCGGTCCTGGTCGTGGGGATCCCGCTGGTCTGGACCGTCCTCTCGCTCCTCTGGGCCCGCCAGCGCCCCATCGGCCCCGGCTTTCTCGCCATCCAGATCCTCCACGACCTGATCCTGACGACGGCCGCGGTGATCCTGACCGGTGGCGTCGGCAGCGAGTTCGCGTTCATCTACATCCTGCTGATCGCCGTGGCGGCGCTGCTCCTGGGCATGCGCGGCGCCATGGCGACGGCAATCGGCGCGGTGGCCTCCTACGGCGGGATCGGGTGGCTCCAGGCGCGGCCGGATCTGGCCGAGCGGGCGGGTCTGCCGGAGTGGACGGGCAATCCGGGCACCCTCCTCTGGAGCTTCGCCCTGACCGCCAGCGTGTTCCTGGTGGTGGGCGCCTTCAGCGGGCTGGCCGCCCGGCGGATCCGCGCCCAGCGGAGCCGGCTGGAGGAGCTCGAGGAGCAGCTCGCGCACGCCCGCGTCGACGCCCACGACATCCTGAACACGGTCGAGAGCGGCATCCTGTCGATCGACGCCGACGAGGAGCTGGACTTCGTCAACTACACCGCGCGGGCCCAGCTCGGGATCAGCGGCTCGCCCAGCGCGCGGGACCTGCGGCGCCAGACGGGCGCCGAGCGGGTGCTCGAAATGGTTCTGGAGACGCTCCGCACCGAGCGCGAGCAGGAGTACGCCGAGGTCATGCTGCTGGGCGAGGGCGGCGAGGAGCGCCCCTTCAGCGTGGCCACCACCGTCCTCTACGACCCGCGGGGGAAGAAGCGCGGGGCGGCCGCCATCATGAAGGACATGGAGCACGTCCAGCGGCTGGAGGATCTGGCCCGCCAGGCCGACCGGTTGCGGGCGGTGACCGAGCTGGCGGCGGGGCTGGCGCACGAGATCCAGAACCCGCTGGCGGCGATCCGCTCCTCGGTCGAGCTCATGGCCTCCGACGGCCACGAGCGGGACCCCGAGAGCGAGCGGCTCATGTCGATGGTGGTGCGCGAGGCCGACCGGCTATCGGATCTGATCACCGACTTCATGGCGTTCTCGCGCATGACGCTGCGGCACCAGGAGCGGATCAACCTGGTCGACGTGGTCGACGACGCGCTCGAGGTGCACAAAGTCTCGTCCCGCGGCTCCGGGGTCCGTTTCACCTTCACCTCGCCCGGCCGCGCGTACTGGGTGGAGGGCGACCACGATCTGCTGAAGCAGGTGGTCCTGAACCTCCTGACGAACGCCATGGCCGCCGTGGAGGGGTTGGCCGAGGGACGGGTGGAGGTCCGGGTGGGCGGAAACCCCCAGCTTCCCGGCCTAGAGCGGGTCCCGGGACCGTTCGTGGGGCTGGAGGTCCGGGACAACGGCGAGGGGATCGACGCCGCCGTGCGGTCGCGGATCTTCGATCCGTTCTTCACCACGCGGCGGAGCGGCTTCGGCATGGGACTCGCGATCGTGAACCGGATCGTGGACCTGCACCGGGGCATGGTGTGGGTCGACAGCGAGCAGGGCCGGGGCTCCGTCTTCCGGATCGCCCTGCCGCGAGCCGAGTAGCCGGGATATATTCGACGGATGACACGGAAGGACGACACGAAGCGTCGCGTGCTGCTGGTGGAGGACGAGGAGGGCGTGCGCGAAGCGCTCATGGTGCTCTTCCGCCGGAACGGATTCGAGATCGTCACCGCCTCCACCGGGGACGAGGCCGTCGGCTGGCTCGACGAGCACGGGCCGGTCGATCTCGTGGTGACGGATCTGCGGCTGCCGGGCCAGGACGGGATCGCCGTCCTCAAGAAGGCCCGGGCGCAGGACCCGCTGGCCCAGGTGATCCTGATCACCGCGCAGGGCGACGAGGAGGTCGCCATGCAGGCCTGCAACGAGGGCGCCTTCCGCTACATGAAGAAGCCGTACAAGAACCAGGAGCTGATCCACGCGGCGCGGAAGGCCCTGGAGATGCACCAGCTCGAGGAGAAGAACGTCAAGCTGGCGCGGGAGAACCAGACGCTCTCCCGCAAGGTGGGCGACGCCATGCGGGTCAACCCGATCGGCACCAGCGAGTCGTTCATGCACGTGTTGAACATGGCGCTCCAGGTGGCGCCGACCGAGAGCACG
>CAZUIY010000420.1:0-7494 GCA_964619975.1 uncultured Gemmatimonadales bacterium
GCCGAAGTCCTCGAGCAGGAACCCCTCGTCCAGCGTCATCGACCCGTCGTCGTGGGCGTCGATCTTGACCATCCACCCGTCGATGCCGTCGGGGTAGAACTGGGCGTCCCACGAGGCGTAGAGCGAGTTGGTCACGTACACGCGCGTCCCGTCGCGCGAGATTTCGAGCATCTGGGGGCCGCCGTTGAGCGCCCGCTCCGGCGTGGCTGGATGCGGCGCCCGCGCGACCATGCCGCCGATCCGGAGCTCGGAGACGAGCTCGGGGTTGAACGGATCGCTGACGTCGTAGCGCTGGAACTTGCCGGTGCCCCAGCACGACACGTAGAGCCACCGGTCGTCCAGGGACAGGTTGATGTCGCTGACCAGGGGCGGCGCCGCGCCGAAGGGCTTCAAGGCCGGCGGCAGGTCGTCGGCGTCGGCCGGCTCGGCCGGGATCTCGATCACCTTGGTCACCTTCCACGTGCCGTCCCCGTTGTTCCCGCCGTCCCGGTGCCAGAGCCAGACGGAGGAGGAGAGGTCCTCGGTGGAGATGACGACGCCGGCGAAGCCGTACGTCTCGTTCGGGTCGTGGGACGGCCGGAGCTCCAGCACCATCTGCTGCTCCGCGCCCAGGTCCAGCACCTCCCTGTGCTTCCGCTCGGTCAGGTCCCACACGTGGAGCCGGTGGCCGTAGCCGCCGCTCATCAGGATGTCGGGCACGAGCCCGTTCTCGACCATGTTGGGTGTGCCCCACTCCGACGAGATCAGCGTGTCCTGGCCCAGGTGCCACCAGAAGTCGTAGGAGAGGTTCTGCGGCCCGCGGTCGGCCTCCCACGCGCCCTTCACCTCGAACGTCTCCGGGTCCAGCACGAGGATCCCGCCGGGGCCGTCCCCGTCGGGCGCTCCGAGGGCGTTCATGTAGATCCCGTCGGGGCCGCAGTGGGAGGTGTGGAGCCGCGAGTAGCCGGTCTTTTCCGCGATCTCGTCGGCCTCGATCACCTTCACGATCTTCGGGTTCCGGGGGTCGTCCTTGACGTCCAGGAAGTGGATCCGCGAGGAGCGGAGCCCCGGCACCACCAGGTAGCGCCGCTCCATGTGCGGGTGCGGCGAGGTCGGGCAGAGGCACGACGAGCAGGCGTTCCAGCCGAAGTGGTGGAGCTCGTCGCCGGCGTTCGGCATCGAGGT
The DNA here is from genome assembly GCA_964619975.1 of uncultured Gemmatimonadales bacterium. Classification (GTDB taxonomy): domain Bacteria; phylum Gemmatimonadota; class Gemmatimonadetes; order JACCXV01; family JAHWKZ01; genus DATLFF01. The sequence goes on from CAZUIY010000420.1 coordinate 1,165, forward strand.
CTTCCCGACCATCGTGCCGTAGGTGGGGGAATCGGGATCGACGTCGACCACGCCGATCGCGTCCGGCTCCCCTTCGAGCGCCGGGTTCATGAGCGCGAGGTAGGCCAGCCGCTCGGGGGCGGCCTCCATCGCCATCTTCGCGGTGGGGTAGAACGTCGGGTCGGGCGTCATGCGGGGCATCTGAGGTCTCCGTGAGTCGAGTCGAGGATTTTCGAAAGCGTCACGGTCCCATTATCCTCGCCCGCGGGGTGCGCGTATCGAAGGATCGATGGGAAAGTTCTGAAATTCTCCTGCAACTCGGCTTGACTATATTGATGGTGAAATGACGGAGACGCAAACGTATCTGTTCGGCCCCTTCCGGCTGGAGGTGGCCGAGGGACGGCTGCTGCGGGAAGGCGACGTGGTGCCGCTCCGCCCGAAGGTGTTCGACACCCTGGTGGCGCTGGTGGAGCGGGCCGGCCGGCTGGTGGAGAAGGACGACCTGGTCGCGGAGCTCTGGCCCGAAGCCGTGGTCGAGGAGGGGAACCTCGCCACATGCGTCTCGGCGCTCCGCCGGGCGCTCGGCGACAGCCGGGCCGACGCCACCTACATCGAGACCGTGCCCAAGCGGGGGTACCGGTTCGTGGCGCCGGTGCGGGCGCCGTCGGGGGCGGGTACGACCGCCGCCGCGCACGTCCCCGGGCCCCTGACACCCGAGCCCCCGCCCGCCGAGCAGGAGATCCGTTTCGCCACCGCCCCCGACCGGGTCCGGATCGCCTACGCCATCGCCGGCGACGGCCCGCCGCTGGTCAAGACCGCCAACTGGCTGAACCACCTGGAGTTCGATTGGCGGAGCCCCGTGTGGGTCCACCTGATGCGCGAGATGACGCGGAACCACCGGTTCGTCCGCTACGACGAGCGGGGGAACGGGCTCTCGGACTGGGACGTGGCGGACCTGTCGTTCGAGGCGTTCGTGCGGGACCTGGAGACCGTCGTGGACGCCGCGGGCCTGGATCGCTTCGCCCTGCTCGGCATCAGCCAGGGGTGCGCCGTCTCCATCGCCTACGCCGTCCGGCACCCCGAGCGCGTGACGCGGATGGTGCTGCACGGGGGGTATCCGATGGGCTGGCGGCTCCGGCCCGACCGCCACGACGAGACGGGCTGGCGCGAGGGGCTGGTGGAGATGGCCCGGACCGGCTGGGGCCGCGACAGCGACGCCTTCCGGCAGGTGTTCGCGTCGATCTACATCCCGGACGGCACGCCTGACCAACAGCGGTGGTGGACCGAGCTCCAGAAGGTGTCGACCTCACCGGAGAACGCGGGCCGGCTGCAGGACACCTTCGCCACGATCGACGTGCGGGCGCTCCTGCCGCAGGTCGCCGTGCCGACGCTGGTCACCCACTGCCGCGGCGACGCCGCCGTCCCGTTCGACGCTGGCCGCGCGCTGGCCTCCGGCATCCCCGGCGCCCGGTTTCTGCCGCTCGCCAGCGACAACCACCTGATCCTGGAGCACGAGCCGGCGTGGGCGGAGTGGGTGAAGGCGGTGCGGGGGTTCCTGGAGGAGGAGCCGGCGGAGGACTAGATCTCGGCCAGGAAATCTTCGCCGTAGCGCTCCCACTTGACCGGTCCCACTCCGGAGACATCCAGCATCGCCGCCTCATCCTTCGGCCGGCGCGTGGCCATGTCGCGGAGCGTGGCGTCGCTGAAGACCACGTAGGCGGGAACGCCTTCGCGGTCGGCGATCCGCTTCCGGAGTGCGCGGAGGCGCTGGAAGAGCTCCTCGTCGGCGGGATCGAAGTCCTCGAGCGCGGCGGCGCGGTGCCGGCGGTCGGTGCCGGAGCGGGGGGCGCGGCCGGCCGAGCGGTCGGCGGCCACGACGTCCTCGACGGTGGTGCCGCGGCAGATGTCGCAGGCGTCGCCGCACGGCTCCATCGTCTCCTCGAAGTGGGCGAGCACGGCGCGGTGCCGGCAGACGGGAGAGTCCACCATCTCGAAGAGCCGCACCGTCGACTGGCGCTTGGCCGCCTTGAGCTCCGGGTCGTCCACCTGGTCCAGGAACCGCTCGTGCAGCATCACGTCGGCCCACGAGTAGAAGAGGAAGCAGTCGCTCGGCAGCCCGTCCCGGCCGGCGCGGCCGAACTCCTGGTACCACGACTCCACGTCCTTCGGCATGTCCTTGTGGATCACGAACCGGACGTTCGACTTGTCGATCCCCATGCCGAACGCGATGGTGGCGACCACCACGTCCACGTCGTCCCGCGCGAACGCCTCCTGGTTCTCGTGCCGCTCCAGATCGCCCATGCCGGCATGGTACGGGACCGCGCGGACCCCCTTCCGGCGAAGCCACTCCGCGGTCGAGTCGACGGTGCGGCGGGAGAGGCAGTAGACGATGCCGCTCTCGCCCTCGCGGGCGCGGATCAGGGACAGGATCTCGCGGCGGGTGTTGCCGCCCTGGCCCTTCTTCCGGCCCCAGAGCCGCAGGTTGGAGCGATAGAAGGACCCCTTGAAGCCCCCTGGGGAGCGCATGCCGAGCTGCCGAACGATGTCCCGCGCCACCTTGCGGGTGGCGGTCGCCGTAAGGGCCAGGACCGGCACGCCGCCCAGATCCTCCTTCAGGCCCGCCAGCCGCCGGTAGGACGTTCGGAAGTCGTGCCCCCACTGGCTGATGCAGTGCGCCTCGTCGACCACCAGGAGCGAAATCGGGCACTCCGGCAGGAGCCGGCGGAGGGAGCCCTCGAGTGCTTCCGGGGCCAGGTAGACCAGCTCGTAGCCGCCGGCCCTCATCTGGCGGAGCCGCCGGGCCCGCTCATCGGGCTCCAGGGTCGAGTTGATGGCGGTCGCGCGGAAGCCGAGCGCCTCCAGCGCGTCCACCTGGTCCTTCATGAGCGAGATCAGCGGGGAGAGGACGAGCACGGTCCCCGGGAGGATCCGCGCCGGGAGCTGGAACGTCAGGGACTTGCCGGCTCCGGTCGGCATGACGGCGATGCAGTCGCGGCCGGCCAGGACGGCGTCCACCACCGTCTCCTGCCCGGGCCGGAAGGCGTCGAAGCCGAACACCTCGCGCAGCACGCGCCGCGGCGCGTCGTGCGCGGGGAACAGGTCCATCGAAGTCTGGGGGATCGCGGTCTCCGGTCGGGTCGAAGGTCGCTGCGGATTCTAAGGGTCCGGAGGGGGACGCTGCAACCGCGGGGCCGGACGCGGCACCAGGAGTCGCTCCGCGGCGAACAGCTCATTGAGGGGCTCGCGGATGGGGTGATCCCGAACCGGCCGGTACGTGGGGGCGTAGCCGGGGGCGGGGTGAGTCCAGAGCTCGACAACGCCGTCTTTCATGAGCCGTTCGAGAATCCGGGCGGTCCCCTGTGGAGTGACCCCGCTCCAGAGGGCGATGTCCCACGGCCGCGCCGGGTGGGTCCAGTGGCGGAGGTGCGGCCGGTACAGCTCCCGGAGGACCCGGAGTGTGCCGACGCCCTTCAGGATGCCGTCCAGCGGCCATTTGTGCGCGGCGGGCCGGCGGGTGGGGCCCTCTCTCATTGTTGTCGAATCCTCGACAGGGGTGGACGGGTCGCGGAGGGTCGGGGGGTCATGCCGATCGAGTATGAATCTCGAGATTCATACTGAGTCGTGGGGACCCCAGGCAGGGCGAGCGGTCCCAAACAGCAAGGACCACGCCGGCTGCCGGCTAAGATTCCATTGCAACCCTGCGGCCCGTTGGCGCGTCCAATCCCATGAACCGAAGCCGCATCGAAATCATGGGAAGGAGGATCACAATGCTGTACAGATACTGGCTGAACCGTCGGCCGAGCTCCCGCTTCGTGCGCTACCTCGGCTGAGCGGGCGGCGTCGGGCCCCCGCGCCGATCAGGGCGGGGTCCGGCGCCCCCGGATCGTTCCCTGCTCGGAATAGCCCAGGTTCCACCACCCGCGGACCGTGTCACCCTCGACGATCAGTCGGAGCTGGAGCGAGGAGCTCTCGAAGGGGGCGGAGATCCAGAGGCGGTCGCCGCCCGCCATCACCGACTCGACCGTGAGCTCGGGGAGCGGCGTGTCGGTGACGATCGTGCCGGTCCAGTCCGGACCCGCGGGCTCCAGCGTGACCACGAGCTCCACGTCCCGGATCGTCCCCTCCACGCGGGCGCGGGTCGCCAGACGCCACACGCCGGCGACGACGAACGAGGGGGGCCGGCTCCCCGACTCCAGGCGCGCCTGCCGGTCCAGGAGCCCGGCGTCGGAGGGGACGAGCTCGCGGGCCCGGACGAGCGCCGACAGCGCACCGGCGGTGTCGCCGAGCGCGGCCCGCGTGTCGGACAGGTCGGCCCAGGCGGCGTGGGAGGTGGGGTAGGCGCCGGCCGTGAGCTCGAAGAGCCGCAGCGCCCGGTCGGCCCAACCCTCGCGCCGAAGGAGCGCCCGGCCCTCCGTCCGGAGCACCGTTTCGGCCAGGAGCTCCGTGTCGCCGGACCCCGCGCGGGTTTCCTCGTATCGCCGCGCCGCCTGCTCGACCTCGCCCGAGTCCATCAGGCTGTCGATGGCGCGCACGGCGGCGTGGAGGTCCCGGTAGCGCACGGCGCGCTCGGCCCGCAGGGCCGCGATCTCCTCCGCCGTACGCCAGACGCCGCGGGCCATCACGCCGCGGATCCGGCTGGCCGCGGCCACGTCCGCGAGGGGATCGCCGTCCACCAGGATCAGGTCCGCGCGGTGGCCTGCCGCCACCTGACCGAACGGGTCCGCGGCTCCCGCGTCCGCCAGGAACGCGCCGGCCTCGCGGGTGGCGGCGGATAGCGCCTCGTACGGGGTCAGCCCCGCCGCCACCATCAGCTCCAGCTCGCGGTGGGCCGCGGCCCCGGCGAAGCCGAAGACGGGGGAGTCGGTGCCGAGCAGGAGCGGCACCCCGGCCCGCTGGAGCCGCGCCGTCATCGCCGTCACGAACTCCACCTCGCGCCGCATCCCCGGCAGGAACCGGGCGGTGTCGGCGCCCCAGTAGCGGTTGTTGGAGGGGAGCCACTCGCTGTACGCGGCCGGTGAGACGAACGCCGCCTCGGGATGCTCCAGGAGAGCCGGCAGGTCGGCGGCCTCATCCAGGATCCGGTCGAGCGCGGAGAGGTTCGGCGTGACGCGGGCGCCGGACTCGACGATCCGCCGCGTCGCGGCCTCCAGTCCCGTCGAGTCGGCGTTCCGCAGCAGCTTCCACAGCTCCTCGCCGTGACCGATCATCGCCTGGCCGGCGTCCAGCGCGCCCTCGAAGCCCACCTGGAGCGGGAGGTGCCCGACCACGGTCATCTCCTCTTCCGCGGCGGTCTCGAGCACCGCGTGGTACACCTCGGGCGCGAGCGTGGAGTAGACCTTGATCACGTCGTAGCCGAGCGCCTTCTGGCGCCGCACCTCGAAGGCGGCCCGGCCGGGATCGTCCAGGGCGACGAAGGTGGGGTTCCCCGGCGGCTGGCCGTTCAGGCTGGGGCCGGCGGTGTAGACGGTGGGCCCGGCGATGTCGCCGGAGGCCACGCGAGCGCGCCAGGCACGGGTGTCGGCGCTCCCGTTCATGTCGAGCACGGTGGTGACCCCGTGCGCCAGGTAGTTGAGGAGGTCCTCCTCGGAGTAGAGGTGGACGTGGAGGTCTGCCAGGCCCGGCATGAGGGTCGCCCCCGCGCCGTCGATCCGTGTGGCGCCCGCCGGCACCGCCACCGACCCGGCCGGACCCACGGCCACGATCCGGTCGCCGCGGATCACCACGGTCGCGTCCTCGATGGCGCGCTCGGCGTCCATCGGGAGCACGCGCACGTGGAGGAAAGCGACGTCGAGGGGCGGATCCGGCGCGGCCGGCGAGGCGGCGCCGAAGAGTGCCATCAGGAGGAGTCGGACGAGGATCACGGGGTCCAAGATGCCGGGCCGGCGGCCCCCGCGCTTGTACGGATATCAGGTGCGCAGGGCGCGGCGGAACCCGCTCGGGGTCATGCCCGTGGCGCGGCGGAAAACGCGCGTCATCTGGGCGTGGTCGTAGAAGCCGCACCGGACGGCGATCCGCGCCACGGGATCGTCGGTCGCGGCCAGCTCGCGCGTTGCGCGCTCCAGCCGCAGCCGCTCCACGTAGCCCGTAACCGTGACCCCGTAGACCCGGCGGAACGTCTCGGAGAGGTAGCCGCGGTGGACGCCGGCCTCCTCGGCCAGCTCGCTCAGGCGGACCCGGTCGGGCGCCGTCGCGTGGAGCCGGTCGCGCACGCGGCCGAGCCAGGAAGGTCGGGTCCCCGGCTCCGACGTCCGCCGGTGGCGCCGGGCGTCCCGCAGGATCTCCATGATCGCCTCCTCGATGGCGACCGGCGGCGGCCCCTCGCCGCGGATCGCCGCGATCGCCCGGACCCCG
>CAZUIY010000421.1:0-2949 GCA_964619975.1 uncultured Gemmatimonadales bacterium
CGAGAACTTCTTCGACTGGTCGAACCGGCGGATGTGCCGGTAGACGCGGATGAACACCTCCTGCGCCAGGTCCTCGGCCCGCTGGCGGTCGCCGATCGAGCGGTGGATGAAGTTCACCATCCGGCTCTCGTAGCGTTCCACCAGCTCCTGGAACCGCCGGCTGTCGCCGGCGATGAATCGCTCGACGAGCTCGCTGTCGTCGAGTGCGGGGTCGGTTCGTCTAACCATCGTTCGCCGCATGTATGTACCCCCTCGGGCCATGGGTATCCGTCCGATCTTTGACGCCGCCGCGTCGCCCTATATAAAAGCACGTGCCGTGCCGCGGCCGGGCCCGGTCCGAAAAACTATCCTCCATGCGTCATACATGGTCATTATGTCACGCCTGAGCCCACCGGATCGAGCCCTGTGGAGGTCGCCGCGTCCCCGATCGGGGACACTCATAACGCGGCTTCTGCGGGTAAAGGCGGGGCGGGAGGGGGCGGTTTACCGCTCGCCGAGCGGCTCGTCTTCGTACAGGGTGTCGATCAGAGGCGTCAGCTTCTCCTCCACCACCGACCGCTTCACCTTGAGCGTGGGCGTGAGCTCTCCCTTCTCAAGGGTGAACTCCTCGGGCAGCAGGGCGAACTTCTTGAGGGTCTCGTAGGACTGCCGGCCCCGGTTCACCTTCTCGAGCTCGTCCTCGTAGAGGGCGGCCACCTCGGGGCTCTTCAGCAGGGTCTCGCGGTCCGCCGGCAGCCCCTCTCCCCGGGCCCAGTCCTCCAGGCTGTCGAAGTTCGGGACGATCAGTACGGACGCGTACTTTCTCCGGTTTCCCACCACCACCGCCTGGCTCACGTACTTCGAGCCCTTCAGATCGTTCTCGAGCGGCTGGGGGGCCACGTACTTGCCGCCGGAGGTCTTGATCAGGTCCTTCTTCCGGTCGGTGATCGTGAGGAACCCCTGGTCGTCCAGGTGGCCCACGTCGCCGGTCCGCAGCCAGCCGTCCTCCGTCATCACCTGCGCCGTCTTCTCGGGCAGGTTGTAGTACCCCTGCATGACGTTCGGGCCGCGGACCAGGATCTCGCCGTCGCCGCCGGGCCGATCGGGGTCCGGCTCGATCTTCACCTCGACGTTGTCGATCGGCCGGCCCACCGAGCCGAACTTCATGTGCTCGAACGTGTTGACCGAGATCACGGGGCTGGTCTCGGTGAGGCCGTACCCTTCCAGCACCGGGAGCCCGGCGGCGTAGAAGAACTTGGCGATCACCGGCGCGAGCGGGGCCGACCCCGAGACCCAGAACCGGAGCCGTCCGCCGGTCCGCTCGCGGAGCTTGGAGAAGACGAGCCGATCGGCGATCCGGTGCCGCATCTTCAGCCACGGGCCGGCGCCGGGGCCGCCCACCTCCGCCTCGGCGTACTCGATGCCGATCCGGCGGGCCCAGAAGGCGATCCGCTTTTTCGCCCCGCCCGCGTCGCTCGCCTTCTGGAGGACCGCCGCGTACATCTTCTCGTAGAGCCGCGGCGCGCTCGTCGTGACCGTCGGCCGGACCTCCAGCAGGTTCTGCGGGATCGTGTCCATCGACTCGGCGTACGCGATCGATGTCCCCGCCCACATCATGATGTACCAGCCGGCCGTCCGCTCGAACGAGTGGCAGAGCGGCAGGAACGACAGGTGGGTGTCCGCCGACGTGATCGCCAGCGCCTCCAGCGAGTCGATCACGTTGGTGACGAAGTTGTTGTGGCTCAGCATGACGCCCTTGGGCTTCCCGGTGGTGCCCGAGGTGTAGAGGATGGACGCCGTGTCCTCGGGATCGATCCCCGCCAGCCGCTCGGCCAGGGCGCCGGGCGCGCGCTCGCGCGCCTCGCGGCCGCGCTCGACAAGCGCGTGCGCGGGGCAGGTGCCTTCGCCCGTCGTCTCCAGCGGGTCCAGCACCACCACGCACTTCAGCGCCGGCAGCCGCTCCCGCACCGCGTCGACCTTGGCGAGCTGCTCGGCCGTGGAGACGAAGCAGGCCGTGGCTCCGCTGTCGTTCAGGATGTACTCGACCTCCTCGGCCGACAGGGAGGGGTAGATCGGCACCGTCCACGCGCCGGCGCAAAGGATCGAGAGGTCGGCGAATCCCCAGCCGGGGCGGTTCTCGGACAGGAGCCCCACCCGGTCCCCCGCCGCCACGCCCCACTCCATCAGCCCCTGGGCGCCCAGCTCGACCTCCTCGCGGAACTCGCGCGCGGGGATCGCCTCGTACTGGCCGCCCGCCTTGTACTGGACGAAGCGCGGGTGGTCGTGCCGCTCGACGGCCCGAAAGAAGAGCTCGGGGAGGGTCCGTGGCAGATCCATCAGTAGATCCAGAACTCCAGGCCTCCCGAGACCTCGAAGTTGTGGAGCGGCTCGTCCTCGAAGCAGAGCGAGAAGTCCCCGGCCTCCGCCGCGGCGCAGAAGGCGATGTGGTCCTTCACGTCCCCGCGGAAGGTGATCCAGTCGTTGACGGGATGGGTGAAGCCGGCGCCCAGGGACGCCATGAAGTCCGAGTCCGACTCGCCCACCTCGGGATCGATCATCATGACGCCGGCGCCCGCGCTCAGGAGGAGCTGGGTCGCCACGTCGGCCGTCGAGATCAGGTAGCCGACGGAGCCGTAGATGAGGTGGATCGACAGGTCCTGCCCGGGGGACGGGGGCGCGAAGTCGGACGCCTCAACCGAGCCCGAGGCCCAGGCCCAGGTGCCGTCCACGCGCCAGTCTTCGCCCAGGGCCACGGCCAGCCGGGTGCCGAGCAGCGGGCCGGCGTCGACCTCCAGGCCGCGCTCCTCCTCCAGGTCGCCATCGTCGAGGACCAGCACGCCCGCGTACGGGTTGAGCGCGACCCGCACCCACCCCTCCGCCGGCCGCTGGGCCGCCGCCGAGGCCGCGGTCAGGAGCAGCACGGGAATCGTGATCAGGGTCCAGCGGACCACCCTCATGGACTCGCCTCCT
>CAZUIY010000422.1:0-4799 GCA_964619975.1 uncultured Gemmatimonadales bacterium
GATCGTGCTCGACTCGGCGGTCAAGCGGCGGCTGATCCGGACCGGCACCGAAATCGTGGGTGAGGCGTACGACTCCGGCGAGGACGCCGACCACCTGCTGAACGAGGCGGAGGAGCGGATCTTCCGGCTGTCGGAGCACCGCTTCAAGAAGGCGTTCACGCCGATCAACGAGCTGCTCCAGCGGGCGGTCGTCGAGCTGGAGTCGCTGGCCGCGCGGAAGGAAGCGATCACGGGTGTCCCCAGCGGATACAGCGACCTGGACGACATCACCGCGGGGTTCCAGCTCTCGGACCTGGTGATCATCGCGGCCCGCCCCTCGGTCGGCAAATGCCTGACGGCGGATTCCGAGATCGTCCTCGAGGACGGCTCGATCCGGACGATCGAGGAGATCTGCCGCGAGCGCGCCGGACGGATCCCGACCCTGACCGACGACTGGCGGCTGGAGGCGGCCGAGCCGAGCGACTTCGTCGACGATGGCCAGAAGCCGGTTTTCCGGGTCACCACCCGCCTGGGACGCGAGATCGAGACGACCGCGAGCCACCCCTTCCTCACGATCGACGGCTGGCGGCCCCTGGCCGAGCTGGCGCCCGGCGAGCGGGTGGCGGTGCCCCGGCGAATGCCGTTCTTCGGGGACCGCCCCCTGCGCGACTGCGAGGTCAAGCTGCTCGGGTACCTGATCGGGGATGGCGGGTTGACTGGAAGCGTCCCGCGATTCACCAACGGCGATCCGATCCGGCGGCTGGACTTCGCGGATTCGGTTGCCGCCTTCGGTGGCGTCGCGGCGCTGCCGGAGTCGTGTGTCCATCGGACGCCGACGTTGCGGGTGGTGGGGGACGACGAGGCCATCCGCGAGGGACGACGCCGGCTCGGCGGTCGGCTCCGCGGCGCCCTGGAGGCCAGCGGGCGCTCGGCCCGCTCGGTGGCGGCCGAAATCGGAGCTTCGCCGGCATCCATGACGCAATGGTCGACGGGCGCCGCCATGCCGTCCCCCGAGCGCCTGGAGAGCCTCGAGTCCGCTCTGGGCGTGGCCCTCGCACCGGAGGGGACGGCGGCGGCGCGTCGGAACGGGCGGAACCCGCTCACGCTTTGGCTGGACGAGCTGGGACTCATGGGAAAGGGGGCGGGGGAGAAGTTCGTCCCCGCGGTCGTGTTCACGCTCCCCGAGAGGCAGGTGGCGCTCTTCCTGAACCGGCTGTTCGCGGCCGACGGCTGGGCGGCTTCCGGTACCGGCGGCCGCTCGATCGGCTTCGCCTCCGTCAGCGAGCGCCTGGCGCGTCAGGTCCAGCACCTGCTCCTCCGGTTCGGCGTCGTAGCCCGGCTGAGGCGACGCGCGATGAAGTACCGGGGCGGGGTGCGGGAAGCCTGGCAGCTCGAGATCACCCACAGGGAGTCGATCGATCGGTTCTCCGAGCGGATCGGGATCTACGGCAAGGAGGACGCGGTCGTCCGGGCGACGACGGACGATTGCCGGACCCGGCGGCCGAACCTGGACAACGTGCCGGTGGGGGTCTGGCGGTGGATCGAGCGCTCGCTGGGTGACTCGTCCTGGGCCTGGCTCCGCGCACGAATGGGGCTCGCCCCGTCCAACAACAACCTGCACGCTCACCGGCGCTCCGTGTCTCGCGCCCGGCTCGCCCGCATCGCTGCCGCGCTGGACGACTCCGCCCTGGCGACGCTCGCGGAGAGCGACGTGTGGTGGGACGAAATCGTGTCGATCGAGCCGGTCGGGACGAAGCAGGTCTACGACCTGACGATGCCGCGGACCCACAACTTCGTCGCCAACGACGTGTGCGTGCACAACACATCCCTGGCGATGAATATCGCCGCCAACGCGGCCATTCAGAACCAGCGGCCGGTAGCGATCTTCAGCCTGGAGATGTCGACCGAGCAGCTGGTCCAGCGGCTGATCGCCAGCGAGGCGCTGGTGTCGCTGAAGGACCTGCGGACCGGCCACGCCACCAGCAAGGAGTGGAAGAACGTGGCGGACGCCTGCGACCGGCTCCGGCGCGCCGCCATCTACATCGACGACAGCGGCATCATGACGCCGCTCGAGATGCGCGCCAAGGCGCGGCGGCTGAAGCAGCAGAAGGACATCGGGCTGATCATCGTCGACTACCTGCAGCTCATGGAGACCGGCCGCAGGAGCGAGAGCCGGCAGCAGGAGATCACCGAGATCAGCCGCTCCCTGAAGGCTCTGGCCAAGGAGCTGAACATCCCGGTTCTGGCGCTCTCCCAGCTCTCCCGCGCGCCGGAGCAGCGGACCGATCAGCGGCCGCGGCTCTCCGACCTCCGCGAGAGCGGCGCGATCGAGCAGGACGCCGACCTGGTGCTCTTCCTCTACCGGGAGAAGCCGGGGGAGGACGAGTTCGGCCAGGCGGCGGAGCCGGTCATCGAGGTCATCATCGGCAAGAACCGGAACGGCCCCACCGACACGATCAAGCTGACGTTCATGGACAAGTTCATGCGGTTCGCCAGCCACGACCCGCACCACCGGCCGTGAACGCCCGGCGGTCGCGGTCGCAGTTCGTCTGCTCGTCCTGCGGCTCGGCGGCCCCGAAGTGGGCCGGGCGCTGCGGTGACTGCGGGGAGTGGAACACGCTGGTCGAGGAGCTGGTTGAGGGCCGCGCGGGCGCCGCGCGAGCGGCGGCGGCCGCGGTCGTGGCGCCGCTGTCGGACGTGACCACCGCCGAGACCGCGCGGGTGTCGACCGGCGGGGCCGAGATGGACCGGCTCCTGGGCGGCGGCATCGTGCCGGGCGGGCTGTACCTGGTGGGCGGCGAGCCGGGGGTCGGCAAGTCGACGCTGCTGCTCCAGATGGCGGGCGCGCTGGCCGCCGGGGGGCAGCGGGTGCTGTACCTGGCGGGCGAGGAGTCGCCGGCCCAGATCAAGCTGCGGGCCGAGCGCCTCGGGGTGGCGGATGAGGGGATCCTGGTGGCGGCGGGGACCGCGCTGGACGCCCTCCTGGCGGCCTGCGAGTCGGCCGCGCCGGACGTGGTGGTGCTGGACTCCATCCAGACCGCCTACGACCCCGCGCTTTCGTCGGCGCCGGGCTCGGTATCGCAGGTGCGCGCCGCGGCCGGCGGGTTCCAGCGCTACTGCAAGTCCCGCGGGGCGGCCGCGTTCCTGGTGGGCCACGTCACCAAGGGGGGCGGGATCGCCGGCCCCAAGACGCTGGAGCACGCCGTCGACGCCGTGCTCCAGTTCGAGGGCGACACCCACCACGACTTCCGGATCCTGCGGGCGCGGAAGAATCGGTTCGGCTCGACCGACGAGATGGCCGTCTTCACGATGGGGGAGCGCGGCATGACGCCGGTCGAGAACCCGTCGGCCTTCTTCCTGGACGGTGACCGCCGGGACCGCCCGGTGGCCGGCTCGGCCCACGTGGCGAGCCTGGAGGGGACGCGGCCGCTCCTGATCGAGATCCAGGCGCTGGTCGCCGCCAGCCCCTACGGCACCCCGCAGCGCGTGGCCGGGGGGTTCGATGCCCGGCGGCTGTCGCTGCTCCTGGCGGTCCTCGACCGCCGCGCGGGCTACCGTCTGGGGGCCAGCGACGTGTTCGTGAACGTGGTGGGAGGGCTCTCGCTCTCCGAGCCCGCCGCCGATCTGGCGGTCGTGGTCGCGCTGGCGTCCAGCCAGACGGACCGCGCTCCCCGGCCCGGCACGGTGGTATTCGGCGAGGTGGGTCTGACCGGCGAGGTCCGGCCCGTGCGGCAGGCCGAGGCTCGGCTCCGCGCCGCCGCCCGGCTGGGGTTCACGCGGGCGATCGTCGCCGAGGGCGGGTCGCGAGGGAACGGAGGATCGAAGCGCGCCATGGAAGAGATCGCGGGAAACGGCACCGGCTTCCGGGTCGAGCATGTCGACTCGGTGGCCGGCGCCGTCGCGCTCGCCCTGGAAGATCGGGGATGAGCGCGCCGCGCGGCACCACCGCGAGCGCCCGGGCTGACCGGGCCGTCGCGCCGCCCATCATACATCATCCCGGCGGCGCATACTCCAATCTCAAGGAGGACAATGAGCTATCTGCGCATCGTCCTGGGGCTCCTGATCATCCTCGTCGGCGCCCTGGCCGTCGTATACGAGCCGGTCTGGGTTACCTACGCGACGGTCGGAGGCGGGGCCCTGGCCATCCTGATCATCCTGCTCCTGGAGGGGCGGATCCGGCAGGGAGACCCGCGGCAGGTCGCCTCGGCCGGGGTCGGCCTGATCCTGGGCCTGGCGCTGGCCTGGATGGTGGTGGGCGTGGCTGGCGCGTTTCCGATGGCCGGCGCGTTTCTCTCCGGAGGTACCTGGCTGGCGGGCTTCGGGCTCGTGCTGCTGTTCGTGACGTTCGGCTACCTGGGCGCCGTATCCGGTCGCGCGATCGCCTACGACCTGGCGCTGTTCCGGCAGCCTGAGCAGGAGGGCGGCTCCCGCGCGCGCTACCTGGTCGGCGAGAAGTCGCTGATCGACGGCCGCATCGTGAAGCTGGCCGAGAGCCCGCTCCTCTCCGGTGAGATCGTCGTCCCCCGGTTCGTGGTGGATCAGCTCAACCAGCTCGCCGCCAGCCACATCGCGATGGACCGCTTCCGCGGCGAGCGCGGGCTGGACAGCCTGCGGCGGCTGCAGCAGAACCGGGCGCGCGCGGTCTACATCCGGGAGATCGACCTGCTCCACGGAGAGATCGAGGGCGTGCTCGACTACGCCGTCCAGCACGACGCCCGCGTGGTCACCCACAATCCGGACATGATCAAGGAGGCGAGCCGACGCGGCATTCCCGTCGTGAATCTGAACGAAGTCGCCGAGATGCTGGAGCCGGAGATCCT
>CAZUIY010000423.1:0-1080 GCA_964619975.1 uncultured Gemmatimonadales bacterium
AGTCGGGATGCTTCTTGATCATCCGGGCGAGCAGGACGCGCATGTTCTTGGACTTGTACTCGGTCTGCATGTCGGCGAGTGCGAAGTTCGGCATACCGGCCTCTCCGGGTGGGATGGGGGACGATGATGGACTTCTGGCAGGCTGCAAATCTACCTCTTTCATGGACTTCCGGCCACCGGATCCTGCTCCTGGGGGGCCTGCTGGCGGCCGCCGCGCCGGCGCCCGCGGCCGCCCAGGCGCCGCCCTGCGCGGTCTGGGTGGTGCGGGACGCCCTGGTGACCCGGGAGGCGTGGCGCGCGGCCCTGGCGGACGTGGAGCGGGCCGGCTGCCGGAGGATGTACCTGCAGGTGTCCGGCCGGTGGGACGCCTACTTCCCGAGCTCCGTCTTCGTCCCGCCCGCCACCCGTCCGCGGGGCGCCGGCTGGGCGGACGACCCGCTGGCCCACGCGCTGGCGGAGGCGCACGGGCGGCGGATCGAGGTTCAGGCGTGGGTGAACGCGATGCTCGCCTGGTCGGCCGACGAGGCGCCCGCCGACCCGGCCCACGTCTTCCGCAGCCGTCCCGACTGGTTCGTGACCGGCCCCACCGGCCGTTCGATGCGCTCCCTGTCCCGGGCGGAGCTGGACCGGGCGGGGCTGGTGGGGGAGGGGTGGTTCCTGGACCCCGCCCGGGCGGAGGTCCGGACGGAGCTGAGGCGGTTCGTGCTGGAGCTGGTCACCCGCTACCCGGTGGACGGCGTCCACCTGGACTACATCCGGTATCCGACCGGCTGGCGCCCCGCCGGGGGCGACGCCGCGCTGACCTACCTGGTGGGGCTGATCCGGGACGACCTGAAGGCCGTCCGGCCGGAGCTGGTGCTCTCGGCGGCGGTCCTGCCGCGGCCGGAGGAGTCGATCCGCTCCTTCGGCCAGGACTGGGCCACGTGGCTGGAGCGGGGTCTGATCGACGAGGCGGTCCCGATGGTGTACCGCGACACGCCGGGGGCGGTGGAGGCGATGGTGGCGGCCTACCCGCCGGGGGTGCCGCGGGAGCGGGTCTGGGTGGGCCTCCGGATCGACCGGCTGACCCCGGCCGAGGTG
>CAZUIY010000424.1:0-4435 GCA_964619975.1 uncultured Gemmatimonadales bacterium
ATCGCGTGGACCTGCTCCGTGATCGGCAGCTCGATGCCGGCGCGGCGGGCCAGGTCGCGCGCGGAGCGGGTCGTGCGGATCCCCTCCGCCACCATCTTCATGTCGGTCCGGATCCGCTCCAGCGACTCGCCGCGCCCGAGCAGCAGTCCCACGGTGCGGTTCCGGGACAGATCGCCGGTGCAGGTCAGGACCAGATCCCCGATCCCGGCCAGCCCCATGAACGTCATCCGCTCGCCGCCGAGGGCCGACCCGAGCCGCGAGATCTCGGCCAGGCCGCGGGTTACGAGCGCGGCCCGGGCGTTCGTGCCGTACTCCAGCCCGTCGGCGATCCCGGTGGCGATGGCGATCACGTTCTTGACCGCGCCGCCCAGCTCCACGCCCACCACGTCGGTCGAGGTGTACACGCGGAACCGCGGCCCCGTGAAGGCGTCGCGGACGGTCTCCGCCGTGGTCTGGTCGGCGCAGGCCACCGTGACCGCCGTGGGGAGCCCGGCGGCCACCTCCTCCGCGAACGAGGGCCCCGAGAGGACCGCGAGCCGGCCGGCGTCCACGCCCGGCAGCACCTCGGCCAGCACCTCCGTCATCCGCATCAGCGACTCGTTCTCGATCCCCTTCGACGCCGACACGATCATCGCGCCCGGCTCCACGGCCGGGGCCGCGGCGGCGAAGGTCTCGCGGACGGCGTGGCTTGGGACGACCGACACCACCAGGGACGCCCCGTCCAGCGCGCCCGCCAGGTCCGCAGTCGGCTCCACTCCGTCCGCCAGCGGAAAGTCGGACAGGTAGCGGGGGTTCCGCCGCTCCCGCCCCATCGCCTCCGCCACTTCCGGGCTCCGCGCCCAGATCCGCACCCTCCGCCCGTCGGCGGCCAGCAGGTTCGCCAACGCGGTGCCCCAGGAGCCCGCCCCGATGACGGCGGCCGCGCTCAGCGCCCGCCTCCTGCCGCGATCCTCTTCTCCCGTCCACGCGCCAGGCGGCCGATGTTCTCGCGGTGGGTCCAGAAGACGAACACCACCAGGAGCGCCGTCAGGCCCCGCACCGCCAGATCGCTCAACGGCGATCCGAAGTCGTGGAACAGAACCAGGGCCAGTAGCGTCACCGCCCCGGCCAGCGACGCCAGCGAGACCAGCCGCGTTCCGGCGACGATCGCCCCCCAGACGACCGCGGCGCCCAGAATCGCCCACGGCGCGAGCGCCAGGTAGGCCCCCGCCGCGGTCCCGATCCCCTTCCCGCCGCGGAACCGCAGGAAGACCGAGAACACGTGGCCCAGGACCGCCGCCAGCGCCAGGATCACCGCGTAGACCGTGGGCTCCACAAGCGGGGTCGGCCAGAGCCGCGGCAGCAGGAACACCGGGAAGAACCCCTTCCCCACGTCCACGATCAGCACCGCCACCGCCGGGGCCGGCCCGAGCACGCGGAAGACGTTGGTGGCGCCGTAGTTGCCGCTCCCCCGGCTTCCCAGGTCCGCCCCCAGGGCCCGGCCGGCCAGCCAGGCGGTGGGAAACGATCCCGCCAGGTACGCCAGGACCACGCCGCCGATGAGCGGCGTCACCCCCGACCGCCTTCGCCCGCCGCCTCGGCCGCCCCCGCTCCCCCGGCGCGGAAGAAGATCCGGAGCGGCACGCCGGCGAAGCCGAACTCCTCTCGGATGGCGCGCTCCAGGTAGCGCCGGTAGTGCTCCGGGATCGCCTCGGGCTCGTTGGCGAAGAAGATGAAGAGGGGCGGCGACGTCTCCACCTGGTGGCCGTACAGGATCCGGACCACGCGGCCCGTCCGCCGGGACTTGGACTGGGGCGGCTGGACCTTCGTCGTCGCCTTGTGGAGGAGCCGGACCAGCGCGGGCGTGGGAATCCGCTTCCCCCACTCCTTCCACACCTCCTCGGCCGCCTCCAGCGCCCGGTGGACCCGCTGGCCGGACTTCGCGCTCATCGTCACGATCGGCGCCCACTCCAGCGTCCGCGCCTGGGCGCGGAACGTGGCCTCGTAGGCGGCGGCCGTCCGCGTGTCCTTCTCGACCAGATCCCACTTGTTGACGCACACGACGATCCCGCGGCGGCGCTCCTCCACCAGGTTCAGGATGCGCAGATCCTGCCGCGACAGGGGCTCGGTGGCGTCCAGCACGACGATCGCCACCTGGGCCCGCTCCATGCTCCGGACCGCCCGCAGATACGTGTAGTACTCGATCCCCGCCTCCATCGCCGAGTGGCGGCGGATGCCGGCCGTGTCCACCAGCCGGTAGCGCCGGTCGCGCCAGGTCACCAGCGTGTCGATCGAGTCCCGGGTGGTGCCCGCGATGGGGCTGACGATGAACCGCTCCTCGCCCAGCAGCCGGTTGATGAGGCTCGACTTGCCGACGTTCGGCTTCCCCACGACCGCCACCGTGATCGTGTCCGGGTCCTCCGGCTCCTCGAACACGTCCGGGAGCGCGGCGACGACCTCGTCCAGCAGGTCACCGGAGCGGGTGCCCGAAAGGGCCGACACGGGCTGGGGATCCCCCAGACCCATCTCGTAGAACTCCCACGAGAGCCGCTCGCCGAGCTCCCGGTTGTCGGCCTTGTTCACCACCAGGATCGCCGCCTTGTCGCTCCGCCGGAGGATGTCGGCCATCTCGCGGTCGGTGGTCGTGATCCCCTCGCGGCCGTCCACCACCAGCAGGCACAGGTCGGCTTCCTCGATGGCGGCGTGGATCTGGGCGTTGATCTCGGGTGCGAGCTCCTCCTGGCTGGCCGGCAGGAGGCCGCCCGTGTCCACCAGGGTGAACCGGCGGCCGGCCCACTCGGCGACCGTGGAATGGCGGTCCCGCGTGACGCCCGGCATGTCGTCGACGATCGCCTGATGTGCGCCGATGATTCGATTGAACAGCGTGGACTTCCCGACGTTCGGCCGGCCGACGATGGCGACGACCGGCAGGCTCACGCGCCGTCCTCCTGGACGGCGTCGGAGTCCCGGTAGTAGACCGAGGACTTGTAGCGGGCGAGCGTGGTCCGCGCCAGCAGCTTGATCAGAACGGCGATCGGGATCGCCAGCAGGAGGCCGACGATGCCGAAGAACGTCCCGCCGGCGATGATCGCCAGCATGACCCACACGGGGTGGAGCCCCACCCGCTCCCCGATGATCCGCGGTGAGATGAAGTACGCCTCGATCGACTGCACCGCGAAGAAGACGCCGACCAGCTTGACGATCGACAGCCAGAGCGGCGGCGTGACCAGCGCGATGACGAGCGCCGGCAGGAAGCTGACCACCAGTCCCAGGTAGGGCACCAGGTTGAACACGCCGGCGATCACGCCGAGGAGCACCGCGTTCGGGAACCCCACGATCCACAGCCCGATTCCGGTCGTCAGGCCGACGAAGATCGCCACCACCAGCTGCCCCCGCAGATACTCGCCCAGCAGCCGGTCGTAGCGGCGGGCGAAGACGAGCATCTCCTCGCGGCTGTCCTCGGGCAGGGTCCGCGAGACCGAGTGCTTCATGCCGGGGAAGTCGCGCAGGAGGTAGAACGTGAGGACGGGGGTCAGGACCACGTAGCCGAGGATCGTCACCGCCGTCTGGAGGCCCTGGCCCAGCCCGACGGCGGTCCGCCACGACGGCCGGAGGGCCGTCACCTGCTCCGCGACCCATACCCCCACGTCGTCGCTGTCGACGTCCATGGCGCGCTCGAACGCGATGTCGCGGATGATCGGGACCTGGCTCTCCGCGAGAGACCCCACCTTCTGCCGGTACCACGCCAGGGACTCGTCGATCATCTGCGGCAGATCCTGCAGGAACTGCTGCCCCTGGTGCATGACCAGCGGGACCAGCAGGACGGCCGCCACGGCGATCAACAGGAGGCCCACCACCAGGAACAGCGCCGCCCCCCAGCCGCGCCCCAGGCCACGCTCCTCCAGCCGCTCCACCACCGGGTTCGCCACGTAGGCGAAAACGAACGCCAGCACGAACGGCGCCAGGATCGACCCGGCCACGTACAGCAGCCACAAAAACGTGATGCCGCCCAGCGTGAACGCCAGCCGGCGGTAGGTGGCGGTCCCGAACAGCGGCGTCAGCAGGTAGATGAGCGCAAGGAACAGGACCAGCGGGCTCAGCACCGGACGGACGGACCAGGCGAAGAGCCCCAGGAGGAGCGCCCACGCGATCAGGAGGAAGGGGCGCCTGTCGTCCATTCGCTCGACTCCCGGGAAACCGGCGCCAAGTCGGTGCGGCGGCGGCGGATGCGGGTCAGGAATTCAGGTCCGGCGTGAGCCGTGGATCGTACCCGGGAGGGGGTCGGCCGTCAAGAGAGCGGCCGGAGGACGTGGGGCGGGAGGATGGAGCGGGCGACCGGATTCGAACCGGCGACGTCCAGCTTGGGAAGCTGGCATTCTACCACTGAATTACGCCCGCTCGATGATGCGAATTCAGAAGTTACGATCGGCGTCGGAGACCGTCAATCCGAGAGTGC
>CAZUIY010000425.1:0-4492 GCA_964619975.1 uncultured Gemmatimonadales bacterium
CGGTGCTCCGACAGCCGGAAGATCCGCTCCTCCGCCTCGTTCAGCAGGTGGTCGGCGTCCTCGCCGGAGTCGTACGCCTCACCCACGATTTCGGTGCCGGTCCGGATCAGCCGCCGCTTGACCGCCGAGTCGAGCACGATCCGGGCGTGGTAGAGCACGTTCGCCGCCGTCGGCACGATGTCGATGATCCGCGCCAGGTACTCCGCGCCGCCCGCCTCGGAGAGCCCGTCGTGCCGCCGGAGCTGCTCCCGCACCGACATGGCGTCGGGCGTGTGGCCCTGGTCGCGGAGCGCCGTGATCGCCGAGTAGATCAACCGGTGGGCCGGGTGATAGAAGTCCTCTTCGTGGAGGATCTCCATCGCCCGGTCGACCGCCGCCTCTTCCAGCATCATCGCCCCGAGCACCGAGATCTCGGACTCGTCCGAGTGGGGCGGCGTCCGGTCGGCCCGGACCCGCTCCTCGAGCGCGCGCACCGCCCCGTCAGCCACGGGCCGCCACCCTCTCGTCGTAGACCCGCCGGGCGAGCTGCACGTCCTCCCAGGTGGGCCGCTTCAGCGACGGGTTCCGGAGAAGCGCCGCCGGATGGTACGTCGCCACCAGCGGAACCCCGCTGTAGTCGAACACGCGGCCGCGCATGGCGCCCATCGGAGAATCTTCGCGGAGCAAGGTCCGCGCCGCGTGGCGGCCGAGGGTGAGGAGCACGGCGGGGTCGATCCGCTCGATCTGCTCCTCCAGCCACGGCTCGCAGGCCGCCACCTGGTGCGGCAGCGGGTCGGCGTTGTCGGGGGGCCGACACTTCAGCACGTTCGTGATGAACACCTCCTCGCGGGCGAAGCCGATCGCCTGCAGGATCTTCGTGAGGAGCTGTCCGGCGCGGCCGACGAACGCCTCCCCCTTCTGATCCTCGTGATAGCCGGGCGCCTCGCCGATGACCATGATTCGAGTCAACGGCGTCCCGCTCCCCCAGACGACCTGGGTGCGGGTCTCGCACAGGTCGCACTTCCGGCAGACCAGGGCCTCGCTCCGGAGCTCTTCCCAGGAGGGCTCGTCGAACCCGGCCGGGGCCGGCTCGAGCGCCGCGGTCTCCGCCCGGGGCGTCTCCACCGGCGGCTCCTCGGCGCTCGCGGCCGGACGGCCGGCCGCCGCGTACACGGTGCGCTCGCCCAGGGCGCGGGCGCGCGTCAGCCGGGCGCGGGCGCTGGACCGGGCGTCGCTCACCGGGACGACTCCGCCCGGACGGGTCGGTGGTCGAGGACGTGGGCCACCAGCTCGTGGGCCAGCGCGCGCTTGTCCATGCGCTCGAACTCCCGCCGGGCGCCGTCCCGCGCCAGGACCGTCACCCGGTTCGTGTCCACTTCGAAGCCGGCCCCCGGCTCGGTCGCGTCGTTCACGACCAGGAAGTCGCATCCCTTCGATTCCAGCTTCCGCCGCGCGTTGTGCTCCACGTCGTCGGTCTCGAGCGCGAACCCGATCAGCGTGGTGTCCCCGTCCCGGACGGCCGCGGCGCCGGCCAGGATGTCCTCGGTCGGCTCGAGCTCCAGCCGGCCGTCCCACTCGCCCTTCTTCAGCTTCCGCTCCGCCGCGGCCGCCGGGCGCCAGTCGCCGGGGGCCGCCGCCATCCAGAGCTGCGCCGCGCCCGGGAGCGCCTCGCGGACGGCCGCGCCCATCTCCTCCGTCGTCCGGACCGCAACGGTCTCGACGAACGGCGGCGGATCGAGCGCGGTCGGCCCGTGGATCAGCGTCACGTCGGCGCCCTCGCGCCACGCCGCGCGGGCCAGGGCGTACCCCATCTTTCCGGAGGAGCGGTTGGTCAGGACCCGGACCGGATCCACGTCGGCCACGGTGGGGCCGGCGGTGACGACCACGCGCCGCCCGGCCAGCCGTCCGGCTCCGTTCACCAGGCGGTCCAGCGCCGCGATCACGGCGTCGTTCCCCGGCCAGCGGCCGACGCCCGCCTCGCCGCACGCCAGCGGGCCCTCGTCCGGGGTGACGATCCAGCAGCCCCGCTCACGGAGCGTGGCGCGGTTGGCGCGAGTGGCGGGGTGGTCCCACATGGTGGCGTTCATCGACGGCACGAAGAGGATCGGGACCGTGGCCGGATCCACCGCCACCAGCGTGGTCGACAGCAGGTCGTCGGCGATCCCGGCCGCGGCCTTCGCCAGGCAATTGGCGGTGGCCGGGGCCACCACGACGGCGTCCACGCCGCGCGCGAAGTCCAGGTGGGGGAACCGGTCGTAGTCGGCGGAGCCGCCCGCCTCCGGCCAGTCGCTCCAGAGGGACGTCCCCACCCGCTCGCCGGCGAGGACCTCGAACAGGGCCGGCCGCACGAGCTCCGCCGCCGACCGCGTCAGCACCGGGCGCACGCGCGCGCCCGCCCGGCGCAGGTCGCGCATCAGGTCGACGGCCTTGTAGCAGGCGATGCCGGACGTGACCCCGAGGGTGATCGTCCGGCCGGCGAACGGCTGGTGCTTCGCTATACCGCCCTCTTGTCGACGACCGTGTATTCGATCTCGCCCGCCGTCAGGTCCTGCAGCGCGCGGGTCGTGTACTTCTGCTTCCACTCCTTGCCGCCTTCCTTCGGCAGCTCGTTCAGCTTGCGGGCGTACGCCGCCGCCACCATGACGCCCTCGTACTTGTTGTCGTCCTGGGTCGCGGTCGCGACGTCGCCCGGGGTGAATACCTTCATGTGGTGCCTCCTCTTCCGATGGATGCCTCCGGCGCCTCGCGTCCGGAGAAATGAACGTCCAGCCATTCGTCGAGGTTCTCCCGGCGGGATCGCCGGTGCTCCTCGGCGTGGATGATGCGGGAGAAGACCTCCACGGTCCGCTCCAGTTCGCGGTTCACGATCACGTACTCGTACCGCTCCACCTCTTCGATCTCGCGGAGCGCTTCGTCCAGCCGTACGGCGATGGAGTCGTCGTTCTCGGTTCCCCGGCCGCGCAGCCGGGCCTCCATGGCGGCGTGGGACGGCGGCAGCAGGAAGATCGACACCGCGTCCGGGTATGCGGCCATGAGGCTCTTGCCGCCCTGCACGTCCACGTCGAGCAGCACGTGGTAGCCGTCCTCCACGGACCCGTCGATCTCGGCCCGCGGCGTGCCGTACATGTTGCCGTGGACCACCGCCCACTCGGCCAGCTCCCCCGCTTCGCGCGACCGCTCGAACTCGGCCTCGTCCACGAACCGGTAGTCGGCGCCGTCCGACTCACCGTCGCGCCGTCCGCGTGTCGTGAGCGAAACGGCGAAGCGGATGTACGGGAAGCGCTTGAAGATCTCGTTCGCCACCGTCGTCTTCCCCGCCCCGCTCGGCGCGGAGAGGACGATCGGGAACGGCCGCGTCTTGATCCCCACGTCC
The DNA here is from genome assembly GCA_964619975.1 of uncultured Gemmatimonadales bacterium. GTDB lineage: Bacteria > Gemmatimonadota > Gemmatimonadetes > JACCXV01 > JAHWKZ01 > DATLFF01. The sequence continues at coordinate 3,353 of CAZUIY010000425.1, forward strand.
GCGTCGCGCTCGGTCACCATGCCACGCCTCCCGGACTCATTCCACGTTCTCGGCCTGCTCCCGCATCTTCTCGAGCTCCGCCTTGATCTCGATCGCCACCTGCTGGATCTCGGCGTCGTTCCCCTTGGCGCCGATCGTGTTGGCCTCGCGCCCCAGCTCCTGCAGCAGGAAGCTGAGCTTTCGGCCCACGCCGCCGGCGTCGGCGTCGAGCTCCGCCTCGAAGTGATCCAGGTGCGCCCGCATGCGGGTCAGCTCCTCGCTCACGTCGAGCCGGTCCGCCAGGAGCACGATCTCGTGGGCGATCCGCGCGTCCCACGGTTCGCCCGCGTCGTCCAGCAGCTCCTTCGCCTTGCTCCGCAGACGCTCCCGCTCGCGCTCCTCGCGGCGCGGCGCCAGCTCGGCGATCTTCGCGCGCGCCGCCTCGATGTTCGCCATGCGCTCGCGGAAGTCGCGGTCGAGCGCCGCCCCCTCCACCTCGCGGGAGGAAACGAGCTGGTCGAGCGCCCGGTCCAGCGCCGAGCCGATCCCGGCGAGGAACACGTCGTCCTCCAGGCGCTCGGCCTCGGCCTCCCACTCCAGCACTCCCTGCAGCCCCAGGAGCGCGTCGGCCGTCACGCGCTTGGTCACCCCGGGCAGGTGCTCCAGGCTCTCCAGGATCTCCAGGTACCGGTCCAGCAGAACGCGGTTCAGTGTCGGCAACCGGCCCGGCGCGCCCTCCGCCGGCTCCACCTCGATCTGCAGGTTGAGATGGCCCCGCTCCACCCGCTCCCCGCAGGCCGCCGCCAGCCGGCTCTCCAGGTGCGCGTACTCCCGCGGCAGGCGCAGGTTGGCGTTGAAATAGCGGTGGTTGACCGAGCGCGCCTCCACGCGGAAGCGATGCCCGCCGGACTCGGTCTCGCCGCGGCCGAACCCCGTCATGCTGCGGATCATAGGGAGCCTGTCCAATTTACCACACTACACCCGCTTCTCCCAATCCCCGGGCAGGAGGCGGCTGACCGCCGCGATCCCGACGCGGACCAGCTGGATCACCTCCTGGTCGCCGCCCCAGTGCTCGCGGACCACCGACTCGTCCACCCGGTTCAGGATGCTGTGGAGCGCCAGGATCGCCACCACGATGTCGTCCAGCTGGCCCAGCCCGGG
>CAZUIY010000426.1:0-1209 GCA_964619975.1 uncultured Gemmatimonadales bacterium
GAGGTGGTCCGCTTCAGCCCGCGGCAGTCGGACATGATGATCGTGGCCGGCACGGTGGTCGACAAGCAGGCCCCGGTCCTCAAGCTGATCTACGAGCAGATGACCGAGCCCAAGTGGGTGATCTCGATGGGGGTCTGCGCCTCCTCCGGCGGCTTCTACCGCTCCTATCACGTGATGCAGGGGATCGACGAGATCGTGCCGGTGGACGTGTACGTGCCGGGCTGCCCGCCCACGCCGGAGGGGCTGATCTACGCGATCATCAAGCTCCAGGAGAAGATCGAGCGCGGCGAGCCGTCGCGGTACCAGGAGATCGAAGCCGAGCGGCGGAAGGGCCACGCCCCGACGCCCGCCACCGCCGAGGTCGGCTGAGGTGGCGGAGTTCGTGTCCGAGAACCTGCGGCGGGCCTTCTCCGACGCCATCCAGAAGGTCCAGGACGATAGGGGTGACCTGACGGTCTGGGTGGACCGCTCGCGCCTCCACGACCTGCTGGAGCACTGCCGCCGAGACCCCGAGCTCTCGTTCGAGTTCTGCATGGACGTGACGGCGGTGGATCACCTGGAACTGGGCGGCGATCCCCGCTTCGCGGTCGTCTACCACCTCTACTCCCTCACCACCGGCAAGCGGGTCCGGGTCAAGGCCGGCGTCCCCGAGGACGATCCGGTCGTCGACACGGCCACCGACATCTGGAAGTCCACCGACTGGTTCGAGCGCGAGGTGTACGACATGTTCGGCATCCGCTTCGAGGGGCATCCCGTCATGAAGCGGATCCTCTGCCACCACGAGTTCCAGGGCCATCCGATGCGGAAGGACTACCCGGCGGACCTCAGGTGGCGGCTGACCGTGCCGGACGCGCTGGTGGACGAGATGTCGCCCGAGGAGCGGGAGCGGGTCCGCTCGAGCGCGGTCCGGCAGATGGACGAGTAGCCGATGGTCTTCCGCGATGCCCCGCTGACCGCCGAAACCCCGGAGACCACCCCGGTGCCGGAGATGTACGGCCGGCCGTATCCCACCGGGACCCGGATCGGCCTGCCCGTCGGACCCTCCGCCGCGGACCCCGCGACCCGTCGCGCCGCCGCCGCCCGGGGCGTGACGATCGAGCGGATCCCGCGCGACGCCCTGGAGGACCTGGAGAGCGACCCGCTGGCCGAGGACCTGATGGTCCTCAACGTCGGCCCCAGCCACCCCGCCATGCACGGCACCTTTCGCAT
>CAZUIY010000427.1:0-1112 GCA_964619975.1 uncultured Gemmatimonadales bacterium
CCCTCCATCGCCCCTACCCGCGCATCGCGCTGAACGCGCTCACGTCGACGGTTTCCTTGTGCCGGAACATCGCCACGATGATCGCGAGCCCGACCGCGGCCTCGGCGGCCGCCACCGCCACGACCAGGAGCACCATGATCAGACCGGTCAGGTCCCCCATCCCCATGGCGAACGTCACGAACGCGAGGTTCGCGGCGTTCAGCATGATCTCGATCCCCATGAAGACGATGAGCGCGTTTCTCCGCGTGAGAACGCCCACCACACCTATGGTGAAGAGGACGGCCGAGAGCGCCAGGTAGTGGCCCGCGCCGACCGTCATCGCTTCCGCCGCGCGATCATGACCGCCCCCACCATCGCCACCAGCAGAAGCAGGGCGGTGGCGAAGAACGGCAGGTAGAACGCCGTGTAGAGCGCCGCGCCGATCGCCTGGATCGACCCCACCCCGTCGGGCGGGAACCCGGCCGCCGGCCCCCGAAGCGTGGCCGAGTAGTCCGGCAGGCCGCCCCGCCAGAGCGCGAGCAGGAACAGCGCCCCCAGCGCCCCCGCCGTCACCATCAGCGGCTTCCGCTGGATGTCGAACCACTGCGGCGTCCCCAGGTTCAGCAGCATCACGACGAACAGGAACAGCACCATGATGGCGCCGGCGTAGATCAGCACCTGGATCGCCGCGATGAAGTGGGCGTGCAGCGTCACGAAGAGCCCGGCCAGCGCGAAGAACGACAGCACCAGGAACAGCACGCTGGCCACCGGGTTCCGGTTGGTGACGACCAGCAGGCTGGCCACGACCGAAACCGCCGCCAGGATCCAGAAGGCGAGGTCGGGCCCGCTCACCCGCGCAGGGCCTTTCGCGTCACAGGGTCCCCCGGCTCATGCGGTTCTTGTCGATCTCCCCCTCGTAGGGCTGGTAGCCGTCCTCCACGTCCTTCTCGTCCCGCCAGTTGAGCAGGTACTCCTTGTCCCAGATGAAGTCCTCGCGGTTGTAGGAGGCCCACTCGTACTCCTTCGTCATCGCGATCGCGTCCTCGGGACAGGCGTCCACGCAGTAGCCGCACATGATGCACCGGAGGCCGTCGATCTCGAAGCTGACCGGATACTTCTCGATGGCCGGGTCG
>CAZUIY010000428.1:0-7168 GCA_964619975.1 uncultured Gemmatimonadales bacterium
GTACACGTAGACCGCGCCGCGGAAGCCGTCGGCGCCCGGCGCGATGATCCACGCCTGGTCGCCGCGCGGGACGATGTTGGCCCCGAAGACCGTCTGCGGGCCGGCGTCCTCGGGCCGGATCCGCTGGATCTCGACCCACTCACCGTCCTGATTCTCGAACACGATCACCTGTCCGGTGGCCTCGTCCAGCACCGGAGCGCCCACCAGCAGGTAGTCGCCGACCACGTTGGCACCGGCGCCGAAGCGGCCGTTCTCGCCGGTTCCGGAGATCCGGACCGGCTCGCCCCAGCCGTCACCGGCGGGCGGGTAGACCCAGACCGCCCCCATGCCCTCGTCGACCCCGGCGGCCGCGATCACGGGCGCGCCGTCGATCACCGCCAGCGTGCGGCCGAACCCTTCGTTGTTGCCGACGCCCGCGGGCGCGGCGATCTCGCCGGCGTGGGACCAGCCGTCGCCGCTCCGCCGGAACGCGTGGACGGAGCCGGTGGCCGAATCGCCGTCGGCGGTGGCCGCCAGCAGCAACCCGTCATTCATGCCCATCTCGACACCCAGCTGGGCGCCCTCGGCGAGCCCGGGCGCCGTCAGCCGGGCCACCTCGTTCCACGTCCCCTCGTCGGAGCGCTCGTACAGGTACACGGCGCCGCGGCCCTCGTCGGCGTTGGGCGCGCTCACCGCCACCACGTCGTCGCCGGCCACCAGGAACGAGCCGAAGCCGTTCCCGACGAAGCCGTCCGAGGCGGAGAACTTGGCCGTCCGCTCCCAGCCCTCACCGGTCCGGCGGAACACGAATACGGCGCCGGGCTCCCGGTCGGTCTGGGCCTGGCCGAACAGCACCTCGTCACCCACCACGGCGGCCGAGCTGCCGAACGCCTGAGCCGACGCGGTTCCGGCGGTGCCGAAGCCCGCCGCCACGAACACTGCGATCCACGCGAAGAGTCTCATTCCTGGCCTTTCGATATGGTTCCGCGCCTCGCCCGCGGCGAGAGCGACGGGCATCGGACATGGGAAAAAACGAACGGGTCGGGCGGATCGTTCAAGATTCTGTGGAATTCCCGGCCCACGGAGGATACCCCGCAGGGCGGAGCCCCGTTCCGGGCGCCCCCGGCGGCCTCAGCCGACCCGGCCCAGCTCCTCGATCGCCTCGCCGATCAGGGCCTTCCGCTCCTGGTAGCGGAGGAAGGCGCTCTTGAACCCGTTCAGGATCACCTTCTTCAGGTCCTCCAGCGAGAAGTCCATCCGGTCGACGCAGAGCGCCAGCTCCTGGGTCATCGTGGTGCCCGACATGAGCCGGTTGTCCGTGTTCACCGTGACCCGCGCACCACGTTCGTGGTATTCCTTCAGAGGATGCGTCTCGATCGACTCCACCGCCCCCGTCTGGACGTTCGACGTGGGGCACATTTCCAGCGGGATCCGGTGGTCGATCACGTACTGCAGCAGATCCGGGTCCTCCCCCAGCCGCACGCCGTGGCCGATCCGGTCCGCGCCCGCCCAGTGGAGCGCCTGGTGGATCGACTCGGGGCCGAACGCCTCGCCGGCGTGGACGGTGACGTTCAGGTTGGCGTGCCGCACCAGCGCGAACGCCTCGTTGAACCGCTTGGCCGGGTTGTCCTTCTCGGCCCCCGCCAGGTCGAACGCCAGCACGCCACGGCCCTTGTACTCGACCGCCAGAGCGGCCATCCGGACGGCCCGCTCGGGCTCGAAGTGGCGGAGCCCGCAGATGATCTGGTGCGCCTGGGTCCGCGGGTACGTCGCCTGGCCCCGCTCCAGGCCGCGGTTGATCGCGTCCACCACCTGGCGCAGAGACAGCCCCCGCTTCTGGCTGAGGATCGGGGCGTAGCGGACCTCCATGTACCACACGTTCTCGCGCGCCGCGTCCTCCACCAGCTCGAACGCCACCCGCTCCAGCGACTCCTCGGTCTGCATGACGCTCGTGGTGACGTCGAAGCGCTCCAGGTACGCCACCAGGTCGCGCTCGGGGAGCTCCTCGGCGAACCACCGCCGGACGTCCTCGACCGAGCCGAACGGCAGCTCCACCTCGTCCTCCCGGGAGAGCTCCCAGATCGTCTCCGGCCGGAGCGACCCGTCCAGGTGGACGTGCAGGTCCGTCTTCGGCAGCCGCTCCAGGATCTCGCGATCGACCGTCATGCGTCCTCCTCTCCGCGCCCGGCGCGGCACTGGATGGATGCCCCGTCGACGACCCGCCCGCCGGCGTCCAGGGGCCGGCCGCGCGGGTCCTCGAGCCACGAGTGGCCCCGGGCCAGGTCGATCCCGGCCTCTGGGCTCCAGGCCGCCACCGCGTCCTGCCAGCGGCCCCAGGGCCACACCCGGACCGGCTCCCCGTTCACCCGGACCTCCACCTTCGCGGCCTCATCGCCGCCGTCCCTCACCCGGTCCACGGCTACTCGCCCGCCGGCGGCCAGGGGGCGAGCCGGGTGATCCGGTCCCGGACCTGGTACTCGATCGGCTGGGGCAGCCCGGCCAGGTACTCCGCCAGCACGTCGCTGTCGACGAGGCCGGTCGAGACCGCGTTCTCCAGCTCCTCGAAGACGGCATAGCCGTCCCCGCCGGTGGCCAGGAAGTTGTTGACCGTGACGGTGTAGCGGGCGGCGGGATCGACCACGCGGCCGTCCCGCACGACCGGCTCCCGGGTGTCCTCCAGCGTGGCCTCCGTCACGCGCTCCCCCCGGGGCCGGCCCGGGTCGAACGCGAAGCGCACCCCCGAGACCTGCCCCAGACGGTTGTCCACGGCGTGCTCCAGGGCCCGGCGGAGCTCCTCGCCGGTCAGCTCGAACGTGACCAGCACGTTCATGAACGGCTGGACCCGGAACACGTCGGCGTACGTCACGGCTCCGGCCTCCATCTCGGCCCGGATGCCGCCGGGATTCATGATCGCGATCTGCGTTCCCGTGGCGGCCCGCTGGGCGTCGGCGATCAGGTCCCCGAGCTGGGTCTCCGCCTCGCGCGGGTCGCGGGCCAGGGGCCCGCCCAGGACGGCGATCGGCCGGCTCGCCAGCTCCTCCACCGCCGCCGCGTAGCCGGTCACCAGCCGGGCCACGTCCGGCGGGGGATCGACCCCCTCGGCGCCCATCGTCCAGACGTCCACGGTGTGATCCACCACCCGGCCGGCGCCACGGTCGAAGGTCAGCGTCACCACCCCCAGCGCCGTGCCGCTCGAGCGGGCCTGGACGATCGGGATCCCGTCGACCACGGCGTCCACGTGGGAGTGCGTGTGGCCCGACACGATCAGGTCCACGGGGGCGGCGATCTGCCGGGCGTCCTCGGCGATCTCGCCGATCCAGGTGTCCTCCCCCTCCCCCACCACGGCTCCGGCGTGGGCGGCCACCACGATCAGGTCCGCCCCTTCCGCCTTCAGGCGCGGAGCCAGCTCGTTCACCACGTCGGCGATGTCGCGGAACTCGTACGGCTCGACGTTGGCAGGCAGGGTCGTCCAGGGGGTCGAGGTGGTCGTCCCCCCGATCACCGCCACGCGGAGCCCGCCGGCCTCCAGCCACGCGTAGGGCCGGGCCCACTCCGGCCGCTCGCCGGTCGCCTTCTCGAAGATGTTGGCGGCGAGCCACGGGAAGGCGGAGCCCTCGATCCGGCTGATCATCGTGTCGACGCCCCAGTCGAACTCGTGGTTCCCGATGGCGGCCGCGTCCACCCCCACCGACGCCATCGCCTCGGTCGCCGCGCGCCCGTGAGTCAGGTTCGACACGATCGTCCCCTGCATCATGTCGCCGCCGTCCAGGTGGAGCGTGGCGCCGGGGAAGCGGCCTTGGACCGCGCGGGCGTACGCCGCCAGCGTGGCGGCGCCGCCGATCGTGTCGCCCTCGGCCCAGCCGGGGGTCATGGGCAGGAGCGCGCCGTGGAAGTCGTTGGTGGCGAGCAACGCGATCCGGACCGAGTCGGAGCCGGCCGGCAGCGGGCACGGGAGCTCCGTCGCCTGCCGCGCCGCCCGGTCCATGCCGGGCGCGGGCGCCGTGGGGCAGGGAACGCCCGTGTCCACCCGGGACCGGGCGTCGCCGGCGATCCGCACCGCCTCGCGGTCGGCCACCTCCTGCGGCGTCGGCGCCCGCTCCGGGGGGGCCGAAGCGCAGCCGAGACCGGCGGCCAGGAGCGCGACGCCGGCGAGTCGAACGAGGGGAGTGTTCGGACGGGCCATGGAGGCCCGAGTATAGACGCTGGAGACGGGCGCAGCCCCGGCCACGGCCTAGCGCGACTCCGGAAGGCCCGGGAACTCCAGGGCGTCGAGCGGCGTTTCGTGCCGGTACACTTCGCGGCCCTCCACGTCCTTCAGGACGAACGTGACGAGCCCGCCGGGCACCGTCGTGTCGATCGTGACCAGGCCGTAGTTCGGGCTCGCGCCGTAGCCGCCCAGGCGGATCGGGTTCGGCAGCTCCAGCCCGGTCTGGAAGAACCGGTTGGCGATGGGGGAGGCGGTGAACTCGTAGAGCGGGTAGAGCCCGGGGGCCTCCCACCGCATGAGCTCGGAGAGGTGGCGGTCCCCGCTCACGAACACCACCCCCTCGATCCGCTCGTCGCGGATCCAGTCGATCAGCTCCTGCCGCTCGTAGGCGAACATGGCGTAGGACTCCCACTCGTGATAGTCGGCCAGCACCTGGTGCCCGACGGCCACGATCTTGACCCGGGCGTCGCTGTCCTCGAGCCCCTCCTTGAGCCACGCCTTCTGCGCCGCCCCGAGCACCGTCTTGGACGGCGAGTCGGGCAGGGAGTCGGGGTCCCGCCAGAACCGGTCGTCGGTCAGGAACACCTCCACGTCGCCCATCTCGAACGAGGACCAGATGCCGTCCAGGCCGGGCCCTCCGTAGACGCCGTTGGCCCAGTACCGCTCGAAGATCCTGCCGATCTCCTCCCGCAGGGGGAACAGCCGGTCGGAGTCACTCCATCCGTAGTCACGGTCGTCCCAGATGGCGTAGTGCGGCGCGTGCCGGAGGAGCGGCTGGAGGCTCTCCACCCGCTTCATCTCGGCGTAGCGCCGCTCCATGAGGGCCGGGTCCGAGTAGTCCGCCGGGCTCGTCGAGTCGGCGTGCTCCAGGTAGCCGTTGTCGCCCAGCCACAGGACCACGTCCGGCCGGTCGGCGTCGATCGCGCGCCAGGCCGGCTGGATCGAGTCCCAGGGCACCCGGGCGCACGAGACGAGCGCGATCGTCAGGACGGCGGGGTCGTCGTCGTCGGGGAAGGTGCGGAAGGCCACCGGCGGGTCGACCGCCAGCGGCACGCCGTCGAGCTGGAAACGCGCCGTGTAGGACGTGGCGGGCTCGAGGCCGGCCACCGCCACGACGCCGATCCCGTCCTCCCCCACCGTCGTCTCGCCCCGCCGGGACTCGCCCAGCTCGTCCACCACGAAGGCCGAGACCGTTCCCGGCCGGTCGACCTGCAGCCAGAACGACGCCGACTCGTCGGTCGTGTGGCCGACCATGGGTCCGAGCAGTATGCCGCTCCGGCGCTCCACGACCGGGAAGTCCGTGTCCAGCGGCTCGGGGGCCGGGGCCTCGCTCCGGTGGGCGCAGGCCGAGACCACGAGCCCGGCGGCCACCAGGACGAGGGCGGCGCGGCGTCCGCCGCGCGGAGAGCTGCTTCGATCACCATGGGCCATGGCTGGAATCCTACCTCTCCGGAGTTGGGTCGTGTACCCGCGGACCCGGATGCGAAGAGGCCCCCGCGCCAGGTGCGCGCGGGGGCCGTCTCCGTTCAGCTCGGTCGGGTGCTAGTTGATCTCGTACCGGAAGCCGACCTGGGCCTGCCAGCGGCTCGATTCGTCGAACACGGTCAGGGGATCCGCCTGTCCCGCGTCGTTCAGCGTGACGCCGCTGTCCAGCTCGAAGATGCCGCGGTTGTTCGCCTCGTCCCAGCCACGCAGCCGGAGGAGCTCCACCGTGGCGAAGGGAACGCCCTCGTTCCGGCCCCAGTCCTCGTTCACCAGGTTCAGGACGTTGAAGAAGTCCATCACGAACTGGCCCCGGTGACCCGCGATCGTGGGAACGCTGAAGGTGAAGCGCGTGTCGACCCGGTGCCGCCACGGCTCCTTGCAGACGTTCCGCTCGATGATCTCGCCGCGGTTCTCGTTCAGGCACTCCTCGGACTGGATGAACGCGTCGAGCTCGTCCCAGTCGGCCGGGTCGGTGAGCGTGATGTCGCTCGCGTTCATGGGCACGTACACCAGGTCGTTGTTCCGGCCGCTGATGCCGGACACCGGCGACTCGTATCCGTCCGCGTTCACGTCACCGTCGTACGTGTACGTGTAGTTGTCGCCGGAGTTGCCGATGTAGAAGAGCGACCAGTTGAACCAGTCGGCGACCTCCCACGTGCTTCCGAACGTGATCTTGTGGCGCTGCAGGTAGTCCGACGTCGCGAGCACCTGTTCGTTGGGGCTCAGCGCGCCGGTCGGCTTGAAGCCGAAGTTCGAGGCGGCGATGGACGAGGTCAGGCCCGACACGTCCTCGGCGTCCGAGTACGTGTACGATCCGGTCATCTCCAGCCCGTCCCCGAACCGCTTCTGCGCCTGGAAGATCAGGCTCCACGACTGGTCCTCGTCACTGTTCGTGAGGTCGATGACGTTGTGGAAGGCGTCGGTCAGGCGGGAGGTGGTGGCGATGTCCTCGTTGCCGCCCGTGTCCAGGCCCGGCTTGTGGGTTCCCCACACCAGGCGGCCGCCCTGGGTCGTGGAGACCGGATCGCTGAAGTCGACGTTCAGCTCCTGGAACCAGATCTGGTTACGGCTCTTGGTGAACAGGAACTCGGCCGTGCCCACGATCCCCAGCCAGGGGAGCTCGTGATCCACCGCGGCGTCGAACCGCCACGCGCTCGGGAACTCGAAGTCCGGATCGACCGTGTTCACGACCGCCTTGGGCGGCTCGGGCGAGCCCGCGGCCAGACAGGTGTCCGGGGTGTCCTGCCCGACCGTGAAGGCCGGCGTGCTGGCGCCGCTGCAGAAGAGCGAGGCCGCGAACAGGCCGGTGTTGGTGAACATGTTGGACAGCCACACGAACGGCTGCCGGCCGGTGAAGAGGCCGACGCCGCCGCGGACCTGCGTCCGGCCCTCGCCGTTCACGTCCCAGTTGAAGCCCAGGCGGGGAGACAGGATCCCGTTGCCGCTCGGCATCTCGCTGGTGTTCCGGCCCAGCTGCTCGACCGGCGCGTTCCGCAG
>CAZUIY010000429.1:0-1548 GCA_964619975.1 uncultured Gemmatimonadales bacterium
GTGTCGAATGGCACGTAGATTTACTCAACTCCTTTCAGGATTTCACGTTTGAGTACGTTCCTGGGCTTCATCATTCGATCGTATTTCTTTTGTCGGCGTTTTCTTTGGCGTGGCTCAAAGCGATCAGGTCGGTCGGCGACTCGATGGGTAGCGACAGCGTCGAGCAACTTTTGATAGAGATATCGTCGGTGCGATCTATCGCGGTCACCTTGCGTGGCGATCAATGGCTGAAATGCTTTTAGTGTTTGGATCGCACCCTTGAAACTGATCGTACGTGGCTCGATACCGTGATTTGCTGCGGCCTGGGCGATAATGGTGCGGATGAGGTTGTACGCAAGGATGTGTGTCCAGATTTCCTTCCGCACGAGTTCCGGCGTCTTGCAACGCAGGATGTCCATCTGCATTGTTTGCTTCAGCGACCGCAGGTCGAGTTCAGCGTTCCAGCGGGCGCGGTAGAGACCCGCCAGATCACCGGCAGTCACCTCCTCGGCATCTAACAACGTTGTGACGATGATCATGTTCCGGCTGCGGAATCCAGGTTGCCGGACTTGGACGCGTGTCTCGCGGATCGTGAGTAGTTCAGGAAGAACCTTGAAGTCTTGCCATTTCATCGAGCGAATGAAGTAGGGTTTTGGCCACTCGACGATGTGATCGCCTCTGCCCAAACGCTTGCCGCGTCTGAAGTCGGCTCTACGGTGGTGATTGAGGCGAATCACGGAGTCGACCCCACGCTGTTTCAAAAGGAAGATTTCGTGCCAGGCACACATGTAGCGGTCCGCAAGCATAATATCGCCAGAACGCAACACCCCCCACAACTTATGAAGCATCCCCATTTCGCTGTTCCCCTTGCCTGCGTAAGGGCAGATAGCCAGATCAATCACCGCTCCACATGAGAGCGAAAAGAAAGCCGCCATCCGTGCCAGTGGAAAGCCAAGGCCTGGCTGCTGTTGCGGAGGTTGCGGATAAGCCTGTTGGTTCTCCGCAGTATCAGGCATCGACACCGTCGAACCATCGTAGGCTAAGACGCGCCGACGTTTCCAAAGCCACTGTTTCTTGGCATTATCTTCCAATGATTGCCCAGCTGTGCGCGCTACCTCTGCGAAAAACTTCTCGGGGAGTCGCTTTCTCGCTTGGCAGAAGGCGCTCGTTTCCGCCGAGCAGGGACGTTGCCCACGTGCAACACGATGAGCAATCAAACGAGCGACCGCCGCACGACAAGAATGGTCCTGACTCAGCACTTGGCCTAAGAAGACCCACAGCGTTACGAGCGGTGTGTAGATCCGATCTTTCCAAACAAGTTCAATAGCTTGCAACGCTTGCGCAATAACTGCTTCGGAAAGCACATTCGTAAACGGCAGGTCTTCATCTTGCAGGAATTGACGCTGTAAAAAGCGAACTTGCTGTCGAAACCGTCCGTGGTTAGAACATTGCATCGTGAGGCCTCCTTGCCGAAGATGGATTCGTGATCAAAACCATCTAAGCAAGCGAGGCCTTTTTCGCCTATGTCATTCTGCAGCAAACACTTCGGCCATATCTACGTGCCATTCG
>CAZUIY010000430.1:0-15857 GCA_964619975.1 uncultured Gemmatimonadales bacterium
GGGCCGGAACACCACCGGGCTGGCCGCGGTGCCCTGCACCACCAGCCGACCGCTCGGCTGATCGCCTTCGCCCCTGAGCGTCACGATGGAGCCCCTGGACTCGATGTCGCTGTAGATCGTCGAGCCGGCCGGAATGGTGAGCGTGGCGCCGGGCTGGACCTCCAGGAAGCCGCTGATCAGGTAGATCGAGTCCGCCCGCAGCACACGGTTGGCGGCGATGTCGCCATTCAGGGCGACGAAGCCGCTGCCGGTGGGAGGCGGCGGAATGATGTCCTGGCCGTCGCTGTCACTGCAGGCGGCCGCGCCGCCGGCGATCAGGGCCGCCAGGGCCAGTGCGCGAGAGATTCTGGAATTCCGGTTCATGTCCTCTCCTTCGAATTCGGATGGTGGTGGGTGTTCAGAACGACCAGGTGGCCTTGAGCGAGAACGTCCGGCCCGGCTCGTAGCGGAGCGTGGAGTCGTCGCCCAGCCGGTAGCGGACGGGGGAGCCGTTCAGGTTCGAGACGGCGGCCCGCAGGCTGACCCCGCCGAACACCCGCTGCTCGAGCGAAGCGTCGAGCGAGTGGCGCGCGTCTTCGTAGATGTCGTCGTAGCCGTTCACGCCGACCTGTGTCAGCCGCTCGCCGACGCCGCTGTAGAGGAGTGACGCGCTGGTGGCGCCGGACTCCGAGCCGTAGTGGAGCGCCGCGTTCACCAGGAACGGCGACTGGTAGTACATCGGCCGCTCGGAGTTGGTGAAGATCTCGGGCAGCAGCACGTCCGGTCCGGTGGCTCCGGGGCTGCCGAAGAACACGTCGATGGGTTCGTCCTGCTTCACGCTTGAGGTGGCGACGGTGGCGTTGCCGGTCAGCACCAGACCGGAGACGGGGAGCCAGCCGCCCAGGTCGTGGCGCACGTCCAGCTCCACGCCGAAGGTGCGGGCGGAGGGGCCGTTGTACGGCTCGGGCGTGCCCACGTTGTTCCCGGCGGTCGGCAGCCGGACGATCTCGATCGGGTCGCGGAAGACCTTGTAGAACCCGCCGACGGAGACGGTCTCCCCGAGGGTGGGGAACCAGGACCACCGCAGGTCGGCGTTGTAGATCGAGCCGTTCTCGAGGAACGGGTTCCCGAGCGTGCTCTCCAGGTAGCTGTCGTAGCGGAACGGGGCCAGCTCACGGAACTGCGGCCGCACGATCGTCCGCGCCACCGCCGCCCGCAGCGACTGCCGCTCGGCGTACTCCCACTGCACCGTCACCGTGGGGAGCGGCTCGATCGTGGAGAGCTCGGCCGAGAGCGGCGACACGCGGCTGCCGGTCCGCGGGTCGAACGACTCGATCTCGGTGGCGTTGCCCTCCACGCGGAGGCCCACCGTGGCGCGCACGCCGTCCGTCAGGCCGAGACCCAGGCTGACGTAGCCGGCGCCGGTCGCCTCGCTGGCGTCGTACGCGTCGTTCGGCTCGGTGATCTCGGAGAACCGGATCCGGCCGTCGGCGACGCTGGCGCCGGTCAGGAGCTCGGCGGGCGGCAGCAGTCGGCCCGCCGGTGTGGCGCCCTCGTAAGCGAAGCGCCGGGCCGCGAACTCCCGCGTCCGCCATCCTCCGCGGAGGCCCGTGTCGAGCGTCACAGGTCGGCCCCACAGCTCGAAGCGGGTCGACAGCTTCACCCCCGCCTGGGCCATGTGGTCGGTCAGCTCGCTGAAGAAGCGGCTGTTGTTGCCGGCCTCGTTGAAGACGAAGGTGTCGGTCTCCGACTGGGCCACGTACGAGCTCTGGCGGGTGTCGGGCTCGTCCCTGAGAGCCAGCGCGTACGCGGCGTCCCAGGTCACGCGGCCGTCGCCCACCAGGCTCAGCTTGTGCTCCAGGCTGGCGGTCGTGTTCACCAGCGAGCGCTCCACGAACTGGAACCGGGTGATGCGGCCGAACCCCGTCGTCGACTGGTCGAACGGACCGGTCACGTAGCGGGTCTCGTCCTCGGTGCTCCGGGTGAGGAACGACTTCAGCGAGAGCCGGCTGGTGGGGGTCGGATCGAAGGCGTAGCCGGCGATGGCGCCGAGCGAGAACTCGCGGGTGCCGAGCCGGGTGTCGTAGTCGTACTGGATCCGCCCCGCCTCGAGCGACGGGTAGAACTCGTCCTGCTCGCGGGCGTTCGACGTGCGGCCGTAGCTGAGCCCCACCAGGTAGCCCCCGGGGCGGCCGAACCAGTCGGTGCGGTCGCCGAACGAAACGGCCAGAGACGCGTTCACGTCCTCCACGCCGACCTCGTGCGAGGTGATCCGGAAGTCGCCGTCCAGCGCGTCGTGCAGCGCCGCGCGCTCGGCCACCGTGGCGCTGGCCGGGATCCGGCCGGGGAACGCCGCCGGCAGGGAGCGGGTGCCGTCGTCGAACCCGAGCCAGTCGAGATCGCCGCCCCGGTACGAGACCCGGTCCATGTCGCTCAGGTTGGAGTTCATCCCGACGCCGGAGGTGACGGAGAAGAATCCGTAGTCGGGAATGTCCCTGGTCTGGATGTCGACCAGCCCGCCGGCGAAGTCTCCTGGCAGGTCGGCGGTGTAGGACTTCACGGTGAAGAGGCTCTCCACCATGCTGGCGGGGAAGATGTCGAGCGGCAGCACCCGCTTCTCGGGCTCGGGGGTCGGCAGCGAGACCCCGTCCAGCCGGGCGGTGGAGTAGCGCTCGCCAAGGCCCCGGACGTACACGTACCGGCCGTCCACGATCGAAGTGCTGGAGACCCGCTGGATCGCGTCCGCCGCGTTCGACGCCGGCGCCCGGCCGATCTCTTCGGCCGAGATCCCGTTGACCACATTCGTAGTGCGCCGCTGGTGGGCCAGCGCGCCGATCACCGAGCCCCGCTCCTCGGCGGCCGAGATCGTCACCCGGATGGCGTCGGCTTCGATCGCCTCGGGCTGGAGCGAGATGTCCAGCACGTTGTCCCGGCCGGGCCGGACGTCCAGCCCGGTCACGGTCTTGTCGCCGTACCCCAGATAGACGGCCGACAGGTCATACGAGCCCGGAGTCAGCGGGAGCCGGTAGCGGCCGTCGACGTCGCTGACGGACCCCAGGTCGGTTCCGACCACCGTCACCTGGGCTCCGATCAGCGGCGCGCCGGTCGTGGCGTCGAGGATCCGGCCCTGGAGGATGGGCGTTTCCTGCCCCGGCAGGGGGACGGGAGCCGCGAGCGCGGCCGTCAGGATGGCGCCGAACAGGAAGCGGATCATGGCACGTGTCTCCTTCTGTGATTCACCCGGTTCATCACGCGATCGCGATCTTGAATGGTCTCAAGGTCGAGGCGAGGCGTGGCGATCGGATGAACGCGGTGTGAAGGATGTGTGCCGGGCGCGCCGCTTCCGGCGATATTGCGGGATTCGACAGCCATCCCATTCCACGTCTCGAGAGGCCCCCATGTTCGCACCCGCCCCCTGGCTCTTCGGCGCCATGACCCTGACGCTCGCCCTGGCCGGTCCCGTCCGGGCCCAGACGCCCCCGCTGGACTACCTCGAAGGGCTGCCGCCGCTTCTTGACCGGGACCTGTTCTTCGGCAACCCCGAGATCTCGGGCGGGCAGCTCTCGCCGGACGGCCGGTACGTCTCGTTCCTGAGGCCGCTGGACGACGTGGTCAACATCTGGGTGAAGGGGATCGACGAGCCGTTCGAGGCCGCCCGGCCGGTCACGGCCGACAGCGCGCGCCCGGTCACCCAGTACTTCTGGAGCGAGGACTCGGAGCGGATCCTCTACGCCCAGGACAAGGGCGGGGACGAGAACTACCACGTGTACGCCGTCGACCCCGACGCCGACCCCGCGGCGGGGTCGAGCGTGCCGCCGGCCGTCGACCTGACCCCCTACGAGAGCGTTCAGGCGCGGATCGTCGCGGTGCCGGAGAACGACCCGGCCCACGTGATCCTGGCGATCAACGACCGGGATCCCACGCTCCACGACGTGTACCGGGTCGCCATCGCCACCGGCGAGCGGGAGCTGGTGCGGCAGAACGACGAGGGCATCGCCGGCTGGCTGACCGACCTGGAGGGGAACCTTCGGATGGCGGTCCGGATCGACGAGGAGGGGAACACGGTGGTGTCGCGGGTCGAGGCGGACAGCCTGGAGCCGATCTACCGGTGCAGCCCGCTCGAGACCTGCGGGCCCGTCCGCTTCACCGCCGACGGCTCCCGCGCCTACTTCATCACGAACGCGGGCGACGCCGATCTCATGGCGCTCTACCTGATGGACCCCGCCACCGGCGAGCTCGAGCTGGTCGAGGAGGATCCCGAGGGCCGGGTGGACTTCGGCGACGCGATCTTCAGCGAGGCGACCGACGAGCTGATCGCCACGGCCTACGAGGACGAGCGGACGCGGATCTACCCGAAGGACGAAGCGTTCGCGCGGGACCTGGAGCGGGCCCGCGACCGGTTCGGCGACAGCGACATCGCGCTCCGTTCCATGACCGAGGACGGAAGCCGGATGCTGGCGTCGATCTCGAGCGACGTCGAGCCGTCGTCCACCTACGTGTACGACCGGGAATCCGGCGAGTTCACGCTCCTGTACGAGACGCGGCCGGAGATCCCGGCTGAGCACCTGGCGCCGATGGAGCCGGTCACCTACACCGCGCGCGACGGCGTCGAGATCCCGGCGTTCCTGACCGTCCCGAAGGGGGTGGCGCGGAGCGACCTGGCGGTCATCGTCCTGCCCCATGGGGGACCCTGGGCGCGCGACGCGTGGGGCTACAACGGGATCATCCAGTTCCTGGCCAACCGCGGCTACGCCGTGCTCCAGCCGAACTTCCGCGGCTCCACCGGATACGGGAAGCGGTTCCTGAACATGGGGAACGAGCAGTGGGGAACGGGCGACATGCAGCACGACCTGACCGACGGGGCCGAGTGGCTGATCGAGGAGGGGATCGCCGATCCCGAGCGGGTGGCGATCATGGGCGGCTCCTACGGCGGCTACGCCACGCTGGCGGGCCTGACGTTCACGCCGGACCTCTACGCCGCCGGCGTCGACATCGTGGGGCCGTCCAGCATCCCGACGCTCCTGGCGTCGATCCCGCCGTACTGGAAGCCGATCCAGGCGATCTTCAACGTGCGGGTTGGCGACCCGTCCGTGCCCGAGGACCGGGCCCGCATGGAGTCCCAGTCGCCGCTCAACTTCGCCGAGCGGATCACCGCCCCGCTCCTGGTGATCCAGGGCGCGAACGACCCGCGGGTGAAGCAGCGGGAGAGCGACCAGATCGTGGTCACGATGCGGGACCTCGGCCGGGACGTCGAGTACCTGGTCGCGCCCGACGAGGGCCACGGCTTCGCCAACGAGGACAACAACCTGGCGATGTTCGCCCGCATCGAGGCGTTCCTGGCCGAGCACCTGGGCGGCCGGCACCAGCCGGAGATGGCGCCGGAGATCGCCGAGCGGCTGGCCGGCATGACGGTCGATCCGGCCACGGTGACGCTGCCCGAGGCGGCCGGGGAGGCCGGCGAGGCGATCACCGCCTTCCGCGGCGAGGGCGTCCAGCCGGGGGTGTCGGCGTATTCGACGACGGTCGAGACCCAGGGGCAGACGATCGAGATCAGCACCGAGCGGACGGTCAGCCGGACGACCCTGGGCGGCGCGGACGCGATCCTGGTCGTGGACGCCGCGACGAGCCCCATGGGCGCGGCGGCCGACTCGACCTGGGTGGACGCGGCCACGCTGGTCCCGCTCCGCCGCATCATCCACCAGGGGCCGGCGAAGATCGATCTCGCGTTCGAGGGAACGAGCGTGACGGGAGCCATCCAGGCGGGGCCGCAGACGATGCCGATCGACGCCACCGGGGCGGGAACGGTCTTCGTGGCGGGCGGGGCACTGGAGCTGGCACTGGCCGCGCAGGAGTTCCAGCCCGGCCACGTCGCCTCGATCGAGCTGTTCGAGACGCTGGAGGGTCGGGTGAAGACGTACCGGCTGGAGGCGGCGGCGGCGGAGACGGTCGAGACGACCGACGGCGCCGTCGAAGCGATCCCGGTCCGGTTGACCTCGTCCGACGGGTCGAGCGAGCAGACGGTGTGGATCGCCGGCGGCCGCGTGGTCAAGACGACCTCTACGCTGCCCGCCATGATGGGCGGTGGGACCGCCACGGCGGTGCTGGCGCCAGCGGAGGAGTAGCAGTTCAACGACCTGCTAGCCGGGCCGCCTCAACCGCCGCGCGCGCGGATCCGTTTGAGGGCCATGAGGGCCCGCGCGTGGTGGAACAACCGGATGATCGCCGAGAGCGACGACGCGGTCCTGGCCGACGGCCGGGTCTGGTTTCCGCGGGAGCACGTCCGGTTCGAGTACCTGCGCGAGAGCTCCACCCGCTCCCACACGCCGGGCCGGGGCGAGACCCGCTACTGGCACGTGGTGGTGGACGGGAGCCTGAAGGCCGACGCTGCGCGGGCGCATCCCGACCCCGAGCCGGGCGGAGCGCCCGTCCGGGAACGGATCTCGTTCTGGAACGGAGTGGAGATCGAGCGGGTGGCCTGAGCCGGCCAGCCGGTGGCCTGAGCTAGCCGTTCTCCGCGGGATCCCGGGCCGCGAGCTTACGCATCGACTTCTTCGACCGGATGAAGGCGATCAGGCTGCCGGTCCGGATCATGGCGATCTGCCGCTCGCTCAGCTCGTGGCGGAGCCGCACGGTCCGGTCCCCGTCCCCGATCATCAGCGTCACCTCCGGTCCCGCCTCCACTTCGGCCCGCACGCGGGGCAGCTCCAGCAGGTTCCCGGCCTGGATCGCGTCGTAGTCGTCGGGGTTCTCGAAGGTGAGCGGCAGGATCCCGAAGTTGACCAGGTTCTGCCAGTGGATCCGCGCGAACTCCTTCGCGATCACCGCCCGCAGCCCCAGCCAGCGCGGCGCCAGCGCGGCGTGCTCGCGGCTGGAGCCCTGGCCGTAGTTGGTGCCCGCCACCACGAAGTGGCCGCCGGCGTCCCGCGCCTCCAGCGCCCGCGCGGGGTACGACTCGTCCACCTGGCGGAACACGAAGCGTGAGATCTCGGGGATGTTGCTGCGGAACGGCAGGATCTCGGCCCCCGCGGGCATGATCTCGTCGGTCGAGATGTCGTCCCCGACCTTCAGGAGGACGGGTCCGCGGAGCCCCTCGGGAAGCGGCTCGAACTCCGGCAGCGAGGCGATGTTGGGCCCCTTGCGAAGCTCGACGCGCGAGCCGTCCTCCGGCGGCGCCTCCAGCATCTCCCGGTTCACGACCGGATGCTCCGGCGCGCCCACCTCGGGGTATGGCATCTCGAGGGTCCGGGGGTCGGTGATCACGCCGGTCAGGGCCGACGCGGCCGCGGTCTCCGGGCTCACCAGGTACACCTTGTCCTCCTTCGTGCCCGAGCGGCCGGGGAAGTTCCGCGGCACGGTGCGGAGCGAGATCTCCTTCGTGGCCGGGGCCTGCCCCATGCCGATGCAGCCGTTGCAGCCGGCCTGGTGGACGCGGGCGCCGGAGCGGACCAGGGTCTCCAGGAGCCCGTCCCGGATCAGGTTCTCCAGGAGCTGCCGCGAGGTGGGATTGACGTCGAAGGAGATCCCCTCCGCCACCCGGCGCCCCTCGACGATCCGGGCCGCCATGGCGAAGTCGCGGTATCCGGGGTTGGCGCTGGAGCCGACGTAGCTCTGGTAGATCGGCTCGCCCGCCACCTCGCGTACCGGCACCACGTTCCTCGGGGACGACGGCAGCGCGATCAGGGGCTCGAGCGACGAGAGGTCGATCTCCTCGTGCAGGTCGTACTCGGCGTCCTCCTCGGGGAGGATCTCCACCCAGTCGTCCTCGCGGCCCTGGCGCCGCAGGAACCGCCGCGCCTCCCCATCGGAGGGGAACACGGTGGTGGTGGCCCCGAGCTCGGTCCCCATGTTGGCGATCACGTGCCGGTCCATCGCCGAGAGCCCGGCCAGGCCGGGGCCGCGGTACTCGAGGATCCGGTTCTTCGCGCCGTCCACGTCGTGGCGGCGGAGCATCTCCAGGATCACGTCCTTGGCGCTCACCCAGTCGGGGAGCCGCCCGGTCAGCGTGATCCCCCAGATCTCGGGCATGGTGATCCAGAGCGGCTCGCCCGCCATCGCCATCGCCACCTCGAGCCCACCGGCGCCGAAGGCGAGCATGCCGAGCGAGCCGGCGGCCGGGGTGTGGCTGTCGGAGCCGACCAGGGTCTTGCCGGGCACGCCGAAGCGCTGCATGTGCACGGGATGGCTGACGCCGTTCCCGGCCCGGGAAAACCAGACGCCGAATCGCTGGCAGGCGCTCCGCAGGAACAGGTGGTCGTCGGGGTTCTTGTGATCGGTCTGGAGCAGGTTGTGGTCCACGTACTGGGCCGACACCTCGGTCCGGACGCGGTCCAGCCCCATCGCCTCGAGCTCCAGCATCACCATCGTGCCGGTGGCGTCCTGGGTGAGCGTCTGGTCCATCTTCAGCGCGATCTCCTCGCCCGGCACGGCCCGGCCGTCCACCCGGTGATCGTCGATCAGGATCCGCGCGACGCTCCGTCCCATTTTACAAATCTCCTTGTATGCTGGAGGACTCCACGATCCGGACGCCCTTCGCCTCCAGGTCCCCGCGCACCCGGTCGTCGTCGTCGGGCTCGATGGAACGCGTCAGGTCCCAGAGCACGGTGACGTCGAACCCCGCTTCGCGGCCGTCCTCGGCGCTCCACTTCACGCAGTAGTCGCGGGCGAGGCCGCAGAGCCAGACCTGCTCCACCTCCCGCTCGCGCAGATAGCCGGCGAGGCCGGTGGGAGGCCGCGTCCCGCCGGGTCCCCAGTTGTTGCGGAAGGCGCTGTAGGAGTCGACCCGCGGGTCGGTCGCCTTGCGGACGATCGCGGTCGCACCGCGCCAGTCCATGGCGGGATGGAGGCTCGCGCCCTCGGTCCCCTGGACGCAGTGGTCCGGCCAGAGGGTCTGCTCGTGGCCGTAGAGCTCGATCGTGTCGAACGGCTCGCGGCCGGAGTGGTGGCGGGCGAAGGAGACGTGGTCCGGGGGGTGCCAGTCCTGCGTGGCGACGACCAGCGGAAAGCGGCCGGACTCGAGCAACCGCTCGATCGGCTCGAGGATCGCGTCGCCGCCCTCGACGGGGAGCGCGCCGCCGGGCAGGAAATCGGGCTGGAGGTCCACCACGAGGAGCGCCGTCCGCTCCATGGCCACCCCGCCGCTCGGTTCGCTCATCCGTCCCCTCCGTTCTTCCCGGCCCGCGCATACGTTCGCAGGGATCGGCCGGCGCCACAAGGCGGGGGTAATCGCGGTTCGGGGGCCCCGTCACTATGTTCGAGTCCGTGGTCACTCCCCATCTCATCGAATACCGGGCGATCTTCGAGTCGGCCCCCGACGGCATCGTCGTGGTGGATCGCGAGGGACGGATCGTGGAGGTGAACCCGCGCGCCGTGGAGCAGTTCGGCCACGCCCGCGATGCGCTGGTGGGACAGCCGATCGAGATCCTGGTCCCCGAGCCCCAGCGGGCTGTCCACCGGCACCAGCGGGACGCGTACATGGAGCGGCCGGCCGCCCGTCCGATGGGGGCCGGCCTGGAGCTGGTGGGCCGCCGCGCCGACGGCACCACGTTCCCCGTCGAGATCAGCCTGAGCCCCATGGACACCGACCGGGGCCCGCTCGTGATCAGCGTCGTCCGCGACGTCACCGAGCGGCAGCGGCTGCGGGACTTCGGCGTGGGCGCCCTCCGGGCGGCGGAGGACGAGCGGCAGCGGATCGCGCGCGAGCTGCACGACGACACGGCGCAGCGGCTGGCGGCGCTGCTGGTCCGGCTCCAGGTGCTGGCCCGCGAGGGCGACGAGGAGGCGCGGGTGGGCCAGCTCGAGGGCATCCGCGAAGACGTCCTGCAGACGGCCGAGGCGGTGCGGCGGATCGCCCGGGGCCTCAGGCCGCCGGTCCTGGAGGACATGGGCGTGACCGCGGCCATCCGGTCCCACGTGGACGCGCTGCGTCAGGCGTACGAGCTGGACATCGAGCTGGAGACGCACGGCGAGCCGCGCCTGCCGCCCGACGCGGAGCTGGCGCTCTACCGGATCGTCCAGGAGGCGCTGGCGAACGTGGTGCGGCACGCCGGGGCGACGGCGGTGCGTGTGAGGGTGCGACAGGAGGACGAGGGAGTGGTGGCCCGGGTGGAGGACGACGGCCGCGGGTTCCGGCCGGAGACGGCGGAGGGCGGCCTGGGCGTGGTGGGGATGCGGGAGCGGGCGCGGCACGCCGGCGGCCGGCTGACGATCGAGAGCGCGCCGGGAGAAGGCACCCGGATCCGGATCGAAATCCCGAGCGGAAGGGAGTAGCGGCAGCGTGGCGATCACCGTGGTTCTGGCCGACGATCACGTCGTTTTGAGATCGGGCCTCCGGGCCCTGCTGGAGGCGGAGAGTGGCATCGACGTGGTGGGCGAGGCGTCGACCGGGGACGAGGCGATCGATCTGGTGCGCTCCGAGCGGCCCGACGTGGTGGTGATGGACCTCTCCATGCCCGGCTCGGGCGGCTTGGAGGCGACCCGCCGCATCAACGCGCTCGAGCTTCCCAGCAAGGTCCTGGTGCTGACGATGCACGCCGAGGAGGAGTACCTGGTGCCGGTGCTGGAAGCGGGCGCGGCCGGCTACCTCAACAAGACCACCGCGGACCGCTCCCTGATCGAGGCGATCCGGGTGGTGGCGCGGGGCGAGGTGTTCCTGCCGCCCCAGGCAACGAAGCTGCTGCTCAAGGAATACAGGGCGATCGGCTCCGGCGGGGGCGCCGACAACCTGCACCCGCTGAGCGCGCGGGAGCAGGAGGTCATGGCGCTGACGGCCGAGGGGTTCAGCTCCAGGGAGATCGGCGAGAAGCTCTTCATCTCGCCCAAGACCGTGGATACCTATCGCTCCCGCATCATGGAGAAGCTGGGCCTCAACCACCGGTCCGAGCTGGTTCGCTTCGCCCTCCGGGCGGGGCTCCTGAAGGATGCCTGAGCCGGCGGGCGCCGGGCGGCCGGGCCTTCACCGCCGGCCTCGGTGGCGCCGCCCGCCCCGAGGTGCCAGAATTCCGCCCATGCCGATCCGCGCCCGAACGCTCCCGCGCCCGGCCAGCGGCCTCCTGGCGCTTCTGGCCGCCCTGGCCTGCGCCACCGCCCCGGCCCGCGACGCTCCGCCCCCCGCGGTCGCCGAGCACCCGCTCCTCCAGTCGACCCTCTGGGTCCAGACCTCCGCCGAGTACCGCGCCCTGGCCGAGCAGACGTTCGCCTCCGCCGAGGCCGCGATGGAGCGGGCGCTGGCCGACTCCGGGTGGACCGCCGCGCTCGAGCAGACCGGCGACTACGCGGCCCTGCCGCCGGCCGTGATCGTGGACGTGGACGAGACGATGATCGACAACAGCCCGTTCGAGTCGCGTCTCATCCTCTCCGGCGAGTCGTTCGACCCCGCCGCCTACACGGCGTGGATCGACGAGGCGGCCGCCCCGGCGGTTCCCGGCGCGCTGGAGTTCGCCCGCGCCGCCGAGGCCCGGGGCGTGACGATCTTCTACGTGACGAACCGGGACGCGCCGGGCCAGGCGGAGGGCACGCGCCGCAACCTGGAGCGGTTGGGCTTCCCCATGCCGGCCGATCGCGACGTCCTCCTGCTGCGCGGGGAGCGGCCGGAGTGGACCAGCGACAAGTCCTCCCGGCGGGCGCACGTGGCCGCGAACCACCGGGTCCTGCTCCTGATCGGCGACGACTTCAACGACTTCGTCCTCGCCCGGCTACCGCTGGAGGAGCGGGACGCTCTCGTCCGCCGCCACGCCGACCGGTGGGGAGAGAGCTGGTTCGTCCTGCCGAACCCGATGTACGGCTCGTGGGAGGCCGCCGCGGTCGGCCCCGGCGAGGACCTCTCCGACGACGACGAGCTCGACCGGAAGCTCCAGCGGCTGGACACCGACGGAATCGACGCTCCGTGATCGGCCCTCCGTGATCCGCGCCATCCGCCGCGCCGCGGTCCTCTTTCTTCTCCTGGCGGCTCCGGCGGCCGCCCAGGAGATCCAGGCCGGCCCGATGGTCGGCTTCTCCGCCATGCGGGAGGCCCTCCTCTGGGTCCAGACGACGGAGCCGGCGGAGGTCCGCTTCCGCTGGTGGGACCTGGCGGATCCCGACGTCCGCGGGGAGAGCGAGCCCGTCCGGACGTCGGCCGACGACGTCCACGTGGCCGAGGTCGTGGCCGCGGAGCTGGAGCCCGGCCGCCGCTACGGCTACGAGGTCGTGGTGGACGGCGAGGTGGCCCCCCGGCCGTGGCCGCTCGAGTTCCAGACTCAGACGCTCTGGCACTGGCGGACCGACCCCCCGCCCTTCCGGATCGCTCTGGGCTCCTGCTTCTACGTGAACGAGCCGGTCTACGACCGCCCCGGGGAGCCCTACGGCAGCGATCCCCGCATCCTGACGGCGATCCTGGAGACCGACCCCGACGCCATGGTGTGGCTGGGCGACAACGTCTATCTGCGCGAGGTGGACTGGGATACCCGCGAGGGGATCCTCCACCGCTACGCCCACACCCGGGCGCTTCCCGAGCTCCAGCCGCTCCTCGGCTCCGTCCACCACTACGCCACCTGGGACGACCACGACTACGGCCCCAACAACAGCGACCGCTCGTACTGGGCCAAGCACCTGACCCGGGAGGCGTTCGAGCTGTTCTGGGGGAACCCGCCGTTCGGCGGCCACGGCCTGGGCGGGGTCACGAACACGTTCACCTGGGGGGACGTCCAGTTCTTCCTGCTGGACGACCGGTGGGACCGCTCTCCCGAGCGGCGCACCACGGGCGAGCGGACGATCCTGGGCGACGACCAGCTCCGGTGGCTGATCGACGCGCTGGCCACCAGCCGGGCGCCGTTCAAGATGATCGCCATCGGCGGCCAGGTGCTGAACTCCGCGGCGGTCTCCGAGAACTGGGCCACCTACCCCGAGGCCCGCGAGCGGCTGCTGGAGGCGATCGCCGCTGAGCGGATCGAGGGCGTGATGTTCCTGACCGGCGACCGCCACCACACCGAGCTGACCCGGCTGGACCGGCCGGGCGCGTATCCGCTCCACGACCTCACCGTCTCGCCCCTGACCGCCGGCGTCTCGTCGATGCGGAACGAGCCGAACACCCTGCGGGTCGAGGGCACGGTGGTTCAGGAGCACAACTTCGCCACGCTCGACTTCTCCGGGCCCCGCACCGACCGCTCCATGCTCGTCACCATCCGGGACGCCGACGGCGCCGAGCTCTGGACGCGGACGATCCGGGCCTCCGAGCTCCGATACCCCAGGGAGCCGTAGCCCCGGCAGATGTGGATCGCCGCGGTGATCGGAGCGGGCTTCCTGGCCGGCGTGGTGCACGTCCTCGTGGGGGCGGACCACCTGGCGGCGGTGGCGCCGCTGGCGGCGGACGGGCGCCGGCGGGCGTGGCGCGCGGGGTTCCGCTGGGGCCTGGGCCACGCCGGAGGGGTGGCGATCGTGGCGCTCGCTGCGCTGGCGCTCCGCGACCTGCTTCCGCTCGAGGCGCTCGGCCACTGGAGCGAGCGGATGGTGGGCGCGGTCCTGATCGGCATCGGGGTCTGGGCCGCCTTCGCCGCGATCTCCTCGCTCCGGGACCCAGACCGGATCGGCGGCCACGTCCATCCTCCCGGCCAGGACCACGGCCACGCGGGCGGTTCCCACGGCGACGGGCATCGTCACCTCCACGGTGAGCGCGCGGCGCTGGCCGTTGGACTCCTCCACGGGACGGCCGGAGCGGCCCACGTGGTGGGGATCCTGCCGGCGCTGGCGCTCCCGTCGGGCCTCGCGGCCGGCTCCTACCTGGCGGCCTTCGGCGCCGGGACCGTCTTCAGCATGACCGCCTTCGCCGCGCTCCTCGGAGTTGCCGGCGTCCGGCTGGACCTGGCGGGCCGGCGCGCCCACGCGGGCCTCATGGGCGGCTGCGCGGCGGCGTCGATCGCCGTGGGCGTCTTCTGGCTCCTCGCGTGACCCGGGCCGCCCGGCGGCTCCCCTCCCCGTCCGACCTCTTACTGCGACCTCGGCCCGTCGGTGCCATCATCAGGGTGCAGATCGACGTAGAGAGGGCCGCGACACATAGAGGAGGATACGATGGTGCTGGGATCTGGTCTGGTCATGTTGCTCGTGGGCACCGTGGCGCTGTTCCCCGTCTGGCCGTTCAGCCGGCAGTGGGGGTACACGCCGAGTGCCGTGACGGGAACGGTGCTCGCGGGATTGATCGGTCTCATCCAGACGGGAGCGATGCTGTAGCCGCTCGCTTCCGATGAACGAGCCGCCTGTCCCGCCCGCGTCCGCGATCCGGGATCTCCCGAGCGCCGTCGGGCGGGAGGCGGAGTTCCGCCAGGCGCTCTCCGGCCGCCGGCCGGCGGTCTTCCTGGACTACGACGGTACCCTCACACCCATCGTGAACGACCCGGCCGCGGCGACCCTGCCGCAGGCCACCCGCTCCGCCATCGTCCGGTTGAAGGATCTCTGTCCCGTCGCGGTCGTGAGTGGCCGTGATCTGGCGGACGTTCAGGCGCTGGTCGGGATCGACGGGATCGCCTTCGCCGGAAGCCACGGGTTCGACGTGGTGGCGCCCGACGGGCGTGTCGAGCGGCGGGGCGAGCCGTTCGTCCCGTCGCTGGACCGGGCGGAGGCGGCGCTCCGCCGGGATCTCGCCGCGATCCCCGGGGCCGCCGTGGAGCGGAAGCGCTACGCCGTCGCGGTCCACTTCCGGCGCGTTCCGCCCGGCCGGGAGGACGAGGTCGAGGCCGTGGTGGCGGCGGTGGCGGAGCAAGCGGCGGACCTGCGCCGGACGGGGGGCAAGAAGGTCTGGGAGCTGCGGCCGGACGTCCCGTGGGACAAGGGCCGGGCGGTCCTCTGGCTCCTCGAGGCGCTGGGCCTGGACGGGGACGACGTGGTGCCGCTCTACGTCGGGGACGACGTGACGGACGAGGACGCCTTCCGGGCGCTCGCGGGGCGCGGCATCGGGGTCGTGGTGCAGGGCGAGGACGACGCCCGCCTGTCGCATGCCCGCTGGTCCCTGCCGGACCCGGCCTCGGCCCGCGCCTTTCTCGACCAGCTCGCCGACCTCATCGAGGAGCTCTCCGGGCTCTGATGTCGAAGTGTCTGCCGTCGAACTGCGCCGGCGGCCGTCCCGTGTCAGAATGATGGCATGACGTTCGTGGCCCGGAGCGACTCCGGCGCCGAACCCACATGATATCGGGAGGGGACGATGAAGATCGAGAACCTGCACGACCTGTACGTCCATTCGCTGAAGGACCTCTACAGCGCCGAGAAGCAGCTCGTGAAGGCGCTGCCGAAGATGGCGAAGAACGCCACCGACAAGAAGCTCAAGAAGGGGTTCGAGGACCACCTGGAGGAGACGAAGCGCCAGGTCGGGCGCCTGGAGGAGATCTTCGAAGGGTTGGAGAAGAAGCCGGGCGGCATGAAGTGCAAGGGCATGGAGGGGTTGATCTCCGAGGCCGAGGAGCTCCTCAAGGACAAGCCGGAGTCCGCGGCGGTGCTGGACGCCGGCCTGATCGCCGCGGCGCAGAAGGTCGAGCACTACGAGATCGCCACCTACGGCACCGCGGTCGAGTGGGCGCGCGTGATGGGCCACGACAAGCACGTCCGGCTCCTCCAGAAGACGCTGGACGAGGAGTACAAGACGAACGAGAAGCTGACGAAGGTGGCGGAGTCGGCCGTGAACCCGGCCGCTTCCGAGATGGAGACCGCGGGGGCCTGAGCCGCCGCCCTCCGTTCCACGGGCCCCGGGCGGCGCCGCTTGACGGCGGCCGCCCGCCCGGTCCACCTTGCTGCCGCACGTGAAGCGGCGCTCCTTCCTCCACTCCTCCGCGCTGACCCTCGGCGCCGTGGCCCTGCCGGGCCCGGTGGCGCCGCCCCTGCCGCGTGGCGTCCGCCGCTGGCTGGAGCCCGACCGGCGC
>CAZUIY010000431.1:0-1436 GCA_964619975.1 uncultured Gemmatimonadales bacterium
CTAACTTCGACTTTCGCACTTTTAAGCAGCGAGCTGGAGCAAAAGCTCCAAGTGCTGCAGTATTTTTTGAACGCCAGGGGGTGTTTCGGGTGTTGATAAATGATTTTGCTCGAATTCTCGCAGGCTGTCGGTGCGCAGGGCCGCGAGCATGTCGGCGAAGGAAGGCTGGGACTTGCCGCGGTAGTTCCTCAGCGGCTTGGCCGGTTCAGGACGGACGTACTCATGCCACAGCGTGATCAGACTGTACAGCAGAAAGCCGGTCGGCGCCGTTCGCCGGACGGCCTGGCGATTGCGGTTTTCCGGTTCGTCAACGCCAAGATGCTGCTTGCAGTCGTGAAAGGCGACTTCCACCGGCCAGCGCCGAGAAAACCATTGCAGCATTTGCACCGCGCGAGCGTCGGTTCGCGTGCTGTAAAAAACTTCTCGTCCGCGCCCGCCTCGCAGATGCTCCAGAGCAACCACTTTGACGGGCCGGTCGGGAGTGCGAAAGAAGCGTCCCTCCGCTTCCGCCAACCGCACATGATACGCGCCGCGCTGATAAAGACGCAGCTTCAATCGCCGCAGTCCTTTTTGGCTCAGCATTTCGTTTGGCGACGCCAGGCGCTCCCCGCGTATTCGCGGCCGGCCTCGCCGTCCCCGGCAATCCGGCGGCGGCGCGTGCAAGCGGGCGTGGAGATCAGCGCGGCCCGTCACATCGATGTTTCTCGGCATGCGCGCCAGAACGGCGGGGGCCGTGTAGGCGGAATCTCCCAGAAAATGCAGGCTTTTGTTGGGGACGTGCTCTTGGAGAAACTCCAGCATTTCGATCATCAGATCGGTCTTGGAGCGATATTTGCGATTCCACTTCGCTGCCGCCTTCTTGTTCAAATACAACCTCATCAGGATCGGCAGCGCGAAATAACGGCCAGGCGTTCGCCGGCTCTCAACGACGATGTTCAACACCACCCAGCAATGTCCCCAGCGGGTGACCGTGTGACCGCGACTGCTGAGGCACGGATCGCGATGCATGCCGGCCCCAAAGATTTTCAAGCCACACCGAGCAAGCAACGTGTCATCGCCTGCCAGAAAAACGGTCTCCTGGGGAGCCAATCGCAGCGTCAGGTCGAATACAGCCAGACCAACCCGGTCGATCGACCACTTCGCCGTAGCGAACACGCGATGAAATGCCGCGTGATGTCGATCCGCAGCCGAGCAGCGTGCGATTCCCAGCACCGTCCGACGCGGCGCAAAGATCCAGCCGCCAATCAGATCTCGAACAGTGATCCCAGTGGGCTCGGTCATCGCCAACACGAACACTTGCAGTAACCAATCGAAAGAGTTAACAAGATTCATGGGAGCCGCCTCCGTTTAGGAATGGATTCGTACACCTCATCCTAACGAAGGCCCGGCTCCCATTTGTCTGCTAGCAACGCTGAAAAGTGCGAAAGTCGAACTAA
>CAZUIY010000432.1:0-5993 GCA_964619975.1 uncultured Gemmatimonadales bacterium
CCATGCCCGGTCGATGGACGATCGCGATCGCCGCGCTCGCCTCCCTGCTCGCCCTCTCCGCCTCGAGCGCCCAGGAGCCGCCCATGTCCGCCACCATCCGCTACTCCCTCGGCTGGGAGAACCCCGCCAGCCAGCTCTACACGGTGCGCGTGACGGCGCCGGTGGAGGACGGGCCGGTGGTGTTCACCCTGCCCGCGTGGCGTCCCGGCCGCTACATCGTCCAGAACTACGCCGCCAACGTGCAGGCGGTCCGCGCGGAGGACGAGCGCGGCCGGCCCTTGCCCGTCCAGTGGGTCGACCTGGACAGCTGGCGGGTGGAGCCGGGCGATGCCCGCGAGGTGACGCTCGCGTACGAGTGGTACGCCGCCACGCTGGACGCCGGCTCCTCGTTCCTCCGGCCGGGACTGGCGTACTTCAACCCGGTCAACCTGCTGCCGTGGGTCGAGGGCCGGATGGACCGGCCGGTCACGCTGGAGCTCCAGGCGCCGGCGGAGTGGCCGGTCGCCACCCAGCTCGAGCGGACGGACCGGGACGGCGTCTTCGCCGCGGCCGACTACCACGCGCTGGCCGACGCGACCACCATCGCCAGCCCCGAGATCGTGCTGTGGGAGTTCTCCCACGAGGACGTCCCCTACCACGTCGTCTTCCGCCCGCTCCCGGATCTCGGCGACTACGACCGGGAACGGATCCTGTCGGACCTGGAGGCGATCGCCGCGGAGCAGACCGCCATGTTCTCCGGCGCTCCCTACGAGGAGTACTGGTTCCTCTACCAGTTCGTGCCCCGGCCCTTCGGCCACGCGGTCGAGCACTCGTCGAGCTCGTCCTACGTGCTGGGGCCGGCCGACCGGTCGTTCGCCAGCCGCCAGGGGTACCTCGGCTTCCTCGGCATCACTTCGCACGAGCTGTTCCACGCCTGGAACGTGAAGCGCCTCCGGCCGGCGGCCCTCTGGCCCTACGACTACGCCGAGCCCCAGCTCACGCGGCTCCACTGGTTCACCGAGGGCGTCACCTCGTACTACGACAACCTGACCCTGGCACGGGCCGAGCTGATGACCGAGGAGGAGTACTGGCAGGCGCTGGAGCGGGACATCCAGGCCCTCCAGAACTCGCCCGGCCGGCTGCTGACCAGCGCCGCGCTCGCGTCTCTCACCTCGTGGCACTCCGGCTACGGATCGGGCAACCCGAACCAGTCGATCTCGTTCTACACCAAGGGCGCCCTGATCGGGCTTCTGCTGGATCTCCAGATCCGGGACGCCACCGACGGCGCCCGCTCCTTGGACGACGTCATGCGCGCCCTCTACGCGCGCTACGCCGACCGCGGCGAGGGGATGCCGGAGGACGCCGTGCGGGAGATGGCCGCCGAGATCGCCGGGCGATCGTTCGACGAGTTCTTCCAGGGGTACGTCCAGGGCACCGTGGAGCTGCCCTACGCCGAGACGCTGGCGGTGGTCGGCCTCGAGGCGTCCGAGGTCGAGGATCCGGATCGCCCCGCGGCCACGCTCGGGCTCGTCACCCGGCGCCAGGGCGACCAGACGGTGATCGTCAACGCCCTGCCGGACGGGCCCGGCCTGGCCGCCGGCCTGATGCGGGACGACGTGGTCGTCGAAGTGGACGGCGTGCCGCTTGAGGGCGACCTGAGCGGAGTCCTGCCGGGGATCCAGCCGGGCGACCGGCTCCGGCTGCGGGTCCGCCGCGGAACCGACGAGATGGAAGTCGAGGTCGAGGCGGCGGGCGGCGGCGACCGGGTGTGGCGGGTCACCCCGGTCGAGAGCCCCACCGAGCGCCAGCTCCGGCTCCGCGCCGGCTGGCTCGCCTCCTCCGTGGGACGTCCCTGATGCGTCTCACGAGCGCCGGCGCGGCCCGCACCGTCACCGGCTCGTGCCACCTGCTGGAGATCGGCGGCCGCCGGATCCTGATCGACTGCGGGTACTTCCAGGGCCGCGACGTGACCCCGCTGAACCGGGCGCCGTTCCCCTTCGACCCCGCCGGGCTGGACGTCGTGATCGCCACCCACGGCCACCTGGACCACGTCGGCCGCCTGCCGGTCCTCCTCCGCCAGGGGTACGCCGGCCGGATCCTCGCCACCCGCGCCACCCGTGACGTCACACAGGTCATCCTGCAGGACTCGGCGAAGATCCAGCAGGAGGACTTCGAGCGGGCGACGCGGCGGGGCTCCGAGGACCGCGACGGCGGCTTCGGCGACCACGAGATCGAAGAGCCGCTCTACCGCCCCGACGACGTTCCGGAGACGATGGACCGCTTCGACGTGGTCCACTTCGACCGGGAGCTCGACCTGGGCGGGGGCGTCCGGGCGCGGTTCCGCCCGGCCGGACACGTGCTGGGAAGCTCCTTCGTCGAGATCGAGTCGTCCGCCGGACGCGTCGTCTGCTCGGGCGACCTGGGGAATCGCGAGAACTTCCTCCACGAGGACGCGCCGCTCCCCTTCGAGTGCGACGCCGTGCTGGTGGAGACCACCTACGGCGACCGGACCCACCGCTCCATGGAGTCGACGATCGAGGAGTTCCGCGACGTCCTCCGCCGGGCCGGCGGCGCCGGCGGCATGGTCATGATCCCGACCTTCGCCCTGGAGCGGACGCAGGCGGTGCTCTACCAGATCGCCCGGCTGATGGCCGCCGACGAGATCCCGCGCCTGCCGGTCTACCTGGATTCCCCGATGGCCACGAAGATGACCCGGCTCTACCAGGAGTGCTCCGACGAGTTCAGGGAGCCGGTCCGGTCGCTATGCGCCGGCGGCGAGGACCCGTTCGACCCGCCTACCCTCACCATCATCCGGTCCTCCCAGGAGTCGATGGAGCTGAACTCGCTGGAGGGGGGCGCCATCGTGATCGCGGGGAGCGGCATGATGACGGGCGGCCGGATCCTCCACCACATGAAGCATCATCTGCACCGGGAGAACGCTTCGCTGGTGATCGTCGGCTACCAGGCGGAGGGAACGCTCGGTCGGAAGATCGTCGAGGGTGCCAAGTACGTGCGAATCTACGGCGCCGACATCCCGGTGCGGGCCAGCGTGTCGACCATCAACGGATTTTCCGCCCACGCCGACCGGGACGACCTGCTGGCGTGGCTCGAGGGAACGGGAAGCGCCCGAGTGTTCATGATCCACGGCGAGCCGCCGGTCATGGAGGCGTTCGGGCAGGCGCTCGAGGAGCGAGGGCGCGAGGCGGTGGCTCCGGAGCGGGACCGGACGTACGACCTGGCCTAGCCCTCCGGGATCTCCATCTCCCCCGACGAGACGCGAGCCGCGGAGCCGCCCAGGCGGACCCGCTCGACTCCGCCGGGCCCGGCGTCGGCCTCCAGCTCGATGCGGCTCGGCCGGCCCATCTCGATCCCCTGCTCGATCACCCAGCGGCCGGAACCGTCCACCGCCAGGGCCACCGCCAGTGCCGCGGCCCCCGCGCCGGTCGCCGGGTCCTCGGCGATCCCCATCGCCGGCGCGAACATCCGGACCCGCAGGTCCGCCCCGGTCCCGGCGCCCCGCGTGTAGAGGTACACGTGCGGCGCCCAGTGGTCCGCCAGGGTGTCCGCCCACGCCGCGGGGTCGAGCCGGGCCCGCGCCAGCGCCGCCCGGTCGCGGACGGGGATCAGGGTGAAGGGGACACCCGCCGATGCCGCGCGCGCCGGCTCGCCGGCGTCCAGATCGTCGGGCGCCAACCCCACGACCCGGGCCAGCGCCGCGGACGGCGCCGACGGGCGGATCTCGAACGGTCCGGCCAGCTCCAGGCGGGCGAAGGAGGGCCGCCCCCCGCCGCGGCACACCCGGACGGGCACCGGTCCCGCCGCCTCCTCCAGCACCATGTCGCTCTCGCCGGCCCGGCCCTCCAGGTCCGCCAGCAGGATGGCGGTGCCGATCGTCGGGTGGCCGGCGAATGGAAGCTCCATCCGCGGGGTGAAGATCCGGACGCGGCGGTGATGGCGCGGTTCGGCGGGCGGGAGGACGAACGCGGTCTCGGAGAGGTTCAGCTCGGCCGCGATCCGCGGCATCCAGGCCGGATCCAGGTCCCCGGCGTCGGGGAAGACCGCCAGCGGGTTGCCGCCGAACGGCCGCTCGGTGAAGACGTCGATCAGGTGCCAGGCCAGCCGCATCGGCAGGCTACCGCCCGGCGGCTCGCCTCAAGCCCTCGTCTCCATGATCTCCGCCAGCTTGACCGTCAGCTCCTCCAGGAAGTCCCGGTCGCGCTCGTCGAACGCGTCGATCAGGTCGGAGTCGATGTCGATCTCCCCCAGCACGCTCTCGTCGGCGGCCAGGATCGGGACCACGATCTCGGACTTCGTCGACGGGAAGCAGGCGATGAACTCGGGCCGTGCCGACACGTCGGGCACGATCTCGGTGTCGCCGGTCTCGGCGGCCAGGCCGCAGATCCCCTCCCCCACGCGGATCCGCGTGTGCTCGGTCTCCTCCGGGCCGCTCCAGGCCGACAGGATCAGCTCGTTTCCCTCCACCACGTAGATCCCTACCCAGGAGTAGTGGTCGAACTCCTCGTCGAGGCGCTCGCACACGATCTCGTGGGCCTCGATCTCGGTGTTGGCGGTCTGGAGCTGCTGGGAGAGCTCCCGCAGGAGGTTCTGGTAGAACTCCTCTTCGATCTCCGGCCGTTCGTCGGTCACCGCTCGCTCCTTTCGGCGTCAGGGTCCGGCGGGGGCAGGTCGGGCAGGGCCGCCCGGATCGCCTCCCGCGTCCGCTCGCTCAGCGCGTCCAGCGACTCCTTCCCCAGCCCGCGCGTCGGGATGGGGGGCAGGACGATCAGCTCGATCTTCCCCGGCAGGATCCACCAGGTGCCCTTCGGCATCAGCACTTCGCTGCCCACGATCGCCGCCGGAAGAATCGGCAGCCCGGTGTCGATCGCCAGGTGGAACGGCCCTTTCTTGAAGGGCAGCAGCCGGCCGTCCCGGCTCCGCGTGCCTTCCGGCATGATCACGAACGAGACGCCGTCGGCGCTCTCCGCGGCCGCCCGCTCGAGCGCCGCGATTCCCCGCTCCCGCCGCTGCCGGTCGATGGAGATGTGCCGGCTCTGACCGAGCGCCTGGCCGAAGAACGGCACCTTCAGGAGCTCCTGCTTGCCGATCCACCGCAGGTCGCGCCCGCCACCCAGAAGATAGTGAACCACCGGAATGTCGTACATGGAGCGGTGGTTCGACATCACGATGTAGGATTCGCCCGCGCGGACGTGCTCGAGCCCGCGCACCTCGAGCTTCGCGTTCGACGCCCGCAGGATCGACCACACCCAGAACCGCTCCAGGCTCCGCATGGCCGGCCCGGCCGGGGGCAGCAGCCGGACGCCCACCACGTACAGGATCGCCACCGGGATCGTGAGGAGCGCCAGAGCCGTCCAGCAGAGCGCGGTCCGGAGCGTGGCCCAGACCCACCAGATGGCGGGCCGGTGCTCGTGGCCGCGGATCTTCAGGGTCGTTCCGCCAGACGCGCCGCCCAACCGTCGAAGCGGCGGGAGACCGCGTGGCGGGGGTGTTCCAGCAGGAATGGACGCCCGTGCCGCAGGGCCTCGGCCACCCGGCGGTCCTCCGGGATCGTGCCCAGGACCGGGCAGGCGAGCGACAGGTTCTTCCGGACCACCAGGCGGAAGCGCTCCAGCCAGCCGCGCTGCCGGCGCCCGCTGACCCGGTTCAGGATCAGCCGGGGCGCGTCGTCCTGGAGGATGCCGGCCACCTCCGGCCACACCTCCGGGAACTCGTCGCGGAGCACCCGGACCAGGGCCGTGACGGTGCGGTCGGACGCGCTCTCGGGACCCCGGTAGAACTCCAGCGTCCGCGCCAGCACGTCCTCGCGGTCGCGGAACTCGGTCAGGAGCCGCCGGAGGAGATACCCCTTGAGGAAGCCGTAGGCGTCGTGGAAGGCGGCCGTCTCGGGGGTCGTCACGACCACCTTCCAGTCGCCCAGGAAGAAGAAGTCCAGGGTGGCCGGCGCGTTCCCGGCCGGCAGGTCCAGCACAACCACGTCGGCGTCCAGGCCGACCAGC
>CAZUIY010000433.1:0-7423 GCA_964619975.1 uncultured Gemmatimonadales bacterium
GAGCCTGACCGCCGCCGACTTCGAGCGGATCCTGACCGAGCCGAGGAACGCCCTGACGATCCAGTACCGGGCGCTGCTCGAAACCGAGGGGGCGCGGCTCGTCTTCACCGAAGACGCCATCCGGGCGATCGCGCGGATCGCCGCCGAGGTGAACGACGCCATGGAGAACATCGGAGCGCGCCGGCTCCACACGGTGATGACGCGGCTCCTGGACGACGTGCTGTTCGACGTGCCGGAGCGGGAGACGGGAGAGATCATGGTGGACGCCGAGATGGTGGAGGGCCGCCTGCGGGACATCGTGCAGGACCAGGACCTCCGGAAATACATCCTCTGAGGGAGGGGACGTGGCCGATCTGAGGGAGGTGCCGCTCCACCGGGTCCACCAGAACCTGGGGGCCAAGATGGTCCCGTTCGCCGGGTACCACATGCCGGTCGCCTACGGCTCGATCGTCGAGGAGCACGGGGCCGTGCGCGAGCGGGTGGGGATCTTCGACGTCAGCCACATGGGGGAGTTCGAGCTGGAGGGTCCGCGCGCGCTGGAGGCCGTCCAGCGGGTGACGGTGAACGACGCCTCGGCGCTCGAGGTGGACCAGGCCCAGTACTCCGCCATGTGCCGCGAGGACGGCGGCATTCTGGACGACTGCGTCGTCTACCGGATGGCGGACGAGCGGTACATGGTCGTGGTGAACGCCTCCAACGTGGAGAAGGACCGGGCCCACGTGGTGGCGCACCTGCCGGAGGATGGGGTGGAGCTCCGCGACCGCTCGGAGGAGATCGCGCTCCTGGCGCTCCAGGGGCCGCGGGCGGTCGAGGTGCTGGCGCCCCTGGCCGACGTCGAGGTGGAGGA
The DNA here is from genome assembly GCA_964619975.1 of uncultured Gemmatimonadales bacterium. Lineage (GTDB taxonomy): Bacteria > Gemmatimonadota > Gemmatimonadetes > JACCXV01 > JAHWKZ01 > DATLFF01. The sequence continues at coordinate 848 of CAZUIY010000433.1, forward strand.
CCTCCGGTTCTACTGGAAGCGGGACGGCCGCGTGGCCGGCGTCGAGACCGTGATCAGCCGGACCGGCTACACCGGCGAGGACGGCTTCGAGCTCTACGTGCCCCGCGACGGGGCCGAAGCGGTGTGGCGCGCGGTGATGGGGGCGGGGACCGCGTTCGACATCCGGCCGTGCGGCCTGGGCGCCCGGGACATCCTGCGGCTGGAGATGAAGTACGCCCTCTACGGCAACGACATCGACGAGAGCACGAACCCCTACGAGGCGGGGCTCGGCTGGATCGTGAAGCTGGACGCGTCCGATTTCACTGGCCGGGAGGCCCTCGCCCGGATCAAGGCCGAGGGGCCGGCGCGGAAGCTGATCGGCTTTCGCGTGGCGGGCCGCGGCATCCCGCGCCCCGGCTACCCGGTCCGGCTGGACGGGGAGGCGGTGGACGGGGTGCGGAGCGGAACGTCCAGCCCGTCCCTGGGGTACGGAATCGGAACGTGCTACGTCCCCGCGGCCCGCGCGAAGGCGGGCACTCCAATTGGAGTGGAGATCCGCGGCACGGTCCACGAAGCGGAGATCGTGAAGACGCCATTCTACACCGGAGGCTCGCTGGTCCGATGAACCGTTCGATCCGCACCCTTCCGTTCCTGACGGCCCTCGCCGGGATGATCCTCGTATCGGCGGGCTCGGCCCACGCCCAGCGCGGGACCTGCGTCGTCGCGTACGTGGTCGACGGCGACACGTTCAACTGCCGGGACGGCACGACGGTCCGGCTGCTCGGCGCGGACGCCCCCGAGGGCGGCCGCTTCGGCGACGCGGCCCGGCGCGCCCTGGCCACGCTCCTGCCGGTGGACGGCGCGGTCCAGCTCCAGGAGGAGGGCGAGCGGCACGACTCCAAGGGACGGCTCCTGGCCTACGTGTTCCTCGGCGAAGGCAAGATGGCCAACGAGGTGCTGGTCCGGCTCGGCTACGCGTACTTCCGGCCCGACCCGGACCACCCCCGGTACGCTGCGCGCCTGCGGGCGGCCGAGGAGGAGGCGCGGAAGGCGAAGCTGGGCGTCTGGTCCCGGTAGCCGGGACACCATCACCCCGCTCTTCCCGCGCCCCCCGCATGCCCTCCTGACAGTCCACCCCCTTCGAGGTATCTTCGGAGGATGACTGCCGGAATGGCATCCCCGGATCGCCGAGCCGCCGTCCTCACGGTGAGCGACCGCGCCACCGCCGGCGAGCTCAAGGACGCCAGCGGCCCCGCCCTGATCGAGGGTCTGACCGAGCTCGGATGGATCGTGGCCTCGCGCGACGTGGTGCCCGACGTGCGCGAGCGGATCGAGGCGACGCTCGTCCGCTGGGCCGACCGGGAGGGCATTCCTCTGATCCTGACGACCGGCGGCACCGGTGTGGCCGGCCGCGACGTCACGCCCGACGCCACGTTCGACGTGGCGGACCGTGTGGTCCCCGGCATCGCGGAGGCGATCCGGGCCGACGCGCTCACGCGCACCCCCCACGCCATGCTGAGTCGGGCCACCGCCGTCATCCGCGGCCGCTCCCTGATCGTGAACCTGCCCGGCAGCCCGAGCGCGGTGAAGGAGGGGCTGGCGGTGATCGCCCCGGTCCTGGAGCACGCGCTGGAGCTGGTGGCCGGCGTGGCGATCCCCGACCTGAAGCACCGGGCCACCCCCTCACCGTGAACCCGCCGGCGGCGGCCGGGCTCGTTCTGGTCAGCCGCTACGACCCGGAGTACGCGGTCCGGGTGGAGCGGAACCTGGCCGACGACGCCGACGTCCGGACGGTCGACTCGCTCCGCGAGGCGCGCGATCTCGCTCTCTCCGGCGACGAGGCCCGGGTGGTCGTCCTGACCGGGGGCCTGGAGGAGCCGACCACGCGCGCCTTCCTGCGGGCCCTGCGCGACGCCTCAGCCCCGGCGGCCGTCCTGGCGCTCCTCGACCGGCCCGACCCGCGCGCGGTCGAGCGGTACCGCCGCTGGGGCGTGGACGAGTTCCTGGAGAAGCCGTTCGACCCGGAGGAGCTGAAGCTGGTCGTGCGCCGGCTCCTGTCGCGCCAGGCGCTGGTCGGCAGGACGCGGATCGTGGGGCGCTCCGAGGCGATCAAGGAGGTGCTCGAGCGGGTGGCGCAGTTCGCGCCGGTCCACTCGACCGTCCTGATCGAGGGCGAGAGCGGCACCGGCAAGGAGCTGGTGGCGCGGGCGATCCACGACCTCTCCAACCGCGCCTCCCGTCCGTTCGTGCCGGTCAACTGCGCCGCCCTGACCGAGACCCTTCTGGAGTCCGAGCTGTTCGGCCACGAGAAGGGGTCCTTCACCGGCGCCACCGCGCTCCGGAAGGGCCGCTTCGAGATCGCCGACCGGGGGTCTCCCTTCCTGGACGAGGTGGGCGAGATGCCGCCGGCCACCCAGGTCAAACTGCTCAGGGTCCTGGAGGAGCGGGAGTTCATGCGGGTCGGCGGCTCGACGCCGATCCGGGTCGACGTGCGCGTGATCGCGGCCACCAACAAGGAGCTGGCCGCCGCGGTCGCCGCGGGCGAGTTCCGGCGCGACCTCTACTACCGGCTGAACGTTCTCCACGTCCGGATCCCCCCGCTCCGCGAGCGGCGCGACGACATCCCGCTCCTGATCCACCACTTCGCTCAGCAGCTCGCGAAGGAGAACGGGCGCGAGTTCACCGGGATCGACGACGACGCCATGGAGATCCTGGTCAACTACGACTGGCCGGGAAACGTGCGGGAGCTCCGGAACCTGGTCGAGAGCATGCTGGTCCTCTCCCCCGGCAGCCGGGTCCGGCCGCGCGACATCCCGCCCGAGATCTACGCCCGGGCCGGCCCCGAGCGGCTCCTGCCCGTGGCGCTGCCGGGCCCGGCCGGCGAGGAGGAGGACGGCGCCCGGCGGCTGGAGACGCTCCTGGGGTACTTCTACCGGGATCTCAAGGACGAGCTGGACGAGCTCCGCCGCGACAACGACGAGATCCGGGGGCTCCTGGGCGAGATCGGCTCGCCGGCGCAGTGGGTCCAGTCGGTGGAGGTGGAGCCGGAGACCGGCGACGAGCGGCGGATGATGGCGCTGGTGCCGGTCGGGCGGTCGGATCGGGAGCCGGCCGAGATCGCCCCCGACGCGCCGCCCGAACCGCCCGCCGGTCCGCAGCGGGAGACGGGGGTCGACGGCTTCCGCGTGGGCATGCGGCTGGACGAGCTCGAGCGCCTGGCGATCGAGCGGACGCTGGAGTCGGTGCAGGGGAACCGCCGCAAGGCGGCCGAGATCCTGGGGATCGGCGAGCGGACGCTCTACCGGAAGATCAAGCAGTACGAGGAGTCGGACGGCTGAGCGACGCCGGCCCGGCCGGCCCCCTCACCAGGGGAGCGGCTCGCCGTTCCGGTCGTAGAACGCGCCCGAGTCCTCCATCGTCAGCGATTCGATCGTCCCGGTGAGCGCGGCGACCGCCTCGTCGATCGGCAGCTTCGCGCCGGAGCCCCCCATGTCGGTCCGCACCCATCCCGGGTGCAGCAGCGTCGAGACGATCCCCTCGTCCGCCAGCTCGTGCGCCAGGTTGACCCCGACCACGTTCAGCGCTGCCTTGGACATCCGGTAGGGCCAGGCGCCGCCGGAGCCGTTGTCACCGAGGGAGCCCATGAGCGATGTGATGTGGACGATCCGCCGCGGGTCGTTGCCCCGGCGCAGGAGCGGGAGCATCGCCCGCGCCACCCGCATCGGGCCCAGCGCGTTGACGTCCATCACGCGCCTCACCTCGTCCAGGTCCAGCTCCTCGATCCCGCCCCGCCAGCCGCCCACGCCGGCGTTGTTCAGGACCAGCTCCAGCCCGTCCGTCTCCGCCGCCACCGCCTCGGCCGCCTCCGCCACGGAAGCGTCGTCGGCGACGTCGCACGGGACGACCGTCACCCGGTCGGGGTACGACTCGGCCAGCTCGTGCAGCTCGCCGGCCTCGCCGGGCTCGCGGCACGAGGCGAACACCCGCCAGCCCCCGGCGGCCCACTGGCGCGTGAACTCGAGGCCCAGGCCGCGGTTGGCGCCGGTCAGGAACACGCGCCGCGCGCCCCGCGTCATTCGCGGCTCCGGGTCTTCGCCCGCTCGATCCGCTCCACCACGGTCCGCCAGGCGTTCCCCGACGTCAGCTCACCGTACTGGAACTCGAGCGTGGCCTGGAGGTCGATGTTCGGCTCGAACAGGTAGATCGCGTAGACGGTCTGGTACAACCCCACCAGGCGGTTGTCGAACTCGGGGCTGATGGGGACGATCGTCCGCGGGTAATGGGAGGAGCCCTCCACCCGGAGCTGCAGCCGCGTGGGGTCGTACCGGACCTCCTTCTCGAACCCCGAGAACGCCACCAGGAACGGGTGCAGCCCTTCCGCCCGCTCGGGTGGGATCGCCTCGACGATCCGGGTCTTCAGGTCGGCGAAGTAGGTGCGGACGTCCTCCCCGGCCAGGGCGATCGCCTCCTCGTTCAGCGTGGTCACGTCGATCCGGAGCCCGGCCGTGGCGCCCTCGCCGACCAGGCGGATGCCGAGATCCTCCCACTGGAGGTAGCCGAGCGACCGGCCCCCGGCCGGGGTCGTTCGCTCCACCGCCGCGGTGTCGGGGGAGGTGCGGACGGGCACGGCCGTGGAGTCGGTCTCGGCGGCCGGCGCGGCGCAGCCGGCGGCGAGCGCCAGAAGCGCGGCCGGTCCTGCGGCGCGGCCCGAACGGAATCGTCTCACGCGTCCTCCAGAAGCCCTCTCAGGGCGGTGAAGATGTCGTCCCGGCCCTCGCCGGTCTTCGCCGAGAACCATAGCACCTGGTCCGGATCCACGCCCAGGGTCTCGACCGCCGTCTCCATCCGCTCGAGCCGGCCGCCGCGCTTCACCTGGTCCGCCTTGGTGAGGACGATCAGCGTCGGGATGGTGCGCTCGGCCAACCAGCCGACCATGCCGCGGTCGAGCGCCGTCGGCGTGTGGCGGCCGTCCACGAGCGAGACCACCCCGGCCAGCCGCGGGCTCTCCTCGAGGTAGCGGTGCATCATCGGCCCCCACTGCCGCCGGGTCGCCTCGGGCACCTTCGCGTAGCCGTAGCCGGGCAGGTCGACGAAGTAACAGGCGTCGCCCACCGCGTAGTAGTTCAGGGTCTGGGTCTTGCCGGGGGTCTTGCTGGTCCGGGCCAGCTTCTTCCGCCGCATGAGCGAGTTCAGCATGGTCGACTTGCCGACGTTGGAGCGGCCGACGAAGGCGATCTCGGTGAGCGGCGGAGACGGCCGCTCCAACGGATCGGTGGTGGTCAGGGCGAGCCGGGCCTCGTGGGTGTCGAGGGTCACGGGGCCGGAAGTCGGCGGCTCGGGCGGGCGGCTCAGGCCTCGCGGGCCCGGGTCCGGTCCTCCACCCGCCGCTCGGAGTGGCGCTTGAGCACGTAGATCGGGGGCTTGTGGTCGATCACGGTCTCGCGGGTCACCACGACCTCTTCGATGTCGGTCCGGGAGGGGATGTCGAACATGATGTCCAGCATCGTCTCCTCCACCACCGCGCGGAGGCCGCGGGCGCCGGTCTTCCGGGCAACCGACCGTTCGGCGATCGCGCGGATCGCCTCCTGCTGGAACGTGAGCGTGACGCCCTCCATGTCGAACAGCCGCTGGTACTGCTTCAGCAGCGCGTTCTTCGGCGTGAGCAGGATCTCCACCAGGGTCTCGGTGTCGAGCGGCTCCAGGTTCGCGACCACCGGCAGCCGGCCCACCAGCTCGGGGATCAGCCCGTAGTGGATCAGGTCCTCCGGCTCCGCCAGCGCCATCACCTCGGCGATCTGATCCAGCACCGGCCGGGCCCCGGGGCGCGGGAAGCCGATCACCTGCGCGTCGTTCCGCCGCTGGATGATCTTGTCGAGGCCGTCGAACGCGCCGCCGCAGATGAACAGGATGTTCCGCGTGTTGACCTGGATGTACTCCTGCTGGGGGTGCTTCCGACCGCCCTGGGGCGGCACGGAGGCGACGGTGCCCTCCAGGATCTTCAGGAGCGCCTGCTGGACCCCCTCGCCCGAGACGTCGCGGGTGATCGAGGGGTTCTCGCTCTTCCGGGCGATCTTGTCGATCTCGTCGATGTAGATGATCCCGCGCTCGGCCTCGGCGACGTTGTAGTTCGACGCCTGGAGGAGCCGGACGATGATGTTCTCCACGTCCTCGCCCACGTAGCCGGCCTCGGTCAGCGTGGTGGCGTCGGCGATCGTGAACGGCACCTGAAGGAAGCGGGCGAGCGTCTGGGCCAGCAGCGTCTTGCCGACTCCGGTGGGGCCGATCAGCAGGATGTTCGACTTCTCGATCTCGACGTCGTCCTCGGTCCGCGCGTTGATCCGCTTGTAGTGGTTGTAGACCGCCACCGACAGGTTCTTCTTGGCCTTGTCCTGGCCGATCACGTACAGGTCGAGATGATCCTTGATCCCCTGTGGCGTGGGCAGGTCCTGCAGCGGGGCCGCCTGGCCCTGCATCGCCTCCTCCTCGAGGATCTCGTTGCAGAGCTTGATGCACTCGTTGCAGATGTAGACGCTGGGGCCGGAGATGAACTTCTGGACGTGCTCCTTGCTCTTGCCGCAGAACGAGCAGCGCAGCTCG
>CAZUIY010000434.1:0-7913 GCA_964619975.1 uncultured Gemmatimonadales bacterium
CAAGTTCTCGACCTACGCCACGTGGTGGATCCGGCAGGCGATCACCCGCGCGATCGCGGAACAGTCGCGGACGATCCGGATCCCGGTCCACATGATCGATACCATAAACAGAGTCACGCGATTCAGCCGCAGGCACGTGCAGGCGGTGGGCCGGGAGCCGACCCCGGAGGAGATCTCCGCGGCGCTCGACCTGCCGGTCGACAAGGTGAAGGCGGTCCTGAAGATCGCGCAGGAGCCGATCTCGCTCGACCGGCCGGTCCAGTCGGATCAGGAGACGCAGATCTCCGACATCATCGAGGATCCCCGGTCGATGTCGCCGTCGCGGAACGCGGCCTTCGCGCTGCTCCAGGAGAACGTGAACACCGTGCTGCACACGCTGTCGAGCCGGGAGGAGCGGATCATCCGCCTGCGGTTCGGGATCGGTGACGGCTGCCCGCGCACGCTGGAGGAGGTCGGCTCGATCTTCAACATCACGCGCGAGCGGGTCCGGCAGATCGAGTCGAAGGCGCTGAAGAAGCTGCGCCACCCCTCCAAGTGCCGGGACCTCCTCAAGTTCTACGACATCTGAACCGACCCTCGCCGACGTGAGACCGGACGCGTCCGGCGCCCCCGCGTTCCTGTTCACCGACATCGAAGGCTCGACCGCGCTCTGGGAGAGCGACCCCGAGGGCATGGCCCCCGCGCTGGCGGCGCACGACGCGGCGCTGGACGAGGCGGTCGCCGCGGCCGGGGGGCGGATCTTCAAGCGGCTCGGCGACGGCGTCTGCGCGGTATTCGGCGAAGCCCCGGCGGCGCTGGCGGCGGCGCTCGGGGCCCAGCGGCGGCTGGCGGGCCTGGCGACCCCCGCCGGCGGGCCGGTGCGCGCTCGGATGGCGATCCACGCGGGCCCCGCCGAGGCGCGGGACGACGACTGGTTCGGCCCGGCGCTGAACCGGGTCGCGCGGCTCCTGGCGGTGGCCCACGGGGGCCAGATCCTGGTTTCGGCCGCGGCCCGCGAGCGGGCGGCCGACGGACTGCCGGCGGGGGTCGAGCTGGTGGACCTCGGGCGGCACCGCCTGAAGGACCTGGAGGCGCCGCTCGGCGTCTGGCAGCTCGCCCACCCCGAGCTGCCGGCCGACTTCCCGCCGATCCGTACCCTGGACGCCGTGCGCCACAACCTGCCGCTCCAGGCCACCGCGTTCATCGGCCGCGAGCGCGAGATGACGGCGGTCCTGGAGCGGCTGGACGCCCACCGGCTGGTCACGCTGATCGGCCCCGGCGGCACGGGCAAGACCCGGCTGGCGCTCCAGGCCGCAGCCGAGCGAGTGGACCGGGAGCCGGACGGCGTGTGGCTGGTGCGGTTGGAGGCGCTGGAGGAGCCGGAGCTGGTGGCCGAGGCGGTCGCGGCGGCGGTGGGGCTGCCCGAAGCGGCCGGCCGGACCGCCGCGGCCCTGGCCGGGGCGCTCCGCGACCGCCGGCTCCTGATCGTCCTCGACAACTGCGAGCACCTGATCGAACCGTGCGCCGAGCTGGCGCAGGAGCTCCTGGCCGGCTGCCCCCGGGTCCACACGCTGGCGACCAGCCGGGAGCTCCTGGCGGTGGCCGGGGAGGTGGTGATCCCGGTCGGCCCAATGGACGGGATCGCGGCCCCGGACGACGAGGATCCGCTGGCCGTCGCGGCGGATTCGACGGCGGTCCGGCTGTTCGTCGACCGGGCCCGCATGGTGCGGCCGGAGTTCACGCTGACGGCGGAGAACGCGGCCGACCTGCTCGAGCTCTGCCGCCGGCTGGACGGCAGCCCGCTGGCGCTGGAGCTGGCCGCGGCGCGCGCCGCCGCCCTGGCGCCCCGCGACATGCTGGAGCGCCTCGACGAGCGCTTCCGGCTGCTGGACGCCGGCCCTCGGTCGCTCCGGCCGCGGCACCGCTCGCTCCGGGCCACCATCGAGTGGAGCCACGACCTGCTGGATCCGGCCGAGCAGGTCCTCTTCCGGCGGCTGGCCGTCTTCGCGGGGGAGTGGAACCTGGCCGCTGCGGACGCGATCTGTGGCGACGAAAATACCGGCGGCGACCTCCCGCCGGAGGACGTGTCGCGGGTTCTCGTCCGCCTGGTGGTCAAGTCGCTGGTCGCGGTCCGGCAGCCGGGGGACGACACGGGCGGGGAGACCCGCTACGCGTTCCTCGACACGATCCGGGCCTACGCCCGCGAGCGGCTGGTGGAGTCGGGCGAGGCGGTGGAGCGGGCGCGGCGCCACGCCCGCTGGTACGCCGACCGCGCGCAAGCCGTGGAGCGGGACCTGTTCGGCCCGGGGCAGCGCGCGGCCTACGACTGGTTCGAGCGGGAGCAGCCGAACCTGCGCGTGGCGCTCGCCCGCGCGCTCGAGCCCGACTGGGAGCCCGACGACGCGCTTCTCTTCGCGCACGCCATGTACCCGTTCTGGATCCGCCGCGGCGGACCGGGCCACCGGCTGGAGGGCGCGCGGTGGCTGGAGCGGGCCGTGGAGCGGAGCGCCGACCTGTCGCTCCGCGCGCGCGGCTGGTTCATGGCGGGGCAGCTCCTGCGGGGGCTCGACCCGGCCGCCACCCGCGCCGCTTCCGAGCGGTGCCTGGAGGAGGCCCGGGCGTCCGGGAACCTGCGCCGGATCGTCGGCGGCCTGATCGCCATCGCCACCTGCGACATGGACGACGGGCTGGACCCGGAGGCGACGCTCGAGGAGGCGGTCGAGACGGCACGGCGGGCCGAGGTCCAGCCCGTCCTGGCGTTCGCGTTGAACGTGTCGGGGGAGGCCGCCCGGCTGGCCGGTCGCATGGAGCGGGCCGGCGAGCTCTACGCCGAGGCGCTGGCGTACGAGCGGGAGCTGGGGGACGGGCTCCAGCAGGCGGTGCTGCTGGGGAACCTGGCCCACGTGGCGCTGGCCCGCGGCCGGCCCGGCGTGGCGCGGAAGCTGTGGTGGGACACCTTGCGGCTGGCGCTCCGCGTGGAGACCCCCGACTACGTGGCCGGAGCGCTCGAGGGGCTGGCGGCGGTGGCCGTGGGGGACGACCCGCGGCGCGCGGCGCGGCTTTACGGCGCGGCTCAGCGGATCCGGGACGAGCGCTCGTGGCCCCAGGATCCCGCCGACCGGCTGACGCACGACCGCGCCTGGCGGCTCCTCCGGAGCCAGCTTCCGGAGGAGGACGTGCGGGCGGAGCGGGCGGCGGGTCGGGAGCTGACGCTGGAGGCGGCGCTGGCCGAGGCCGGCTACGAGCCGGACGGGGGGGGATCACGGGCGGGATCCAGCGGGTAGTACGGCACCTCTGGCATCGGCCGGTGGATCCGCCGGCCCCGAGCCTCCCTCGATGGCGCACGATCGGCCGGGGCGAGGTATCTTGTCTCCCTGCGACTCTCCGGCGATTCGACCTCCGGACGATTGGAACCAAACCGCTCAAACCTTTGTAGAGTTTCAAGATGCCCCCCATAGGGGGCCCGTAGCTCAGCGGTCAGAGCACCGGACTCATAATCCGAGGGGCGCTGGTTCGAATCCAGCCGGGCCCACATCCCGAAAAGAGAAGAGGACAGCTCATGCGAACGTGGATCGGAATCGGCCTCGTCGCCCTGGCGGCCACCGCCTGTGACGAGGAGGACGCGACGCTGGAAGGGGCATACAGCCTCCAGATCGGCTACATCGAAGACACCTGCGCCAACGACGAAGGCACGTCTCATGGAGCCGAGATGACCATCATTCGTCTGGACAACGACCTGTGGCGGATCGAGTTCGGTGAGGAGGGCACTCTGGAAGGGACCCTGGACGCGACGGGGATCCTGCAGGCCTCCGGCGACGCGCTCCTCTCCCTCACGGTGGACGGGGACCCCACCGATGTCCTGGTCGACATCACGATGCAGGTGGGACAGTTCCGGACCGGTGAGATCGAAGCGAGCGGCATCATGGTCTTCAATGGCACCTTTCCCGGCGTTGAAGGGGTGTGCCAGCGGACGTTCGGTGCGCAGGGAGACCCGAGGGATCAGTCTTCCGTCCTGCTCATGACGGGCCCGGACGGTCGTTGACCCGCCCCTCGAGGGGATCTAAATTCGTTTCTCTTCGGGCGGTTAGCTCAGTTGGTTAGAGCGCCGGTCTCACATACCGGAGGTCGCAGGTTCGAATCCTGCACTGCCCACCATCTTCATGACGACGACGGGCCGGGAATTTCCCGGCTCGTCTACTTTGAACCCCGGCCCCGGCGCCCATGAGCCAGCACATCCTCGGCATCTCCGCCTTCTACCACGACTCGGCCGCCTGCCTGGTGACCGACGGGCGGATCGTAGCGGCCGCCCAGGAGGAGCGTTTCACCCGCAAGAAGCACGACCACGGGTTCCCGGCGCGCGCGGTGGAGTACTGCCTCGAGGCCGGCGGGATCACGGTCGAGGACGTGGAGACGCTGGCGTTCTACGACAAGCCGTGGCTCAAGTTCGAGCGGCTGCTGGAGACGTACCTGGCGTTCGCCCCGCGGGGGCTGCGCTCGTTCCTGATGTCGATGCCGCTCTGGCTCCGCGAGAAGCTGTGGATGGAGGAGACGCTGCGGAACGAGATCGGCTTCGAGGGCCGGATCCTGTTCCCCGAGCACCACCAGTCGCACGCCGCGTCGGCGTTCTTCCCCTCGCCCTTCTCGCGGGCGGCGCTCCTGACCGTGGACGGGGTGGGGGAGTGGGCGACCGCCTCCATGGGCCTCGGCGACGGCAACCGGATCGACCTGACCCACGAGCTCCGCTTTCCGCACAGCCTGGGCCTCCTCTACTCCGCCTTCACGTACTACACCGGCTTCCGGGTGAACTCGGGCGAGTACAAGGTGATGGGCCTGGCCCCCTACGGAGAGCCGAAGTACGCGCGGCTCATCATGGACGAGCTGATGGACCTGAAGGAGGACGGCTCCTTCCGGCTGGACATGCGCTACTTCAACTACTGCCAGGGCCTCACGATGACGTCCGGCGCCTTCCACGAGCTCTTCGGCGGCCCCCCGCGGAAGCCCGAGACGAAGATCACCCAGCGCGAGATGGACCTGGCCCGCTCGATCCAGGACGTGACCGAAGAGGTGGTGCTCCGGATGGCGCGCCACGTGGTCCGCGAGACCGGCGAGCGCCGGCTCTGCATGGCGGGCGGCGTGGCGCTCAACTGCGTGGCGAACGGCCGGATCCTGCGGGAGGGCGTGGTCGACGAGCTGTGGATCCAGCCGGCCGCGGGTGACGCCGGCGGGGCGCTCGGCGCGGCGCTCTTCGCCTGGCACCAGGTGATGGACGGGCCGCGGACGGCGCGGGAGGACGGCGGCGACACGCAGTCGGGCTCCTACCTGGGGCCGGCCTTCGAGACGGGTGCGATCGCCGAGTGGCTGGAGCGGGAGGACCGCCCGTTCCAGCGCCTGGACGGTGACGGCGCCGACCGCGTGGCCGCCCTCCTCGAGGAGGGGCGGGTGGTCGGGTGGTTCAGCGGCCGCATGGAGTTCGGCCCCCGCGCGCTCGGCGCCCGCAGCATCCTGGGCGATCCGCGGAACCGCGAGATGCAGACCGTGATGAACCTGAAGATCAAGTACCGCGAGTCGTTCCGGCCTTTCGCCCCATCCTGCCTGGCGGAGGATGCGGGGCGCTACTTCGAGCTGGAGGGGGCTTCGCCCTACATGCTGGTGGTGGCGCCGGTCCGGGAGGAGCGGCGGATCGCGGCCGATGGCCCGACCCCCGGGCTCTTCGGGATCGACCTGCTGAAGGTGCCGCGGAGCGACATTCCGGCCGTCACCCACGTCGACTACTCGGCGCGGGTCCAGACCGTGGACGGCGAGGCGCACCCGCGCTACAAGGCGCTGCTGGAGGCGTTCCGCGACCGCACCGGCTGCAGTGTGCTGGTCAACACCTCGTTCAACGTGCGCGGGGAGCCGATCGTCTGCACCCCGGAGGACGCCTACCGCTGCTTCATGCGGACCGAGATGGACGCGCTGGTCCTGGAGGACGTGCTGCTCCACAAGAGCGATCAGCCGCCGTTCCCCGACGACGGCGACTGGCGCGACGAGTTCGAGCTCGACTGAAGTGGGGAAGAACCTCCTTCTGCTGCTCGGCGCCACGGTGGTCTCCCTGGTTCTCGGAGAGGTCCTCCTGCGGGTCGTCTACCAGGATCTTCCGGTGGAGAGCTGGGCCCGGGCCGGATTCTGCAAGGACGCCGACGACCTGCGGATCATGCGTCCGGGGGCCAGCGTGATGCAGCTCGGCGAGTGGGGCGGCGTCCGGCACGTCGCCAACGACCGCGGCTACCGGGACGGGCCATGGGAGGAGAAGCGGGATCCCTACCGGGTCCTCATCCTGGGCGACTCGTTCGGCTTCGGGTGGGGGGTGCCGGCCGACTCCACGATCGTGAGCCGGATCGCGGCGCTGGAGGGGGTGGACGCGTTCAACCTCTCGATTCCCGGCGACGGCATCGTCCGGATGTACCACCGCTACCTCCGGCACGCGCCGGCGGTGGACCCCGACCTGGTCGTGATCCTGAACTACACGAACGACTTCTTCAACGCCGCGAACCAGGCGGGCCGCCTGGAGGATCTGGGCGAGGAGCCTCCCACCGAATCCGCGGGAGCCGAGCGGTGCGGCCGGGAGTACGAGCCTCACGCGCGCGACCAGCTGGACCGGCTCTACCTCTACCGGCTGGCCAACCGGCTCCGCGCCCAGGGAGGGATCTCGTTCTCCTCCGAAGAGCGGCGGCGGGCGGCGATGCGGGAGGGCTTCGGCGACGACGCCGGCCTCTTCGCAGAACCCGGCGGGATCGAGCGAGCGATGGCGCTCTACCGGGAGGTCCTCGTGGAGATCGCGGGCCAGCGCCCCGTACTGGTCGTCAGCATTCCGCCGGCGTACCGGATCGATCCGGCGTGGCGGGAGCGGGTCGGAGACGTGTATCCGGAGCTGGCCGCGGCGGATCACGATGCCGTGGATCGGGCGCTGGCGGATCTCTGCCGGGAGCTCGAGATCCCGTTCCTGCCCCTGGTCGAGCCGCTGGAGGCGCTGGCGGCCGAAGGCGGGAACGTCTATTTCCCCGGGGACGGACACCTGAGTCCCCCGGGCCAGATGCGGGCCGGCGAGGCCGTGGCCGCGCGCGTCAGCGCGATGGCCGCGGACCCGTCCGCCCTGGCCGAGTCGCGAAAGGAGAGCGTGGATCATGTCGAAGCTCGGTGACATCTGGGATTTCCTGCGGGTCCGCAAGAAGTGGTGGCTCGTGCCGATCGTGGTCTTCATGCTGCTCCTGAGCCTCCTGATCGTCATGACCCAGGGCTCGGTCGTGGCGCCCTTCATCTACACGTTGTTCTAGGAGCGCGATGAAGGGAGCGGGAGAGAAGAAGAGCCGCGCGGAGCTCCGGAAGTTCGGGCTCACGATGGCGGTGCCGCTGACGCTGCTGGGCGGGCTGGCCTGGTGGCGGGGTTCGGGCCTGGCGGAGTGGCTGTGGGGCGCGGCGGCGGTCTTCGCCGTGACCGGCCTCCTGGTGCCGGGGATCCTGGGACCGGTGGAGCGGGCGTGGATGCGCTTCGCCCTGATCCTCTCGGCGATCATGACCCGCGTCCTTCTCACGCTCTCGTTCTTCCTGGTGATCACGCCGTTCGGCTGGCTGCTGCGGCTGATGGGAAAGGACCTGCTCGAGATCCGGATCGACCGCGAGCGGGACAGCTACTGGAGCCCCGTGGAAGAGGACGGCCCGGCCACGCGTCCGGGGAAGCCGTACTGAACCCTTCCCTCGACGGTCCGGAGGACCCGCGTTACCTTGGGGGAGTGAGTCCGGTGGATGGTGATCACGGGCTCCCGGCGCTCGGAGGCCGGGACGTCGTTCAGCAGATGGGCCCGAAGTGAATCGAGGCGTGGCCTCTCGTCCGACTGCCGGGACGGGACCGGCGCCCGAAGACGAAGCGAGTCACAGGTGCACCTCACGGGTGCACT
>CAZUIY010000435.1:0-4268 GCA_964619975.1 uncultured Gemmatimonadales bacterium
GGGCTCGGTGGCCCAGATCATCACGTTCGGCACCATGAAGTCGAAGGCGGTGGTGCGGGACGTGGGCCGGGTGCTCCAGGTGCCGCTCGCCGAGGCCGACCGCCTGGCCAAGCTGATCCCGAACGCCGCCGGCTCGCCCCAGCCGGTCCGGATCGAGGAGGCGATCGAGATGGTCCCCGAGATCGCCGAAGCGTACCAGACGAACGACCGCACCCGCCGGCTGCTGGACGACGCGAAGAACCTGCAGGGGATGGCGCGGCACGCATCGGTCCACGCCGCCGGGGTCGTGATCGCCCCCGGCGAGCTGGTCGACTACGTGCCGCTCTACCGCTCCGAGAAGGGCGAGCTCACCACCCAGTGGGACATGAACGCCGTGGAGCAGGTGGGGCTCCTGAAGATCGACTTCCTGGGGCTCAAGACCCTGACGGTCATCGACGACGCGGTGAAGGCGATCGAGGCGCGGACCGGCGAGCCGCTGGACCCCGACCGGATCCCGCTGGACGATCCGGAGCCCTACCGGATGCTGGGCCGCGGGGAATCGGAGGGCGTGTTCCAGTTCGAGTCCTCCATGGCCACCGACATCTGCTGCCGCATGCAGCCCGACCGGTTCGAGGACCTGATCGCGGTGAACGCCCTGATCCGACCGGGTCCGCTCGATACCGGCATGACCGAGCGGTACATCAACCGGAAGAAGGGGGCGGAGGCGGTCGACGCGTACCACCCGGACCTGGAGGAGATCCTCGGCGACACGTACGGGGTGATCACCTACCAGGAGCAGGTGATGCAGATCGCCCACCGGCTGGCCGGGTTCTCGCTCGCCGAGGCGGACGTGCTGCGGAAGGCGATGGGGAAGAAGATCCAGTCGCTGATCGACGAGCAGCTCGGCCGGTTCCGCGAGGGCGCCCTGGAGCGGGGGTACCCCGCCCCCGTGGTGGAGCGGCTGGTGGGGGACATCGCCACGTTCGGCCGCTACGGCTTCAACAAGAGCCACTCCGCGGCCTACGCGCTCCTGTCGTACCAGACCGCCTGGCTCAAGGCCCACTGGCCGCGCGAGTTCATGGCGGCGCTCCTGTCGAACGAGATGGGGAACACCGACAAGGTCGTCCGCTACATCGACGGCTGCCGGAAGATGGGGATCCCGATCCTGTCGCCGGACGTGAACGAGTCCGGCTACGCCTTCACGGTGGTGGACGAGGGGATCCGCTTCGGCCTGGGCGCGGTCAAGAACGTCGGCCGAGGAGCGATCGAGGCGATCATCGAGGCGCGGGAGAAGCACGGCGTCTTCGGCAACCTGTTCGAGCTGACCGAGCGGGTGGACCTGCGGCAGACGAACAAGCGGGTGCTGGAGAGCCTGGTCATGGCGGGCGCGTGCGACGGGCTCGAGGGGCACCGCGCCCAGCAGGTGGGCGTGCTGGACCTCGCCATCGGCTACGGCCAGCGGAAGGCCGACGACCGGGCGCGCGGCCAGTTCACGATCTTCGGCGGCGCCCCCGAGAACACGAGCCCCAACCTGCCGCCGCTGCCCGCCGTCGAGGAGCTCTCGGCCGGGGACCGGCTGCGGATGGAGAAGGAGGTGCTCGGCTTCTACATCTCCGGCCACCCGCTCGACAAGTGCCGCGCCCAGCTCGCCGCCTTCGCCCGCCACAAGACCGCCGACCTGGGCGAGCTGGCGCACCGGACCCCGGTGTCCGTGGGCGGCGTGGTGACCGGGGTCCGCGGGCTGCGCGACAAGCGCGGCGCCGAGATGGCCTTCTTCGTCCTGGAGGACTACGGCGGCACGATCGAGGTGATCGCGTTCAGCACCGTCTACGAGGCCGCCCGGGGGCTGATCCACAGCGACACGCCGATCCTGGTGGAGGGGGCGCTGGACCGCAAGGACGAGGACGACACCCCCAAGATCATGGCCGACTCGATCGTGCCGCTGGCCGAGGCGGGCGCCACCGCCGACGGCCGGCTGGACGTGGTCGTGTCGCGGGACCGGTGCGACGCCGATACGCTGGCCGAGGTCCGCTCGCTCCTGGCGCGGCACTCCGGCTCCATGCCGGTGCGGCTCACGATCGACACCGGCGCCCACCAGGCGGTCCTCTCGCCGCGGGGCCTCCGGGTGGCGCTCTCGGCCGCGCTGCTGGAGCCGCTTCACGCGCTCCTGGGGGAGGAGAACGTGCGGCTCGGGCACGACCGGCCGCGCGAGGCCCCGCCCGCCCGTGGAAACGGCGGCGCCGGCTACGGCCGGGGCCGCGACCGGACCGGGCGTCCGCCCCGGGCCGCCCGCTCGTGAGCCGCCACCTCCACCTGGACTTCGAGCGGCCGATCGTCGAGCTGGAGACGAAGATCGCCGAGATGGAGGAGATGGCGGACGAGCGCGGGATCGACGTCTCCACCGAGCTCTCCACGCTCCAGGCCAAGCTGGCGCGCCTCAAGGAGGACGTCTTCAGCCACCTGTCCCCGATCCAGCGGGTCCAGCTGGCGCGCCACCCGCGACGGCCGTACCCGCTCGACTTCGTGGAACGGTGCTTCACCGACTGGGTCGAGCTCCACGGCGACCGCGCCTACGGCGACGACCGCGCGATGATCGGCGGCATGGCCCGCTTCGACGGGATGCCCGTGCTGGTGATCGGGCAGCAGAAGGGTCGCGACACCAAGCAGAACCTGCAGCGGAACTTCGGCATGCCGCACCAGGAGGGGTACCGGTAGGCCCTCCGGCTGATGAAGATGGCGGAGAAGTTCGGCCATCCGGTCGTCTCGCTGATCGACACGCCGGGCGCGTATCCCGGCATCGGCGCCGAGGAGCGCGGCCAGGCCGAGGCGATCGCGCGGAACCTGCGCGAGATGGCCGCGCTCCGCGTCCCCACCATATCTATCGTCACCGGTGAGGGCGCCTCGGGCGGCGCCCTCGGGATCGGCGTCACGGACCGCATCCTGATCCTGGAGAACGCGTTCTACTCGGTCATCAGCCCGGAGGGGTGCGCCGCCATCCTGTGGAAGGACGGCGAGAAGCGCGACGTGGCCGCCCGGGCCATGAAGATCACCGCCGCCGACCTGCTGGAGATGGGCGTGGTCGACGAGGTCGTCCCCGAGCCGATGGGGGGCGCCCACACCGACTACGCGGCCACGGCGCGCGCGCTGGAGGAGGTCCTGCGGCGGCACCTGTCCCCGCTGGCGGCGCTGGAGCCGGCCGAGCGGATCCGCCAGCGGTGCGCACGGTACCGCGGGATCGGGGCCTGGACATCGGACGCGGGCGATCACCCGGCGCGGCCGGCCTCCAACGGCGCGGAAGGATGAGCGACACGTCGCACATCGACGAGACCGGCGCGGCGCGCATGGTCGACGTCTCCGCCAAGGCCGTCACGCGGCGGGTGGCGCGGGCCAGCGGGACGCTCCGGATGTCGGCCCGGGCCTTCGACGCGATCGTCTCCGGCGAGCTCGCCAAGGGGGACGCCCTGGCGGTGGCGAGGGTGGCCGGCATCCAGGCCGCCAAGCGGACGCCGGACCTGCTGCCGCTCTGCCATCCGCTGCCCCTGGAGCACGCGGCGGTCCGCCTGGAGCCGGACTCCGGCCTCCCCGGCGTCCGGGTCGAGACGGAGATCGTCGTGACGGCCCGGACCGGCGCCGAGATGGAGGCGCTCACCTCGGCGTCGGTGACGCTCCTCGCCCTCTACGACATGGTGAAGGCGCTGGACCGCACCATGTGGATCGAGGACGTCCGGCTGGAGCACAAGTCCGGCGGCGCCAGCGGCGCGTTCGAGCGGGAGCCATGAACCGCTCGCGACCGCGGATCGGGATCGGGGTCGGGATCACCCTGGCCGTCCTGGGCGCGTGCGGTGGCGGGGACGAGCCACGTTCCGCCGACGGTCCGCCGGCCCCCTCCGGCATGGAGGCGCTCGCTCCCGACCCCTCCGTCGTGGCCGACACCCAGCTCGTCATCGACTCGCTCGGCCAGGAGTTCCTGGTGATCACCTCCGGCCGTAACAGCCCCCGCGCGGTCCAGCCCCGCGCCGGGGCCGACCCCGACCGGCCCGGCGTGATCGAGACGCTCGACCCCTCCACCGTGGCGGAGCGGATGGCGGCGGCCCAGGTGCCGTGGTACGTGCTGGACGTCCGGGATGCGGAACCGTACGTGGCGGAGGGGCGGCTGGAGGGCGCGGCGCTGGTCCCCCTGCCGCGGCTGGAGGAGAACGTGGGAGACCTGCACGTCCGGACCGACCAGGTCCTGCTGGTCTACGATGGCGGGGAGGGCCGCGCCGGCCGGGCCGCCCGGCTCCTGGCCT
>CAZUIY010000436.1:0-1667 GCA_964619975.1 uncultured Gemmatimonadales bacterium
TCACGTGACGTTGGAGGTGGAGTGCGTGGATCGGCTGTACCTGAACGGGTACACGCCGGAGCTGGTGACGGGTGCGGGGTTGACGTACTTCTTGCGGGAGCACCTGGGCAAGCCGATTCCGTCGCCGGCGGTGCTGGGTCAGATCACGACGCGGTTTCGCGAAGCGGTGAAGGGCTTTGCCGAAGCTGAGGGGATTCCCTGGGTCGAGTTTCGTCACGGGGAGCGCAAGGACGACTTGGCGAACCGGCTGCGCCGGGAGCGCGGGGTGCGTGGCGGGGTGGTGTTCATCGGGGTGGCGCAGGAGAAGACCACAGCGTTCCAGGGCAAGGCGAGGCCGGAGAAGGGAGCGGGGTGGTTCGACTGGACCCGGGACAAGACGGTCTACGTCAACCACTACTACTTCTACGTCGACGACGAGGAGTTCGGGCCTGCCTTCGTGAAGGTGTGCAGCTACGCTCCCTGGGCGCTGAAGGTCTGCGTCAACGGGCACGAGTGGGCCAAGCGGCAGCTCGACAAGCGCGGCATCGCCTACGAAGCTCTCGACAACGGCTTCCTCTCGTGCGCAGACCCGGCGGCCTTGCAGGCAATCTGTGACTCGTTGGGGCCGGAGGATATCGAAGGATTCCTCAGGCGGTGGCTCGATCGGCTGCCGATGCCCTTGACCGCCGAGGACCGCGCTGCGGGTTACGACTGGAAGCTGTCGATCTGGCAGATGGAGGTGAGCCTGACCCAGGTCTTCGACCAGCCCGCGCGTGGGCGGGAGTTCTTCGAGGAGGTGCTTCGGGACAACATGGATCTCGGACGCCCGGACCGGGTGCAGCTCGTCTTCGACAAGAAGGTCACCCGGCGCACACCCGGCAGCTTCCGCACCCGAGTGATTCAACAGGGGGTATCGCCCAGTCTGCACATCGAGTACAAGAGCTTCGATCTGAAGCAGTACTTCAAGGAGGGTCGGGCTCTGCGCACGGAGGGGACCTTCCGCAACTCCAAGGACTTCGACGTCAACAAGGGCTTGCCGAACTTCGGCTACTTGCAGCGGATCGGACGCCATATCAACCGGCGGCTTCTGGAGGTCGAGCGGGTCAGCCAGAACTGCGGGCTGTCCGCCGGCAGCATCCAACGCGTGGTGCAACCCACCGTCACCGAGGACGGTCAAAAGGCCCCGGGGCTTCGCTTTGGCGATCCGCGAGTGATGGCACTGATGCTCACCCTCTGCCTCTTCACCCACCTCGTCAACGGCTTCCGTAACCAGGACCTGCGCCGCCACGTGACCAGTCTGCTGGGGCCGGGCGAACCCCCCTACACGGCGACCCAGGCCAGTTACGATCTGCGCCGGCTTGCCCGCAAAGGCATCATCCATCGAGCCCCCGGGACCCATCGCTACCTGGTGACCCCCTACGGATGGAAGCTCTCTCGGCTCTATGCGCGCCTCGAGGCCCGGGTCTTCCGACCGAGCCTCGTCGCCTTTGGGCCACAGAACGCCGCCGAGCCCCATCCAAAGCTCACTCACGCTCTCGCCAAGGTCGATCATCAGCTCGATGCCCTAATCCTTGCGGCGTTTCCTCCCGGCCAGAAAGCTGCATAAGGAACCGCGCGGAGAGGGAAATGTGATCCGTTTCCAAAAACTCGGCCTCTTTGTCCAGATTCGGACCAGATCAGACGACTAG
>CAZUIY010000437.1:0-3970 GCA_964619975.1 uncultured Gemmatimonadales bacterium
CTTGTAGCCCCAGTACGGATCGTTCGGCGGCGTGCACGTGCCGGTCGCGCAGGGGACGCCGGTGGTCCGGTAGTAGTCGGGCTCGGCGAACTCCACGTACGGGTTGGCGGACAGCGCGGCGGCCAGATGCTTCTCGAACCCTGGCGGGACCTGGAGCGCCGAGATGCCGAGGGAGATCAATTCCGTGATCTGCGCCCCGTGGAGCGCCGCGATCGTGGTATCGTCGGCGCCGCTCCGGAACCGGACGAGGAGCCGTCCAGGCACGTAGTCGGACCCCGGCGTGAGGATCGTCGGGTCCGCGGCGGGGATCGGTCCGGCGGCCGGCGGCGAAGGCGCGGCGGGGGAGCCGGCGTCGTCGGCGCAGGCCGCGGCGGCGACAACGAGGGGCAGCAGCAGGGTGGCGAGCTTCCGCATCGGTCCTCCTGGGGATCTGGCTCGAGAATGAGACCGGGCGGGGGGGTGTTGCGCCCCGGCAGAAATACCGCAGCCGTAGTCTAAAAGACGCGGCCGGAATTCTCAATCGGAGGGATGCAGGGACGGGGCCGGACGGGCCGGAGTTGGCCCCTGCCGCGCGACTGTGGTCGAACGCGTCACGGGAGGGATGGGGTTCCGCTGCCGCGCCTGTCCATTTGCGCGAACGGTGTTCGCGGAATCGAGCAGGCCCCGCCGGCCCCTACAGTTCCTCCACCGCTCCGGCCGGCTCACATGCCCCGGCTGTGGGCCGAGCGGTGGAGCCGGTCAGGCTCCCAGGATGGCGGCGGCCAGCCGAGGCGCGGCCCAGCCGGCGAAGCCGCCCAGCATCACGATCTGGCCGAAGCCGCCGAGGACCCCGGTGGCGAGGCGGCGGGGGTTGGTGCTCCGGTACGAGGTGGTCGCCTGGGTCATGGCGTCGGCGAATGCGGGGGCCAGGCAGGTGAAGCCGGCCAGCGTGAGCCCGAGCGATGGCAGGCCGCTGACCACGAACAGAGTCAGGGCCGCCACGTTCCCCGCCATGAACCCGGCGCAACGGGCGCAGATCGGCATCCTGCGCCCCGCCACCGCCAGGCATCGGTCGGGGTTGCCGTGGCACCCGAGCACGCGGGCGGCGCGGGGCCGCAGCGCGTCGCCGAGCGCCAGGATCGGAGGGCGGACCCCCGCCCTCACGTCACATGCCGCCGGACATCGCCAGGCCGATCACGAACAGGAAGTACAGGCCCCACAGGACGATCGCGATCACGGCGGGAATCCAGGTGAACGTGCAGACGTCCTTGGCGGTCCGCGGCTTGTCCTGCCGGACGATCAGCCACCACACCAGGCCGACGATCGGCGTGAAGCAGAGGTTCAGGAAGAACAGGAGGATCTTGATCGGCGTGTCGAGCCCGGCGTCGCTGCCCGGCGCGGGGCCTCCATACGGTGGCGGCGGGCTTCCTGGCGAGGCGGGGTTCGCGCCGACCGGCCCTTTCGGCCCGACCGAGAGCGTGTTGCCGCACGAGCACTGGAACTCGTGCCCTTCCGGATAATCGGAGACGTCGTAGACCGTGCCGCACTGCGGACAGGTGAGATTCATTCGGTTGCCTCGCTGTTGAGAGATGGGCCGCGACGGACGGGCAATGAATAGCGGGACGCCCGGCGGAGGTCAACGTATCGTGGGCGCCGTGCTCCCCCACCCGATCGGACCTGCCGCGCCGTGAGGCCGCTGGACGCGGCGACGCTGGTCGCCTGGCTGGCGGCGGTCACCCTGTGGGGCGCGTGGCTGGGCCGCGGCCAGCGGACCGGCCGCGACTACTTCCTGGGCGGGCGCGACCTGCCGTGGCCGGCGGTGGCGCTCTCGATCGTGGCCACCGAGACCTCGACCCTCACGTTCCTGTCGGTGCCCGGGATCGCCTACGCCGGCACCCTGGCGTTCCTCCAGCTCGCGTTCGGCTACCTGCTGGGCCGGTGCGTGGTGGCGGCGGTGCTGCTGCCGGCGTACTGGCGAGGCGAGCTCTCGACCGCGTACGAGCTGCTGGAGACCCGCTTCGGCCGGCCCACCCGGCGCTTCGCCTCCGTCATCTTCATGGTGACGCGGCTCCTGGGGGACGGCGTGCGGCTCTTCGCCACCGCGGTGCCGCTGGCGTTCCTGACCGGCTGGCCGTTTGGCGCGGCGGTGGCGGCGGTCGGCGCGCTGACGGCGGTCTACACCCTCTTCGGCGGGATCCGCGCGGTCGTCTGGACCGATTCGGTCCAGCTCGCGCTCTACGTGGCCGGCGCGCTGGCCGCCGCGGCGGTCCTGCAGACGCTCCTGCCCGGCGGCTGGCCCGCGGCCCTGGCCGACGCCGGCGCGGCGGGGAAGCTGGTCCTGATCGATCCGCGGCTGGACTTCGCCGTCCCGTACACGATCTGGGCCGGGATCTTCGGCGGCGCGTTCCTGTCGATGGCGTCCCACGGGGCGGACCAGCTGATCGTCCAGCGGGTCCTGGCGTGCCGCGACCTGGCGGGCGCGCGGCGGGCGATGGTGGCGAGCGGCTTCGGCGTGATCCTCCAGTTCGCGCTCTTTCTGGTGATCGGGATCGGCCTCTGGAGCCTGTACGGGGAGGGCGCCTTCGAGCGGACCGACGAGGCGTTCGCCTTCTTCGTGGTCGAGGCCCTGCCCGCGGGAGTGACGGGGCTGGTGGTGGCCGCCGTCTTCGCCGCGGCGATGTCGACCCTCTCGTCGTCGATCAACGCCCTCGCCTCGGCCACCGCCTACGACTTCTGGGCGCCGGCGGTGGGAACGCGGGACGACGAGCGGATCCTCCGCGCGGGGCGGGTCTTCAGCGGGATCTGGACGGTGGCGCTGGTGGCGGCGGCGCTGGCGTTCGTGCCGCTCTCGCGCGGGACGGCCGCAGTCGAGGTGGCGCTCTCGGCGGCGTCGCTGGTCTACGGGGGGCTCCTGGGCGCGTTCGCGCTGGCGCTCTTCGTGCCGCGGGCGCGGCAGGCCGACGCGATCCCCGCCATGGCGGCCGGCGTGGCCGCGGTGGCCGCCGCCTGGATCTTCGGCCGCTCCGCGCTCGCCTGGCCGTGGTACGTCCCCCTCGGGGCGGCGGTCACGACGGCGACGGGCTGGGCGCTGTCTCTCCGCCGGAGTCCAGGAACTCGAACGCCCGGCTGATCTCGGTGTGGCTGCCGACCAGGACCAGCGAATCGCCGGACTGGATCTCGTACTCGGGCGGCGGGTTGGTGCGCGGGGTCTCGCCCCGGACCACCGCGATGATCGTGACGCCGGCCCGGCGGCGGAGGTCCAGGGCGGCGATCGTGACGCCGGCGGCCGGGCTCTCCGCGGTGACGTAGTAGACCGACGTGGTGCCGGCGGCCAGGACCTCCAGCACCGCGTCGGACACCCGGCCCGCGCGCGCGCTGCGGAGCCGGCGGTAGGCGTCGCCCCGCAGGATCTTGGCCTGGGCCTCGATCACGTTGGGGGGGATCCGGAACCGCTCCAGGACCCGGGTGAAGATCTCGATCGACGACTCGAACTCCTCGGCCACCACCTCGTCGGCGCCGGCCGCGCGGATCGTGTCGATCTCGGCCACCATCCGGGTCCGCACGATCACGTGGAGCTCGGGCGCCATCGAGCGCGCCATCCGGACCGCCCGCACCACGGCGCGGAAGTCGGTGATTCCGATCACCATGACCGCCGCCCGCCGGATCGCGCAGGCATCGAGCACCTCGTGGCGGGTGACGTCGCCGAAGAGGATCGGCTCCCCCTCCCGGCGGGCGCGGCGGACGGCGTCGCCGTTCAGGTCCAGCGCCACGTAGGGGACCTTCACGCTGGTCAGGACGTGTGCCAGGTTCCGGCCGTTGACCCCGAACCCGACGATCACCACGTGGCCGCCGCTGGCCGCCGGATGCACTTCATCCACCGGCGCCGGCCGGGGCAGGAACGGGAGTCCCTGGAGCCACGCGCCGGCCGCCGGGCCTACGCGGATCAGGACCGGCGTCGCGATCATCGTGCCGATGGCGGCCGCCAGGAACA
>CAZUIY010000438.1:0-5338 GCA_964619975.1 uncultured Gemmatimonadales bacterium
ACCCTGAATCGCGGAGAAGTGCACGAAGACGTCCGGGCCGCTCTCCTGCTGGATGAACCCGAAACCCTTGGCGTCGTTGAACCACTTCACTGTGCCTTTGGCCATTTTCTTTTTTCTTCCTTTTCTGCGCTTTCGCGTGTCGCACCCGGCGTCTTTCGCCGGTTGGTCTCTCAGGGCCAGGGTTTCGCGCATGAAAAAGCGCCGCTCTCTTCGGTGTGTCCTGGGAGAGTTGGGCGCGTCGTCTTTTCGAGCGTTCTTCCCTTAGACGTGTTGATGCCTTCCTGAAAGCGGTGTGAGTATATACCACTCCGACGCCCGTTGCCAAGCCCCCGCCGAAGATTTTCCCTCCCTGAGGCAGACGCTTCCGGTCTGGGTGCGGGTGGCCCTCTACAGCTTTGGCGGGCCCGCGGGGCAGATCGCCGTAATGCAACGGCTCCTGAACGTGAACCACCAGAAGAACGCCAGGTACAGGATGACGTTCACGGTCCACACGATGTGCACCCGGAACGCCCGCGGCGCCTCGGGCCCCCCATGAACCGGCCGAGACCGGTGAGGAGATGGGTGATGCCGAGCCCCGTGATGATCGAGACCAGAACGCTGAGATAGGCGAATTGATCGGTGGTCACGCGATGCGCTCGACCTCACGGATGGCGTGCCCGTGCCGACGGGTTGCCCGCCGGCGACGCGTCCGTCGCCGGCGGCACCCCTGCCCCTCGGAGGGGCTCAGCGCGCGGCGACGACCCGGGCGGTCCAGTCCTCCCGGGTGTCGGTGCGCTTCAGGTCTAACCGCGCGTGCATCGGCTTGTCGCCCATCATGAACGTGAACTCCTCGACGTGGTGGTTCTCGTCGATGACCGTGAACACGATGTTGTGCATGTGGTACGTGGGGTCGCCCCCGATCTCCACGACCTCGAACGCGAAGGTCTTGCCGTCTTCCGACCGCGTGCCGACCAT
Organism: uncultured Gemmatimonadales bacterium; assembly: GCA_964619975.1. Classification (GTDB taxonomy): domain Bacteria; phylum Gemmatimonadota; class Gemmatimonadetes; order JACCXV01; family JAHWKZ01; genus DATLFF01. The sequence continues at coordinate 955 of CAZUIY010000438.1, forward strand.
CCGCGGCCGGTTCCCCGCGTCGCAGAAGTGGACCAGCTCGAGCTGGTCCTGATCGACGTAGAACATCGTCACCGGATGGTCGTACTTCGTGGCGTCCAGCAAGGTCCCCGCTTCCTGGAACTCGTGGACGATCACGTTGCCGCGGGACGTCTCGCGGATCGAGACGTGCATCTTCGGGGTCATCTCCGGCATCTCCGCCACGGTGACGGTGCCTTCCCACTCGCCCACCAGGGACTTGAGCGCCGCGAAGGACTCCTGCGTGGCGGACGTGGTGGCCACAGTGGTGGCCGCTGCGGGCTGCTGCGCGAATCCCGCGCCGGGGACCGTCATCAGAGCGACGGCCAGGATAAAGCCGATGGATTTCATTCTCGATTCTCCTTCAGGGTAGGTGTGTCGTTCTCTGCGGTGGACCACGGTCGAAGGGTGGCGGGTGAGAAGCCGCGGTCGGGCCGCGGCCCTGGCTTCCCGGATTGGAAGCCGGCGTCCCCCATGGCCCCGGAGGCGCCACAGCCAGTACGGAATCGCCAGCAGCGGCAGCAGCACGGGGATCACGAGCAGCGGGACGACGCGGAGGGGCTCCGGGATCTCGTCGGCCTGCCCCAGGAAGAACGAGCCCGACGCGATGAAGAGGCCCAGGCACATGCGCCACAGGTGCCTCGTCATGCGCGGCCGGCCGCGGATGCTCCGGCCGAGGATCACACGCGCGTCGGAGATCGCCGCCAGGAGCGCGATCGCGCCGAAGGCGAAGAACATCGGAACCGGCATGTCGTTGGACGGCGCGTCGGGGGCGAGCGCCCGGACGCCAAGGACGAATCCCATCAGTCCCACGGAGAGCCCCACCGCCATGACGCCGATGTCCAGTATGCGCCACGCGGGGGGCGTGGGACGAACGGCGGTGAATCCGGTGACCACCAGATAGGCCGCGAGCGACCCCATCAGGACCGAGGTCGAAACCCCCGTCAGTGCCGCGATCACGGCTCCGCTGACGCCCATGGTCACCATCGCATAGACGAACACCCGCCCGCTCCGCCGGTGGAGCGCCGACCCCTTGGAGACGGCCAGGGCGACGAACCCCGCGACCAGCGCGAGAGCGCCGGCGACGATGTGGGCGAGGAGCATGGCACTCCCGCCGCCGCCGCTCACGATACAAGCTCCCGGCGGCGGCGGATCCGTACGGCCGCCGCGAGGCACGCCGCGGTGAACGCGAGCCCGACCCACAGGCTCGGCGCGCTCAGGAACCGGCCCGGCGTGAGCATGCCCAGCATGTCCGCCATCCCGCCGCCCTCGAAGTCGAACGCCCGGGGCGCCCAGCCGATCAGCAGGGTCTGCATGAAGGTCGCCACCCGGAGAGTCCCGAAGAGGATCCGCTCGATCCCGGCCGCGGCGACGAACGGCAGGACGACCCACAGCAGCGCGGTGCGGCGGGCCCAGCCGGAGACCAGCAGCAGCCAGCCGTAGATCGGCGCGTGCCAGAGTGCGATCACGATCACCGCGTAGAGGACGGCGAGCCCGGACTGGAGCGGCTCCACGTTCCGCCACATCGGACCGACTCCCGCGCCGGTGGCGGCGACCACCGCGGTCCCCACGATCAGCATGACGAGCTGCGCGGCGATCGAGAGCGCGAACACGAGGAGCGGCAGGACGACCAGCGGCACACTCGCCTTCGACAGCACGACCGTGCGGTCCGAGACCGGCAGGGACTTCCAGAACAGGATGCTGCGGTCCCGGCGCTCCCCCTGGAAGGCGTCCAGGCAGTAGAAGACTCCAACCACGAATGCGGTCACGAAGCCGAGCATGGCCACGGCCCCGTACGGCCCGTGGATCGCCAGGTGCGCGTCCTCCATGCCGGGCCCCGACAGGGCCCGCACGTTCCCCGGCAGCGTGGGCGTCGTCACCAGGAAGGCGAGCAGCGCGAGAACCGTGACAATGAGCGGCGCGATCCAGACGGATCGGTTCTCCCACAGCTCGCGCCGCACGGACCAGTAGAACGGCCGGGTCGTCGGGGTCGCGCTCATCGGACCGCACCCGGGGTCGCGCCGTTCCCGCCGCCGACGAGCGCGACGAACACCTCGGCGACTCCGGCCCGCCGCACCTCGCCCAGCCCGGCCAGCCGGTCGTGATCCACCCCGTCGAACAGCAGCACCGTGCGGCCGAACATCGAGCGCTCGTGAATCGGCCCCAGGGCGCGGGCCGCCGCCAGCCGGTCCGGGTTCACCGTCACCTCCAGGTAGCGCGCCTCGAAGTCCTCCATGGTGCGGGCGAGGACGACGCGGCCGCGGTCGATGAAGACGAGATCGGTCAGGACGTCCTGGATCTCTTCGACCTGGTGGGTGGCGATCAGGATGGTCCGGCCGTCGTCGAAGTAGTCGTGCAGCAGGCTGTCGAAGAACTGCTTCCGGAAGAGGATGTCCAGACCCAGGGTCGGCTCGTCCAGCACCAGCAGCTTCGCGTCGACCGCCATGACCAGGGCCAGGTGGAGCTGCGCCACCATGCCTTTGGAGAGCTGCTTCACCCGGTCGGAGGGCCGGATGTGGGTCTTCTCGAGGAACCCCATGGCCCGGGCACGGTCGAATCGCGGGTGAACGCCATCCAGGTAGTCGAGCGCCTGCGATACGCGAATCCAGCGCGGCAGAACGGCGACGTCCGCGATGAAGGCGGCGTCCCGCATCAGCCGCTCGCGCTGGGTCCACGGGTCGCATCCGAGGACCTCGAGCTCGCCCTGGTGGGAGGTCAGGCCGAGAATCGCGTTCAGCGCGGTCGTCTTGCCCGCCCCGTTGGGCCCCACCAGGCCGACGATCCGTCCCTCCTCGATCCGCAGGTCGATGCCGTCCAGCGCGACCGTCCGGCCGAACGACTTCCTGAGACCCCGCGCTTCGATGCACGTCATCGGCTCACGCCTCCTCGTCCGCGGCGGGCGACTCCGCCGCGCGTGTCACCGCCCTGTCCAGCTCTTCCGGCGTCAACCCGAGCCGCTGAATGGCGTCGTGGATCGCGGGCCACTGCTCCGAGAGGAACTTCTCGCGCTCGTCCGCCAGCAGCCGATCCCGCGCGCCCGGCCGGACGAACATGCCGACCCCCCGCCTCGACTCCACCAGCTCCTCGTCCACCATCTGCTGATACGCCTTCAGCACCGTCAGGTGGTTGACCCGGAACTCGGCCGCGACGGTTCGGATGGACGGCAGGGGATCCCCCTCGTCCAGCACACCGTCCAGGATCAGCGCCACGGCGCGGTCCCGGAGCTGGCGGTAGATCGGCTGTCCATCTGTCCATTCCGCTGCCATCCGCGTCGTCGTGCCCTTCGGCGAATGAGGGCGCGCCGACTGCCGCGCCCGGGTCAACTGTTATAGTAGTGTATAACACTATATCAGACGCCGACGGGTCCGTCAAGAGGCTAGGTTGCCGCCCATGTACACCGCTGTGGAAAGCGTCGGGGAGCTGAAGCGTCACTGGGAGGCGAGCGGGTCGCTCCGCCACGTGGTGGCGAAGGGGCTGGACCTCCGGGACGAGACCGCCTTCCTGCTGTCGGTCGACGCCCGCTGCGCGGTCTTCCTCGGCTGCCCCATGGAGAATCCGGCGGTCGACCACGTGATCGAGACCGGAGGCGTCGTCTTCCCTCGGCTCCGCGAGCTCCTGGACCTGCCGTTCGAGGTGTACCGGGACCGGCTCTACACCGTGCCCGAGCTGATGGAAGGTCTGGACGTGGAGCGGGCGGGGAGCCTCTTCGCCGACACGTTGGACGGCCGCATATACACGTGGTTCCGTGACCGCCGGCGCGGCCCGGAGCCGCCGGGCGTCCTGGAGGCGCTGGCCGAGCGGCTGCACGACCACGCCATCGAGGACGCCATGGCCGAGTTCCTGGCCGCGGGCTCCGACGACGTGGTGGGGATCATGGGCGGCCACGCGCTGAGCCGCTCGGCGCCGGTCTACGCCGACGTGGCGCGGCTGGGGCGGGCGCTGGCCCGGAAGGGGTGGCGCGTCGTGACGGGTGGGGGGCCCGGGGCGATGGAGGCCGGGAACCTGGGCGCCTGGCTGGCGCCGCTGCCCGACGAGTCGCTCGACCGGGCGCTCGCGATCCTGGCTCCCTCACCGACCTTCGACGAGGACCCCGAGCGGTACCTGGCGTTCGGCTACCGGGCGCTGGAGGCGCTCTCGCTGGACCCGCGCTCGCCCGCCGACGGCCGGGGCGGTGAGAGCCTGGCCGTGCCCACCTGGTACTACGGGCACGAGCCGTCCAACCAGTTCGCCACCCACGTCGCCAAGTACTTCGCCAACTCGGTGCGCGAGGCCGGGCTGGTCACGATCGCCACCCGCGGCATCGTCTTCGCGCCGGGCTGGGCCGGGACCGTCCAGGAGATCTTCATGGACGCGACCCAGAACTACTACG
>CAZUIY010000439.1:0-10144 GCA_964619975.1 uncultured Gemmatimonadales bacterium
ATCTTGATGGCCACCGTCCGATTCAGCGTGAGCTGGGTGGCCCGGTAGACGATCCCCATGCCGCCGCGGCCGAGCTCGGCGTCGATCCGGTACCGGCCGATCGTGGATCCGATCATGGGGGACTCGTTTGAGAGGGTCGGGGGGGAGGAGCGAAGGTCCCTGCGGACCGCAGTTCGACGTCAATAGACAACGCGAGAAAAGCGACGGGAGACTGTCAGAGCGGCAGATCGGTGATCGCGGCGAACGCTCCCGGCGGCCGGGCGCCCTCGCCCCGGTTTTGACAGCCCGCGCCCTGCGGCGATATTGCCCGGCGAATGTCCGACCGCTATTCCCGAGCCGCCTACCTGTGCGCACCCGTCCGGACCCCCATCGGGAAGTTCGGCGGCGCGCTCACGGAATCGACCGCCGCCGACCTGGGGGCCCACGCCGCCTCGGCCTGTCTCGACCGGGCCGGCGTCGACCCGGCGGCGGTGGACCTCACGATCTTCGGGAACGGCCGCCAGGCCGGCGTGGGGCCGAACGTGGCGCGGCAGATCGCGCACCGGGCCGGCGTTCCCTTCCGCTCCCCCGCCTGGACCGTCAACCAGGCCTGCTCCTCCAGCCTGATCGGGATCGTGCAGGCGTGGCAGCAGATCGCGCTCGGCGACGCCGAGCTGGTGCTGGCGGGCGGCACCGAGTCCATGTCCAACACGCCGTACCTGCTCCCCCGCGCCCGCTGGGGCTACCGGCTGGGCCACGGCGAGCTGGTGGACGGCATGTACCGGGACGGGTTCCACTGCCCGCTGTGCGCCGAGCTGATGGGCGCCACGGCCGAGACGCTGGCCGATCGCTACGGCCTGGACCGCGCGGCGCAGGACGGTTACGCGGTGGAGAGCCAGCGCCGCTACGAGGCGGCCCGCGAGGCCGGCGCGTGGGCGGCCGAGATCGCCCCGATCCCGGGAACGCTGGAGGCCGACGAGCATCCCCGCCCCGGCACGAGCGTCGAGAAGCTGGGGAAGCTCCCCGCCGTCTTCCGCGAGGGCGGCACCGTCCACGCCGGAAACTCGTCCGGCATCACCGACGGGGCGGCCGCGCTCCTGGTGGCGTCGGAGGAGGCGGTCGAGCGGTTGGGGTTGGAGCCCCTCGCCCGCTGCGTGGACTGGGCGAACGAGGGCGTGGACCCGGCCATCATGGGGATCGGCCCCGTCCCGGCAGTCCGGACGGCGCTCGAGCGGCAGGGGTGGACGGTGGGGGACCTGGACCTAGTGGAGCTGAACGAGGCGTTCGCGGCCCAGGTCCTGGCCGTCGGGCGCGACCTGGAGCTCGACTTCGAGCGGGTGAACGTGAACGGCGGCGCGATCGCGCTCGGCCACCCGATCGGCGCCACCGGCGCCCGGATCGTGGTGACGCTCCTTCACGAGATGGCGCGGCGCGGCGCGCGGCGGGGCGCGGCGACCCTCTGCGTGAGCGGCGGCATGGGGACCACGCTCCTGGTGGAGCGGGAGGCCGCGTGACGGAGGGGCGGGTCCGGATCGAGCGGGACGGCGAGATCGGCACTGTCTGGCTCGACCGGCCGGAGAAGCTGAACGCCTTCGCCGGCGACATGCGGGACCGGATCGGCGACGCCATCGAGGAGCTGGGGGAGGACGCCGGCATCCGCGCGATCGTCGTGACCGGCGAGGGGAAGGGGTTCTGCGCCGGCGCCGACATCCACTACCTGAACGAGCTGGTGTCCGAGCAGAACGAGCGGGACTTCGCCCGGCTGCTGGAGGCGGGAGAGCGCGTGGTGCGGACGATCCGCGGCCTCGACCAGCCGGTGATCGCGGCGATCAACGGCGCGGCCGCCGGGGGCGGCGCCAACCTGGCCCTGGCGTGCGACCTGCGGATCATGGCCGACACCGCCTCGATCGGCCAGACCTTCACCCGGATCGGCCTCCATCCCGACTGGGGCGGCACCTACTTCCTGCCTCGGCTTGTGGGCGAGGCGCGGGCGCTCGAGCTCATGTGGTCGGGCCGCATGGTGCCGGCGGACGAGGCGCGCGCGATCGGCCTGGTCCACCGCGTGGTCCCGGCCGACCGGCTGCGGGACGAGGCGCTCGCGTGGGCCCGCCAGATCGCGGCCGGTCCCCCGCTCGCCATGGGCCGCATCAAGCACGCGGTGTACCGGAGCCTCTCGACCGACCTGGACACCATGCTGGCGGAGGAGATGGAGAACCAGCTCGCCTGCTTCGATTCCGAGGACGTGACGCGCGGCCTCTTCGCGTTCGGGAACAAGGAGACCCCCCGGTTCGAGGGGACCTGAGCGTGGAGGGGAGCACCATCCAGGTAGTGGCGGTGATCGGCAGCGGGACGATGGGCCGGGGGATCGCGCAGGCGGCCGCCGCCGCCGGCTTCGCCACCGCGCTCTACGACGTCGACCCGGAACGCGCCGAGGCCGCCCGCGACGCGATCGAGGCCACGCTGGAGAAGGGCGTGGAGCGGGGCAAGGTCACGCCCGGGGAGCGCGCGGCCACCCTGGAGCGGATCCGCCTGGAGAGCGATCTGGGCCAGGCCGTGGTGGACAGCGATCTGGTGGTGGAGGCGATCCCGGAGATCCTGGATGCCAAGCTGGAGCTCTTCGGCGAGCTGGACGCGCACGCGCCCGACGGCGCGATCCTGGCCAGCAACACCTCGTCGCTGCCGGTCGGCCGCCTGGCGGAGGCGACGACGCGGGCCGACCGCGTGCTGGGACTCCACTTCTTCAACCCGGTCCACCGGATGCGGCTGGTCGAGGTGATCGTCCTCGACGAGACTACTCCAGACGTGGTCAAGGCGGCGCTCGGCGTGGTGCGCGCCATGGGGAAGGAGCCGATCGTGGTCCGCGACTCCCCCGGCTTCGCCACCAGCCGGCTGGGGCTGACCCTGGGGCTGGAGGCGATGCGGATGGTCGAAGAGGGCGTGGCGTCGGTGGCGGACATCGATGCCGCGATGAAGCTCGGATACAATCACCCGATGGGGCCGCTCGAGCTGACCGACTGGGTGGGTCTGGACGTCCGGCTGGCGATCGCCGACCACCTGGCGGAAACGCTGGACGGCCAGCGCTTCGCCGCGCCGGAGATCCTGCGGCGGCGGGTGGCCGAGGGGAAGCTGGGCCGCAAATCCGGCGAGGGGTTCTACCGCTGGGTGGACGGCGCGGCCGTTCCGCCCGAGGAGGAATCATGAGCGAAGCGGTCCGCACCGCCACCGAAGATGGGGTGCGGATACTTACCATCGACCGCCCCGAGAAGATGAACGCGCTGAACGCGGCCGTCCGCGAGGCCCTCGTCCGTGAGATCGAGGCGGCCGAGACCGACGACGAGGCGCGCGTCCTGGTGTTCGCCGGCGCCGGCGAGAAGGCGTTCGTGGCGGGCGCCGACATCGGCGAGTTCGAGGGCCGCTCGCCGGTCGATCAGCGCGCGGCGATGGCGTCGCCGACCCTGTTCGACCGGGTGTGGAACTGTCCCATGCCGACGATCGCCATGATCCAGGGCTTCTGCCTGGGCGGCGGCAGCGAGCTGGCGCTGGCGTGCGACCTGCGGATCGGCGCCGACACGGCCCGGCTGGGCCAGCCCGAGATCCGGCTCGGCCTGATCCCCGGCGGTGGCGGCACCCAGCGCCTGCCGCGCCTGGTCGGCTACGGCAAGGCGGCGCAGATCGTCCTGACGGGCGAGATCGTCGACGCAGTGGCCGCCTACGAGATCGGCTGGCTGGACGAGATCGTGCCGGCGGAGGAGCTCCGGGAGCGGACCCTCGCGATCGCCCGCTCGATGGCCGAGAAGAGCCCGGTCACGCTGGCGATCGCCAAGCGGGCCCTCCGGGCGGCGTGGGAGATGCCGCTCTCGGCGGGCCTGGAGCACGAGCGCGAGCTGTTCGCGCTGGCGTTCTCGACCCGGGACAAGGAGGAGGGTGTGGCCGCCTTCCTCGAGAAGCGCGCTCCCGAATGGAAGGGCCGGTAGGTCCCCCCCGAACCCCGGAGGAACAGATGGACGAGCACGGTCAGGCGGAGTGGTCGGAGCCGGAGCCTGTGGCGGCGGACGAGGGCGGCCGCTCCTTCGGCGAGAACCTGCGGGACGTGTTCCTGGAGCCGAGCGCCACGTTCGACGACGTGGGCGAGCATCCGCGGTGGATGGTCCCGCTCCTGGTGCTGCTCGCCATCACGACCCTGATCACCTTCTTCCAGATGCCGCTCTGGACCGAGATGCAGGAGATCGGCATGGCGCGGCAGGACATGACACCCGAGCAGCGCGAGCAGGCGGCGGCCGGGATGGAGGTCTTCAAGTGGGTGGGGTTGGCGATCGCGCCGATCGCCACCGCGATCATGGTGGCCCTGTTCGCGTTCCTGTTCTACGGATGGGGCGCCGTGACGGGCGCGAAGAACGCCCGCTTCGCGGTCGCGATGACCGCTCTGATCTACGCCGGCTTCGTCATGCTCATCCAGTCGGCGGCGCAGGCGGTGGTGGTGGCGGTCAAGGGCGCCGAGACGGTGGCCCGCGAGGGCGGTCCCCCGTTCTTCGGGCTGTCGCTGCTGGTCGAGCGGGGCGACATGCCGGCCCTCATGTGGGGGATGGTCCAGAACGTCAACGTCTTCTCGATCTGGTACACGGTGCTCCTGGCGATCGCGGGGGTCCACGCGGTCCGCATGGGGAAGGGCTCGGCCTGGTCCTTCGCGGTGGCGATGTGGGTGGTCGGCGGCCTGCTCATGGCGCTGCAGGGGCTCGGCACCGGTTGATCCAGGGAGTGCGCGTCACCGACGTCCACGTCCACGTCCAGCCGTGGGACATGCTGAAGCCCTCGGTCCGCGAGCGGATGCTGATGGGGCGGGACGACGCGGCCGATCTGATCCGGATGATGGAGGACCCCGACGAGGTCCTCCGCCGGATGGACGAGGCGGGGATCAGCCGGATCGGGGTCATCAACTACGTCAGCCCGACCCTGATGGGGTTCACCGAGGACGTGAACCCGTTCGTGGCCCGTGTGGCGGAAGCGGCGCCCGAGCGGCTGATCCCGTTCGGCGGCGTGGACGTGGTCGGCGGCGCCCGGCCCGGCGAGGCGGTGGTGCGGCTCCGCGACCAGGGCGTCCGCGCGATCAAGCTGCACCCGCCGCACCAGGAGTTCGCCGCCAACGCGTACCGCTACGGCCTGCCGGGGCTGGCGGAGGTGTACGGGCAGGCCCAGGAGCTGGGGCTCCCGATCATGGTCCACACCGGTACTTCGATCTTCCCCGGCGCCCGGAACGTCTACGCCGACCCGATGCCGCTGGACGACGTGGGCGTGGACTTCCCCGAGCTGGACGTGATCCTGGCCCACCTGGGGCGGCCGCTCTACGCCGACGCGTCGCTGTTTCTGCTCCGCCGCCACCCCCGGTTCTGGGGGGACGTCTCCGGCATCCCGCCGAAGGGGCTGCTGCGGTACTTCCCGCGCCTGGCCGACGTCGCCGACAAGCTCCTGTGGGGGACGGACTGGCCCGGCCCCATGGTGCCGGGCATGGGCGAGAACCTGGACGCCTTCCTGGCGCTCGACCTGCCCGAGGACGTGCGGCGGAAGATGCTGCAGGACAACGCGGACCGGCTGTTCGGCCCGGCGCCGGCGATCTGAGTCGTGGACGGCTCGCCGACTGTGGAGATTCGGCGAGCGTCATCCGCTGACTGGCAGGTCCTCTGCGAGGTACACGCGGCATCCGTACGCACATTCGGCGGCTCTCACTACACTCCGGATCAGATCGGTTCTTGGAGCGAGGGGCCGGATGAGGAGCGCTATCTCCAGTCTCTCGAGGAGAGCGAGGTTTACCTGGCTGTCCGTCATAATGTCGTGTGCGGCTATGTTGCATCGTGACCACGCAGGCTGAGATCAAGGCGGTCTACGTGCATCCCGATGCCGTGTCGGCCGGAGTCGGGAAGGCCATCCTGGCATTCCTCGAGACGAGGGGCCGCGATTCGGGTCTGGAACGGCTTCGGCTCAGGGCCTCGTTGAACGCCGAGGCCTTCTATCGCGGCGCCGGATGGCGTGTCGTCGAGCGGGGTACGCATCGGACCCGCGGTGGAGTGGAGATCTCCTGCGTCCTGATGGAGAAGCAAATCACGGGTTGAGGTGTAATACCCTCCCATGTTTCGAAGCCTGGTTCTCCTCCTGCTCCTTCCCGCCCTCTCCGCGCCTCCCGCCGCCGCCCAGGAAGTCTGGGAGCCGGCCGGGGGCTGGGCGCGCTGGCTGGGCCTGGAGCCCGGCGACTCCATCGTCTACACAACCCCCGACGGCGGGCGGACGTGCGCGCTCGTGGGGGAGCCGATCGGGATGCCGGGCTCGCAGTGGCTGCCGATCGACAACCTGCCGTGGCCCGGCTTCGCCTCGGACAGCCGGGTGCTCCTGCCGCTGGACGGATTTCCCGCGATCGGCGCGATCCTGACGCCGGGGCCGAGGCCGCGGATCGACGCGCTGCTGCCGCGGGCGGCGGAGCTCCTGCGGGGGGTGCCGCCGGCAGAGCGGCGGAGAGGGATCGACCACCCGGCGGGGCCGGAGCCCGAGAAGCCGCCGTGGGGCGGCCAGCGGGACGGCTGGTACATCGTCGGCGACTCGAAGGATCCGGACCGGCTCGTATTCATCCGGTGCAGCGTGTGCATGGATGCCGGACTTCGCCTGGTCCTGGAGCGCGGCCGTGGGATCGTCTCCCTGACGACGACCACGATCGTGGGAACGGAGAGCTTCCGCCGGGTGGAGGGCGGCTGCGCCGAAAAGCCGGCGGAAGGGACCGAGTTCGAGGTCTACGTGATCCCGGGCGACTCGTCCCCCTGAGGGAGTCCGTCCGGGCGTTATTCCAGCAGGTCGGCGTACGAGGTCGCAACCAGGTCCTCGGGCCGGATGCCGAACAGATCGAGGTACTCGTCGCACTGCTCGCGGAGCTTCTCGACGCCGATGGTGCCGTCCGAGTCGATCGCCTCGATCTCGACGAAGGAGCCCAGGTCTCCGACGCGATCGACGTGGAACTTCACGTTGCCGATGAACCAGATCTCCCGCTCCTTGTCCACCACCACGCGAACCCCGAGCGCTTCCGCGAGAACGCTCTTGAGGCCGGTCTCCTTCCCGGTGCGCCAGAGGACCACGTCGGAGCGCTTCGGGCCCGCCCGGTCCTCCCGCCGATAGAAGATGAGCCCGTTCTCGATCTCGCCCTCGCGGAGCTTCAGCCGGCCGGCCCGGACCTCGAAGTACGTGTCGACCTGCCGGTCCCGGCCGTGAAAGACGGCGCCTCCGGCGCGAAGCGCGTCCCGAACCGCCTCCGGGTCGGAGCACCGCGCCTTGATCTCGACGTTCGTGAGCGTCACGGCGCGTTCCCCCGGGCGTATTCCGTCGGATCCTCCACTCCCGCCGCCGCGAACGCGCGGCGCCGCTCGCCGCACTTGTTGCAGACCCCGCAGTGACCGAGCTCCGGAGTCGGGGCGAGGCAGGAGAACGTGAGGTCCAGCCGGACACCCGCCTGCGCCCCCCGGCGGACGACCTCCGGCTTGGTCCGGCCCGCCAGCGGGGTTTCGATCGGGAGCGCCATCCCCCGACCCATCCCGAGCCCGATCGCGGTTCCCATCGTCTCGAAGAAGGCGGGCGTGGCGTCCGGAAAGGGGCTGGTGGACAGGGGACCCATGACGATCGAGCCGCACCCCTCGGCGGCGGCGAAGACGCCGGTCTTGGCGAGGAGCAGGAGGTTCCGGCCCGGCAGGTAGACCGCCTGATCGGGGGAGTCGGCGTCGGGCGCGCGGGCGCCGGTCACGCTCCAGTGGTCGCCGTAGAGGTCGCCGGCCGGCGCCTCCAGCACGGCGAGCGGCTCCACGCGGTTCCGCGGCAGCGTTTGCAGGAACCGGTCCAGCCAATACATTTCCGCCCGTTCCCACGTCAGGCCCGAGCGGACGTACACCGGCGCCACCGGGCCGCGGTCACGGGCGGTCTCCGCCAGAGCGACCGCGCTGTCGAGGCCGCCGGAGACGAGAACGCAGGGACGGCCGCCGCCGGACACGCCGGCAACCTACCACGCGAACGCGGGGCGAGCCTCGAATGGACGTAGCGGGAAAGGTCGCGCTGGTCACCGGCTCCGGGGTCCGCGTGGGCCGGCGGATCGCGCTCGCGCTGGCGGCTCGTGGCATGCACGTCGCCATCCACTACCACACCAGCGAGGGCCCCGCCGCCGGTGCCGTCGAGGAGGCCCGCGCCATGGGGGTCCAAGCGGAGTCCTTCGCCGCCGACCTCGGGCGGACGGAGGAGATCCGCGGCCTGATCGACGCGATCGACGCCCGCTGGGGTCGCCTCGACGTCCTGGTGAACAGCGCCGCCATCTTCCCCCGGACTCCGTGGGACGAGATCGACGAGGCGGTGTGGGACCGCACCATGGCGGTCAACCTGAAGGCCCCCTTCTTCACCGCCTGGCACGCGGCCGCGCTCATGCGCCGGGGCGGCGGCGGGAAGATCGTGAACATCGCCGACTGGGCGGGCATGAGGCCCTACCCGCACTACCTGCCCTACGTGATCTCCAAGGGCGGCATCATCACGATGACCAAGGCGATGGCGAAGGAGCTGGCGCCGGAGATCGCCGTCAACGCCGTCGCGCCGGGGCCCGTCCTGCTGCCGGAGGAGTTCGACCCCGCGGCCGCCGAGCGGATCCGGAAGTCGACGCTCCTGAAGCGCCTCGGAAGCCCCGACGACGTAGCCTCGGCGGTCGAGTTCCTGGTCGTGATGACCGACTTCGTGACCGGCCACGTGCTGGTGGTCGACGGAGGGAGGCTGATCGGATGACCTGGCGCGTCACGGTCCAGATCCACTTCTGCTACGGCCACCGGCTGCTCGACTACGACGGCGCCTGCGCCCATCCCCACGGCCACAACGGCCTGGCCGAGATCACGCTGGAGTCCGACGAGCTGGACGCCCGCGGCATGGTGGTCGACTTCGGCGACGTGAAGCGGGAGATCAAGGCCTGGATCGACGCCCGCATGGACCACCGGATGCTGGTCCGGCGGGACGACCCGATGGTGGCGTGGCTGGAGGAGTCGGGGGAGCCGCACTGGGCGCTGGACGAGAACCCCACCGCCGAGACGATCGCGCGGCTGATCCACGACCACGCGGCGACGCAGGGGTATCCGGTGGTCGAGGTGCGCCTCTGGGAGACGCCCACCTCGCACGCCACCTACCGCGGCTGAACGCGGCGGCCCGGGCGGCCCGGCCGCCGGGAAATCAGCCCTCGGCGCCCTCGAAGTGGCCGCGGATGGCGGCCTCGGCGGAGGGTCCCACCGTCGGCCAGTCGGCGTCGGCGGATTTGCTCACCGTGATCGAGTTCGGCATGAAGAACACGGACGCCACGCCCGGCACCGAGAAGATCGCCGACGCCAGCGGGTCGCCCTGCGCCTCTTCCGGCGTGCCGTACTGCACCATCCGCTCTTCGGTGACGGTGCGGTCGACGTGGTAGAGAAGGGAGTTCGGGTTCGGGGTCTGCTGGACGCGGATCTGCACTTCGGTCATCGGAGGAGCTCCTCCCGGGGGTAGAGGTCGGAACCCAACCTAGGATCCGGCGCCGACCCCGACCACCCGACGCGGCGCGCTCACGGCGCATCCTCACTCTCTTCGCAGTACCGCTCGTACACCCGCCCCTCCAGCAGCTGGTCGTGATCCACGTCCCACAGCATGGGGTGCTCGGGGGCGAGGACGATGCGGGTGGCGCGGACGGTGACGGTGTCGCCGACCACCGTGGCCCGGACCCGGCGGGTGCCGGCCTCCAGGTCGCGGAAGCAGGCGACCCGGCCCACCTCGGCCACGCCGAGGCGTTCGCCGTCCGACCACACCTCCAGCGTCCGGGTCTGCTGGTGGCGCACCAGAAGCGTGGCGTCGCGGGCGCCGCCGAAGGGCAGGTACCGACCCGCCCCACAGGCGGAGACGATCAGGAGTGCCAGCGCGGGGATCGCGAGCCGGCGGCTCACGACACCGCCAGCATCCGGTCGAGCGCCACCCGGGCCGACCGCGCCACCGCCGCCTCGACGGCCACCCGGTTCACCACGTGCCCCGCCACCCGGTTCTCGAGCGCCCACGCCAGGTGGGGCTGGTCGATCCGGTACATGGTGGCGCACATGCAGACGGTGGGGCTCAGGAACCAGATGTCCTGCTCCGGGTGCTGCTCCTTCAG
>CAZUIY010000440.1:0-1291 GCA_964619975.1 uncultured Gemmatimonadales bacterium
GTGAAAAACAGTCGCGCATGAGTGGGGACGGAACCTGAAGGACGTCGGTGATCAAGCTCTGATGCGCGGATTTGGCCACCGCATTTCCGAGATGCGTCCCGGGGCTGTCCCTGTCTTACGTCGGGCGTCGGCAGCCAAGGCACCGGCCACCAAGCGTCTGTCGGGCGTTCCCCTGCCGCGGTTCCATCCCCACTCATGCGCGACGGGCGCAAAAGCTTCGCCGCGTCTCAGGTCATGCCAGCCGCGCCTCCTTCGCGACCGACCACATGAAGCCGACCAGCTCGCGCGCAATCGCCGTGCACACCACCGTCGTCCGCTTGCCGCGCCCTGCCAGGGCGCGGTACCGGGCGGTCAGCCGCGTCTGCGCCTGCCACGCGATCTCGCGGACCTTGGGCGGCACCTGCTCGAGGAGGTAGAGCTTGCGCTTGCCGATCTTGGGCGGGTGCCGATAGGTCCAGGCGCTCTCGACCAGCAGGTGACGGACGCGTCGATTGCCGGCCTTGGTGATGCCACCTCGGCGCACGGTGTCACCGCTCGAGCGCTCGCTCGGCACCAGGCCGAGGTAGCCCATGAGCTGTCGCGGGTGATCGAAGCGCCCGACGTCGCCGACCTCGCTGACGAAGGTGGCCGCGACGATCAGGTCGACACCGCGCAAGGCGCGCAGGGCTTCCACCACCGGAGCCAGCGACCAGGCCGGGAGAAACTCCTCGATCGTCTGCTCCAACCGCTCAACCCGCTCCTTGGCAAGCCGGACCGCTTCCAGCATTTCCTGCAACACGATCTGATGCGCCGGATGATCGAACTGCTGCTCCTGCAGCCAGCGCAGGTAGCGCATGCTCCAGGCCTTCTTGCGCGGATAGTGCCGGCCATGCTTGAGCATGAAGGCGCTGACCTGCTGCTTGTGGACGCGCAGCGTCTCGACCGCAGCCAATCTGGCGCGCACCAGGTCGCGCATCGCCTCGTGACCTTCGTCCGGCACCCAGACCGCGGTGAGCTCGCCGGCGCGCAACAGCTTGGCGAGCGCAACCGCATCGCGCCGGTTCGTCTTGACCCGCTCACCTGGTCGGCGCGGGATCAGCGAGGGCGCAACCACGGTGCACTCATGGCCCAGCGCGGTGATCAGCCGATAGAGCCCGTAACCCGTCGGGCCCGCCTCGTAGCAGAACTGCACCCGACCATACTTCTCGACCAGGCGCCGCACGACCCGGGTCATGCTCGCCGGCGCGGCATCGACCTCGCCGAGATACCGCACCTCGCCGCCGCGCTCGCCATCCGCAACGGCAATCGCATT
>CAZUIY010000441.1:0-1573 GCA_964619975.1 uncultured Gemmatimonadales bacterium
AAGAATCTCATCGACTCTAGAAATTGATCTTTCAAGAAACCGTGGCTCTCGACAATGATTTAGGAGTTGCAAAACCTCTAGCACATTGAAGGAGCCACGGATGGCTAAGCGTAAACAATCTTCGAAGCACCGGCAAGCTCGGCACAAGCGTCAGGGAAAGTCGTCACAATTCGATCGGCGGCAACGGCTCGACACGGTCAATCCACGCCGCAAGAAGACGTCGCGAGCGAAGGTGCCCTTGGTCGGCGCGTTGGCGGCTACGGTCTCCTCGATGGCTGGCATGCTCGATGCCCGCATGGCGTTCCGACTGTCGATCGTGATGGCGGGAATGATGTTGGCTGATGACCGGCGCGTGGCCGCTGCTTGGTTCACGGCCGCTGGCGTGCAAGATGACTGGGACCGGTTCTACGATTGTCTGATCAGTGTCGGACGCAAGACCCAGCCGCTGGCCTTGCCGCTGTTGAAGGCGGTGCTGGAGAAGTTCGATCCAGGTCCGGATGGTCATCTCACGGTAGCCATCGACGACTCGCCGACGCGACGTTACGGTCGCCATGTGGAAGGCGCTGGCGTGCATCACAATCCAACGCCGGGTCCGGCCGATGGTGAGTGGCTGTATGGACACAACTGGGTTTCGCTGTGTCTGCTTGCCAAGCATTCGTTGTGGGGCGTGATCGCGTTGCCCTTGCGCTCGATGCTTTACGTTCGGGCTGTGGACGTCCCCAAGCTGCAAGAGAAATATGACTGGGAATTCCAGACCAAACATCAACTGGCGGTTCAGCTGATGATCTGGTTCGTGAACACGTTACGTTCGCTGGGTGTGACGTGCAAGATCTGGATGGTGGCCGATGGCGCCTACTCTACGATGAAAGTCCTGAAACCACTTAAAAATCGCGGAGTGGTTCTGTTCAGTCGCTTGCGCAAGGACGCTAAGTTGTTCGATCTGCCTCCCGAGCGAAAGGACAAGCGTCGTGGCCGACCTCGCATCTATGGTTTCAATCGAATCTCCCTCAGCGAGTTGGCCAACCACGGGGAAGGTTGGCAAACCATCACTTATGATTGCCGCGGCGGAGAAGTTGTCCGGCAGTACAAAGAGTTCTTAGCGACATCGTGCCTCGTGGGAGGCGTCATCCGAGTCGTGATCGTGCGTTTCGACGACGGCGGCTGGGCGCCCTACTTCTGCACGGATCCTCAGATCGAAGTGCGTGACATTCTGGAAACCGTTGCCGCGCGATGGGCGATCGAAGAACACTTTCATGACGTGAAGGAAATCTGGGGAGCCGGCCAACAACAAGTGCGCAACGTCTGGTCCAACATTGGCTGCTGGCACCTGAACCAATGGATGTACACCCTGGTGGAACTGAGCGCGTGGGACGTCGCTAAACCCGAGTTAACCGATCGTAGCCACCGTCCTTGGGACAATCCCGATCGGCGCCCGTCGCATGCGGACCGGCGGCGCGCAATATCCAAGGAAATGCTGGAGAAACAATTTTTGGCGGGTCTGCCTGAGACCCCAGATACGAAGAAATTCCGCAGGCTGATCGAGGACCTCATCAGCCTGAGCGTGTGACCACAA
>CAZUIY010000442.1:0-15988 GCA_964619975.1 uncultured Gemmatimonadales bacterium
GCGGCCGCCGGAGTTCTTGATGTCGGCGACCTTGGACTTCATCTCGTCGCCGAACTCCGCGTAGAGGGGGAGCGGCCAGGCGCGGTCCCCCGTCCGGGCGCCGATGTCGACCATGCTCGCCACGATCTCCTCGTCGCCGAATGCGCCGCTGGCGTGGTGCCCCAGGGCCACCACGCAGGAGCCCGTCAGCGTGGCCAGGTCCACGATCGCCCGGGGATCCTGCTCGCTCACCCACGCCAGGGCGTCGGCCAGGACCAGCCGCCCCTCCGCATCGGTGTTGATGATCTCGATCGTCTTGCCCGAGTAGGAGGTCAGGATGTCGCCGGGCCGGTAGGCGCGACCACCCGGCATGTTCTCGGCGGCCGGCACCACCCCGATCAGGTCGACGGGAAGCTCGAGCAGGGCCGCCGCCATCATGATCCCCAGCGTCGCGCAGCCCCCCATCTTGTCGAACTTCATCTCCTCCATGCTGGCGGACGGTTTGATCGAGATCCCGCCGGTGTCGAAGGTGATCGCCTTGCCGACGACCGCCACGGGCGCCCCGCCGTTCCCGCCGTTGTAGCGCAGGACGATCATCCGCGGCTCGTTCTCAGACCCCTGGCCGACGCCCAGGATGCCACCCATGCCCGCCTCCTCCAGCCGCGCGCGGTCGAACACGTCGACCTCCAGGCCGTGCTCTCCGGCCAGCTCCCGCGCCCGCTCGGCCAGGCCCTCGGGGGTGATCTCGTTGGGCGGCCCGTTGCCGAGCTCGCGGGTGTAGTTGACGGCCGCGGCCATGCGCGCGCCGCGGGCCAGGCCGGCGCGGATCTCCGGCACCAGGTCCGGGTCGTGCTCGATCACGGTCAGCGACCGAAGATCCTGCTTCTCCCGCCGCTTCGGCTCGCCGGGCTCGTCGTCGGGATCGATCGTCTTGTACGCGTCGTACCGGTACGCCCCGAGCAGCGCTCCCTCGGCCAGCGCCTGCGCCAGCTCCCGCGGGCCGCGCCCGGTCGCCTCCAGGTCGCCGCCGCCGTGGAGGATCGTGTGGATGTGGACGATGCCGTGCCGCAGGAGCCGCTTGGTGGCCGCGCCCATGGCCCGGCGCACCGCCTCCAGGTCGCACTCCTCCTTCTTCCCCAGCCCCACCACCAGGATCCGCGCCGCCGGCAGCCGGCCCGCGGTGTGGACGATCGTGACCTCCTCGAGCTTTCCGGTGATCTCGCCGTCCCGGATCAGCCGCTTGATCTGGCCGTCCAGCGCACGGTCGACGTCGGCCGTCGCGCCCCGGGGCGTCTTCACGCCCTGGTACAGGTTCACGATCAGCGCCTTGGTGCGGACGGTGGTGACGTCGCCCTTCTGGGCCTTCGGCTCGATCATCCCTGACCTCCCGCGGCCGGACCGTCTCCGGCGGCCGCTCGCTCCTCCGCCTTCGCCATCGCGATCTGCCCCTGGCGGAAGGCGTCGAGGAAGTCGATGGGGATCGGGAACAACGTCGTCGAGTTGTTCTCCGCGGCCACCTCGACCAGGGTCTGCAGGTACCGGAGCTGGAGCGCCGCGGGATGGCGGCCGATGATCGCCGCCGCTTCCGCGATCCGCTCCGAGGCCTGGAACTCACCCTCGGCCACGATCACCTTCGCCCGCCGCTCGCGCTCGGCCTCGGCCTGGCGCGCCATCGCCCGCTGCATCTCCTGCGGCAGATCCACGTGCTTGATCTCGACCAGCGACACCTTGATGCCCCACGGGTCGGTGTGGGAATCGAGGATCCCCTGGATCCGGTCGTTGATCCGCTCCCGCTCGGACAGGATCTCGTCCAGCTCGGCCTCGCCCACCACTGAGCGGAGCGTCGTCTGGGCGAGCTGGCTGGTGGCGTACATGTAGTCCTCGACCTCCACCACCGCCTTGTTCGGGTCGAACACCTTGAAGTAGACGACGGCGTTCACCTTGACCGAGATGTTGTCGCGCGTGATCACGTCCTGCGGGGGCACGTCGAAGGCGATCACCCGGAGCGAGATCTTCTCCATCTTGTCGAGGATCGGGACCAGCAGGATCAGCCCCGGTCCCTTCGACGCGATCAGCCGGCCGAGCCGGAAGATCACGCCGCGCTCGTACTCCTTGAGGACCCGCACCGCGCTGAGCAGCAGGAAGATGACGAAGACGGTGACGACGGTCAGAACGCTGATGCCCTCCAAAGCGGCCTCCGATTCAGTGGATAGAGTGAGTGGGCGCGCCCGAGGCGCGGGGAGCCAGGTCGAGATCGGTCAGGAGCGAAGGCCAGTCGGCCAGGGATTCGAGCAGGATGTCGGGGTCGTGCGGGGCGAGCTCGCCGGCGGAGAAGACGCCGGTGGCGACGGCCACGGCCAGGGCGCCGCCGGCGCGGGCGCAGGCCACGTCCGCGGGCGTGTCGCCCACGACCACGACCTCGGTGCCGCGGAAGGCGCGTCCGGTCCGCTCGCGGGCCCGTTCGACCGCGATCGGCACCAGGTGGTTCCGCACCCGGTCGTCGGAGCCGAACGCCCCCACCGCGAACGCGTCCCACAGGCCGAAGTGGTCGAGCTTGATCCGCGCCCCGGCCTTCATGTTTCCCGTCACCAGACCCAGGACCACCCGCGGATCGGCGGCGAGGGCGGGGATCAGCTCCTCTACGCCCGGATACAGCCGGTGCCGGGTCTCGCTCTCCAGCTCCACCTCGAGGCGGGTCAGGTAGAACGTGAAGAAGTCGTCCATCCGCTCGTCCACGTGCGCCGCGTCGAACCCGGCCGCGATCATCAGGTCGTGGAGGATCTGGGGGTCGGTCTTCCCGGCGAACCGGTCGGTGGCCGCCTCACCCTCGGTGTCGAAGTACTCCATCAGCGCGCGGCGGAACGCCCGCCGGGGCGCGCGGCCGGCGGAGAGCAGCGTCCCATCGATGTCGAAGAGGATCAGGCGTTGGAGGTCGGACACGGGACCGAAGGTAGCCGGGGGGCGGAAGGCCTACAAGCCGTGCGGGGAGCGGGCCGGATTGAACAATCCCCCGGAGTGGCATACGATGGACCACGATGGTTCACCGGGTCGTCTTGTCGCTGGTCTTCGCTTCTATCGTATCGATCCCGCCAGCGGGTTTCGCGCAGGACGCGTCCGGGCTCGATTCGCTGACGGTCCAGAAGGCCACCCATGATCCGGACCGCGATGGGGCACTCATCGGTGCCGCCGTGGGGGGGCTGGCTCTGGGACTCTACTGGAGCCGATCGGACTGCTGCCCGGCCATCGGCTTCACCTTCGGGGCCATCGTCGGCGGGCTCGCCGGCATGGTGGTGGGGGGCCTGATCGACGCCTCCGACGCCTTCGAAGATGATCCACCAGACCCTCCACCGTCGCCCGAGGAGCGGGAGGGGCGACGGTAGAGGAAGGAAACCGCCTGCCCCCCATTCACTCACTCCCCTCTTCCCGGTGCCACTGGAAGAAGAGCGCCGCGATCCCCACCCAGAGGACCACCGCCCCGCCCAGCTTCATGAGGAGCCCCGCCGCCTGCTGGTCGTCGCGATTGGAGATGCCGGCGACGGGCGGGGCCAGCTCGTAGGTGGCGTACATCGGGAGCGGGCTGAACGTGAGGTAAAGAAAGGGCGCCGACGTGGTGATCGTGGCCGCCACCAGGTAGATGATCCGGAGCGCGTAGCCGAAGTCCTGTCGCTCGGGCACCGGAGCCACGAGCGGCCACCAGAAGACGAGCCCTCCGCCGACCCAGATGACGTCGATCAGAAACGCGCCGGCCTGGGTCACCATGAGGCCGTCCACGATCGGCGGCCAGTGGGTCACGAACACGCCGAGGTTGAACGCGATCAGAGCGATCAGCGGGCGGGTCGCGAAGCGGAGCCACGCGGGCGGGCCGCGGCGCGCGAGGCGGTCCCAGGCCGCCGGCGGCACGGACGCCAGCAGGAGCGGCGGCGCGATCAGCCCGACCAGCAGGAACTGTCCCATGTGGGCGCTGGCCAGGTAGCCGGCGAGGGCGCCGAGCGGCCAGTCGAGCCCCAGCCAGAGGGCGAAGGCGGCGGCGGCGAAGGCGGCGGTGTGGGCCCGGGTGCCGCCCGGGTGGTTCCGGCGGAGCCGGACGTAGCCGTAGACCAGTAGCGCCAGGACGATCCAGACGCCGATGAAGGGCCGCCACGTCCAGTCCCAGGCGACCGCCCGGACGCTGCACCACCACTGCACGGTGCGGCTACCGGGCGGCGGCGATCCGCCGCGCCGGGGCGTCCCCGAGCAGCAGCGGGATGTCGTGGACCAGCTCCGCGGTGCGCGTGCCGAACGGATAGAAGACCGTGCGGCCGTCAGGGGCGAAGGCGACCATCTGCGCCGCGTGCCCCACCAGGTAGTCGCCGTCGGCGTCGGGCGCCTCCTGGACGCTGCGGGGCATCCGGAGTCCCGCCTGAATCTCGGCCACGCGGGCGTCGGTGCCGCGCAGCCCGATGAACGAGCGGTCCCAGCGGTCCAGCCACGCGCGGATCCGCTCCGGCGTGTCGCGCTCCGGATCGGTGGTCACGAAGACCACGGACGTCTCCCTCTGGGCGCGGCTCCCCAGGTGCTCCAGAGCGGCGGCCAGGTTCCCCATGTGGATCGGGCAGACGTCGGGACAGTGGGTGTAGCCGAAGAACAGGAACGTGAGCCGGCCCTCGGTCTCGGCGGCCACGTCGTACGGCTGACCCTCGGTGTCGACGAGGCCCGCGGTGGCGGGCCGGGGGATCGGCTCCGGGAGCGCCAGGCCGTGGAGCGAGTCGGCGACCGGATCGGAGGCCGCCTCCGGCTCGGAGCCGCCGCCGCAGGCCAGGGTCAGTGCGGCCGCGAAGAGGAGGATGGGACGGGGCATGAGGCTCAATCTAGCCGGTCGTTGAAGTTCAGGCCGTGATGAGGGGGGCTGCGAGACCGGTCGGGATGGTTCACGGGGGCGCCGAATTCCGTGCATGACACCCCGGTCTCCGGTGATTCTCCAGCAACGTTTGTGCTGTGCCACCGTCCGGCGGGAAGTCCCCCGCGGCCCACCCCGACCGGCCTCGCCGCCCCCACGCGCGCGGAAGATCTTCAAGCCGAGCGAGCCGCATCGGGCGCCGCCCCCGGCGCCTCCGGGGCGAGCCGGACCGTGAGCGTGCCGGCGGCGGACGGCCGGAGGACTCTGCGGGGGACTATCCCGCTGGACGGATATCATCGCACGGACGTTTCCGGAGAATACCGGACGACCGCGGTGTCATCCGCGAAATATTGCGCCCCCCTGGAGGCCTTCGGCCGTCTGCCGCCGACCCCTCTCGCAACCGGATCTCCTTCACGCCCCGGGGTCGGCATCCAATGCGCGGACCACCTCTGTCTCCACCTCGGCCGGGTCGACCGCGCCGATCCAGCGGCGGGCGATCCGGCCGTCGGGGCCGACCAGGAACGTCTCCGGGACGCCCACGGTGCGGAACTCCCGCTCGACCCGGCGCGCCGGGTCGTGGAGCACGGTGAGCGCCAGACCGTGGCGCGCGGCGAAGTCGCGGACGGCGTCCCGGTCGGTGCCGGTGTCGATCGAGACGGCGACCACGTCCAGGCCGGCGGAGCGGTACTTCCGGTGGAGGTCGTCCAGGGCCGGCATCTCCTCGACGCACGGGGGGCACCAGGTGGCCCAGACGTTCAGCAGGACGGCGCGGCCGGCCAGGTCCGCCAGTGCCAGCGTGTCGCCTTCCAGCGTGACCGCGGCGTAGTCGGGCGCGGGGTCGCCGACCGCCAGCGGGCGGAACGATCCATCCCCGCCGCAGGCGGCCAGGAGCAGGAGCGCGGACGCGAACCGCTTCACCGGCCGAGCTCCACCCGGGCCATCCGCGCCATCGACTCTTCGCCCGGAACCGTCCACGCCACGACCAGCCCGCCCGCCGGGAGGCGCGTCAGGCGGGGGTGGTCGGCCGCGTCCGAGCCAGGCACCTCGACCCTCGCCGCCTCGCGGCCGTCGGGTCCCATGCGGGCCACGGTCAGGCGGCGCCCTCCATCTTCCGCCACGTCCCAGACGACCACCGCCCCACCGTCGGGGAGCGCCACGGCGGCCGGATGGGCGATCGGCAGCTGATCGCCTGTGACGAGCGGGACCGCCGGGCCGTACGCGCCGGCGCTGTCACCACGAACGTAGTAAACGCCGGCCGCCCCCGTCTTCCCCGTGAACCAGGCCACGTGGCTGTACCCGTCCGGGCCCGCCACCAGCGCGGGTCCGCTGTGCGGGCACGCCGGGTACACCCAGCCGTCGGCCTGGACCCGTTCGGGCGCGGCCGGCGGGGCTCCGGCGGCCGGGAGCGGGGCCACCACCGGGTCGCGGACGTCGCCGGGCAGGTGCGCCCGCCAGCCGGCCAGCACGTCCCCGCCGGGCCCGGCGGCCAGCGCCACGCGGCAGCAGGGGCAGGCGCTCGGCCAGAGGGGCCGGTTGGGCTCCCAGGTCCGGCCGAAGTCGGGGCTGCGGGAGGCCCAGACCGCGGAGGCGGAGTCGGCGTGCGCGTGGTCGTCGGCGGCGCCGGCCGGCCCGGGAGCGGCGGCCGGCCCGGGAGCGGCGGCCGGGCCCCGCGGCATGCCGCGGCCATCCAGCCACGCCACCACCAGCGTGTCGCCGCCGGCCCACGCGGCGCCGTGGAACGTGTGGCCCTCGGGCGGCCCGCCGGCGTCGTCGTTCACCCGGACCGGCTCGCTCCAGGTCCGCCCGCCGTCGGCCGAGCCGGCGGAGTAGAGGTCGCTGGCGGGGAAGCGCCGGCCCTCGACGGGGATGGAGTTCGTCCAGACGAGCGCCAGCCGGTCCCCCGGCGCCGCCACCAGCCGGGGCGAGGCCTCCGCGTGCGGGTGGGCCTGGCCCGCCGAGCGCGTCACCCGCACCGGATCGCTCCACGAGTCCCCGCCGTTCGGCGAGCGGGCGAACCAGACGTGCCACGTCTCGCCGCCGCCGCCGACCCACGCCGCCAGGACCTCGCCCGTGGCCGGGTCCACCGCGAGCGCCGGGTCGGCCACCTCGCCCGGCGCGCCCTCCCACGGCCCGCGGATCCCTTCGGCGGACGGCCCGCCGCAGCCAGCGAGCGCCAGCGCCAGGAGGAGCGCCCGCGCCGTCATCGGAGCTGGATCCCGGCGTAGAGGGTGCGCGGCGCGCCCGGCGCGAACTCCTCGCCGCGGGCCGGCGTGAAGGCGGCGCCCTCGGCGTAGCGCTCGTCCGCCAGGTTCATGAGCCGGGCGTACGCCACGACCCGGTCGCCCAGCGGCCACCGGGCCCTGAGGCTCAGCAGATCGTGCCCGTCGTAGCGGTGCGTGTTGGCGGCGTCCATCCAGTACTCCCCGATCCTCGACCACTCAAAGGCGAGCGACGCGCCGGGCGACGCCGGGGGACTCCAGGCGAGGACGGCGTTGGCGATCGTCCGTGGCGCATCCTCCATCTCGTGCCCGCTCAGGTCCACTCCCTCGCGGGGGACCCACTCCTCGTACGTGTGCTTCGCGAACGAGGCGTCCACGTCCAGCCGGAGGCCCGCCGGCAGCCCGATCCCGGCCGCCAGCTCGATCCCCCGATGGAGCGTCTCGCCCGCGTTCACCGTCTCGGTGGAGCCGTCGTCGTGGGTGAACGAGAGCACGTCGTCGGTCTTCCGCAGGCGGTAGAGGCTGCCTTCCAGCGCCAGCCGTCCACCGGGCTGGATGCGGAGGCCGATCTCCATCTGGTCGGCCTTGACCGGCTCCAGGTCGACCGTGCTCTCCGCCCGGCCCTGGCGGAAGAGCTGACCCTCCGAGGGGGCGCGGAACCCGTGGCTGTACGCGGCGAACGCGCTCGCCGCGTCGCCGAACGACCAGGTCGCGCCGAGCTTCGGGCTCAGGTGATGGTAGCGCACGTCGGTCGAGGGCGGCCGCCGGTGCGGGCCCGTCGTCACCACGTCCAGGTGGTTCTCGTAGCCGTAGCCCAGGCGGTCGTAGCGGAGGCCCACCGTCAGGTGGAGCGGCTCGAGCGGCGTGATCTCCGCCTGCACGTACGGTGAGACACCGGTGAACGTGACGTCGTACTCGTAGATCGGCCCCCCCCGCTCGAAGTCGGTGAACACGCGCCCGTCCCGGACGGGGTCGATCTCCCACTCGTCGTGGTAGCCCGGGCTCCACTCCAGGTCGGCGCCGGCCACCACCCGCGCCTGCAGCCGGTCGAAGTCGCGGCGGGTCCGCGCCAGAAGCCCCAGCGAGCGGTGCCCCGTGTCCCAGATGGCGGGGTCGAACGTGAGCGACCAGTTGGGCAGGATCTCCATCGAGTTGGCGCGGACGAACGAGGTCAGGCTGACCAGGGTCGGTCCCGACACGCGCTCCCACGCCGCGGAGGCGCGGAACGCCCGCACGTCGCGGTACGAGATCGGCGTGTAGTTCCGCTCAGGGTCCGTCTCGAAGTCCTCCCGGGAGATGGCGGAGGAGCCCGCCGTCTCCTGGTCGATCGCCGAGTACGCGATCACGGTCTTCAGCAGCGAGCCGCCGGAGAAGGTGCGGTCCCAGCGGACCGTGCCGCTCCCGCGGGCATAGCCGGTGCCGTCGCGCCACCCCCCGGTCCGCGTGAGGTTCAGATCCCCGCGGAAGCCGTTCGCGCCCGTGGTCGTTCCACCGGAGACGAGGAGCCGGCCCCAGCCGTGCTCGCCCCCCTCCAGGGTTCCCGTCAGCGACGGCTCCCGCGGCGGCGGCCGGGTACCCACGTCGATGACGCCGCCGATGGCGTCGGAGCCGTACAGCGCGCTGGCCGGGCCCTTGATCACCTCGATCCGCTCCGCCTGCGGCAGGTTGACCTCGTAGAGCGCGTTGTGGTTGAAGAACCCGGTGGAGCGGGTGGGCACCCCGTCCTCCAGGTACAGGTACACGGGATTCGTCGTCTTCGGCTGGCGGATCGCCGTCGTGTGGCCCTCGCCTCCGGTCACGTTCACCCAGACGCCGGCGATCCGGCCCATCACCTCCGAGGGGTGGGACGGCACCGTCTCACGGATCTCCCGGCCGGCCACCACGCCGACCGAAGCGGCGACCCGGTCCAAGCTCTCGGCCTCGCCCGACATCGACACCACGATCTCGGACACCGGCACCGCCTCCTCGCCCAGATCGAAGTCGACGACCAGGGTCTCGCCGGCGAGGACCTCGACCGGCCGCCGTTCCACCCGCAGGCCGATCCGCTCCGCCACCAGCACGTGGCGGCCCGGAGGCACGCCCCCGATCCGAAACCGGCCGTCGGCGCCGGTCACCGCGCCGCGGGTCGTCCCGTCGATGAAGATCTGTACGTCCGCCAGGGGCTCGCCCCCGGCGCCGGCCACGCGGCCGACGATTCCCGCCGGCTGGCCCTGCGCAAGCGCGGGAGCCACCGTCAGCGGAAGGAACAAGAGCGGCAGGTACCAAAGATGAAGGCTGTGCACGAGGGCACGCATGGCATCACTCTCCGTGGATCGATCGATGGCGCCGCAGGGTGCGGCGAGGTCGGCGCCGCCCGGCGGGCGGCCGCTTCGATCAGACGGAAAGCGGTGGGGCGTGGGCGAAGGGGACGAGGTACGGGACGAGCCCGGCGGGAGCCGGGCGGGTCTCGCCTTCGAACGGCGGCCGCGGCGGGTCCACCGTGGCGCGGATCTCGGAGGCCTCCGGCAGCACGACGGCCGGCGCCGTCGAGCACTCGCCGAGGCAGGCGCACCCTTCGTGGGCGTCGTCGTGGCGGTCTCCGGGGGCATCCGCCGCGGCCGCGTGCTGGGCATGCGGGGCCGCCGGCGCGGCGTGCGGGTGGCCTCCGCCGGGATGCGAGGGTTCGCGCTCCGCCTCGGGGGCGGCCACGGCCTCTCCGGTGGCGCCGGGGCCGTCGTGATGCGGGCAGGGACGGGCGCCCGCCGCGCCGCTCGCCTGCGCCAGCACGAAGAGGGCGGCCAGGAGCCCCGGGGCGATCCGGTGGCGCATCGAACGGGGGGGGCACGTGCGTGACATCAGCGGTCGAAGATACTTTGACCGAAGTCGTCGCACCAATCGAAAATCCCGTCCCGGAGGTGAGGCCGTGACCGAACCCAGCCAGGGAGATGCCGCTCCCGAGTTCGACCTGCCCGCCACCGACGGCCGCCGCGTCCGCCTGGCGGATCTGCGCGGCCGGCCGGTGGTGCTGTTCTTCTTCCCGAAGGCGATGACGTCGGGCTGAACGAACGAAGCGCGCGGCTTCCAGTCGGCCCTGGCCGACTTCGAAGCCGCCGGCGCCGAGGTTCTCGGCGTCTCGAAGGATCCGGTGGACCGTCAGGAGTCGTTCGCCGAGAAGGAGGGCCTGGAGTTTCCCCTCCTCTCCGACGCCGACTCCGACCTGTGCGAGCGCTATGGAGTCTGGAAGGAGAAGTCGATGTACGGCCGGACGTCCATGGGCATCGAGCGATCCACGTTCCTGATCGACCCGGAGGGCCGGATCGCGCGGATCTGGCCGAAGGTGAAGGTGGACGGGCACCCGGAGGCGGTGCTGGACGCGGTCCGGGAATCGTGATCCGGATCGCGCTCGTCGCCCTGATCCTCCTGGCTCCCGCCGCCGGCCGGGCTCAGGAGGGAATCCCGCCGGCCGGGGCGGAGATCCTGTGGGACGCCTGGGGGGTCCCCCACGTCTACGCCGCCGACGAGCGGGCGCTCTTCCACGCCTTCGGCCGAGCCCAGGCCGAGGCGCACGGGGACCTCGTGCTCTCGCTCTACGCCGAAGCGCGCGGACGGCTCGCGGAGATCGAGGGCGCAGAGGGCCTGGAGTCCGACCGACGGATCCGGACGCTCGGCATCCCGCCGCTCGCCTCGGAGTGGTACGCCGCCCAGTCCCCCGCGGCGCGCTCCTGGCTCGACGCCTTCGCCGACGGCTTCAACTCGTGGGCCGCCGGGCATCCCGAGGCGATCGACGACGCTCTCGAACCGGTTCTTCCGGTGACGGGTACGGATCCGCTCGCTCACGTCCTGCGCGCCGTGCACTTCGGCTTCCTCGCCGCCCCCCACGACGCCGCCGGCCGCGCGTCGACGCTCCGGCCCGGGTCCAACGCCTGGGCAATCGCCCCCTCCCGCTCGGCCAGCGGCCACGCCATGCTCGTCGCCAACCCCCATCTGCCGTGGGACGGCCTCTTCACCTGGTTCGAGGCTCACCTGGTGGCGCCGGGGCTCGACGCCTCCGGGGCGGCGCTGGTGGGGATGCCGTTCCTCGGCATCGCCTTCAACGACCGGCTGGGCTGGAGCCACACGATCAACCCGATCGATGCCGCCGACCTGTACGCCCTGACGCCGGTCGGCGACGGCTACCGGTGGGATGGCGCCGTGCGGCCGTTCGAGACGGCGGCCGACACGCTGCGCGTCCGCCAGCCGGACGGGTCGATGCGGACCGAGATCCTGCGCCTCCGGCGCTCCGCCCACGGCCCGATCGTGGCCGAGGACGAGGGCGCCGCGTACGCGCTGCGGGTGACCGGCCTCGACCAGCCCGGCGTGTTCGAGCAGTACATGGATATGGCCCGCGCGAGCTCCCTCGCGGAGTTCGAGGCCGCGCTGGAGCGGCTCCAGATGCCGTACTTCAACGTGGTGTACGCCGACGCGGACGGACACGTGCTCTACGTCTTCAACGGCCGGGCGCCGGTCCGGCCGCGGGGGGACTGGCGGTTCTGGGCCGGTGCGATCCCGGGAGACGATCCCGCGCTGCTGTGGGACGCCATCCACCCGTACCGGGACCTCCCACGCCTGCTGGATCCGCCGTCGGGCTGGGTGCAGAACTCCAACGACCCGCCCTGGAGCTCGACCTGGCCGCGGGCGCTGGAGCCGGCCGATTACCCGGCGTATCTCTCCCCGGATGGGATGAGCTTCCGGACCCAGCGGTCGATCGCGCTCCTGGATTCGATCGGGCCGCTGACGTTCGACGAGGTCGTCACCCGCAAGCACTCCACCCGGATGGAGATGGCCGACCGGCTGCTGGACGACCTCTTGCCGCTGGCGCGGGCCAGCGACATCGCCGGCCTGGCCGAGGCGACGGCGGTGCTGGAGGCGTGGGACCGGCGGGCGGACGCGGACAGCCGGGGCGGACCGCTGTTCGTGACCTGGCTTTCGGAGCTGATGATGCGCCACCCTTCGCCGGGACGGGCGTTCGCCCGGCCGTGGGACACCGCCGCGCCGCGATCCACGCCCGACGGCCTCGCCGACCCGGAAGCGGCGCTGGACGCGCTGGCCGAGGCCGCCTCGATCACGGAGACGTTCTGGGGCTCGGTCGACGTGGCCTGGGGCGACGCCTTCCGGCTCCGCCGTGACTCGCTGGACCTGCCCGCCAACGGCGTGGGCGATCCCCTCGGCGCCGTTCGCGTCACAGACTACGCCCGGGAGATGGACGGGCGGATGCGCGCGGTGGCGGGCGACTCGTACGTGGCGGTCGTGGAGTTCGGCGAGCCGACGCGGGCGATGGGGCTCCTGACGTACGGCAACTGGTCCCGCGCGGGCTCGCCCCACCGGACCGACCAGCTGCCGCTCTACGCGCGGAAGGAGCTGCGGCCGATCTGGCGGACGCGGGCGGAGGTGGAGGAGAACACCGAGCGCCGGGAGACCGTGCCCCGGGAGAACGGGCGCCCCTAGAGTTCTCGCGCCGGGTGCGATACCATGGATCCGCGCAGCACGATTCACTCAGCCAGGGAGGCAGCCGTGGCCCAACCGGTCATCATCGTCAAGGAGAACGGCCTCGTGATCGAGGTCGACCTTGGGAACGAGCGGTGCAACGTGCCCAGCATCACCCCCGCGAACGGGCAGCACCAGACGTTCGAGATCCGCTGGTCCGACGCGGACTTCGCGGCCGGCGAGTGGGAGGTCACGAAGCAGAACGGGCCGAGCGGAAAGGAAGAGGCGGTGCTGCGCTGGAAGGGGAAGGGGAAGGGCGGCCCGCCGCGGGAGGAGCCCTGCTAGCGTTTCGCTGACCCGGGCTCAGGGGTCGGGTGGGGGCTCGCACAGGATGCGGCAGAAGAGCGGGAGCCGCGCGCGGTCGACGATCCGCTCGAAAGCCGGGTCGCCGGACAGCTCTTCGAACCAGACGTCCCGCGCCACGACCGCGCGGTACTCCGGGGCGGCCGCGAGGAACGTTCCCAGGAGCGCCACCGCCTCGTCCGGCTCCTCCAGGATGAGCCGGACGTACGCCTCGAAGTAATCCAGGTACGGGGCCCATTCCGGCGGGACCTGCCGCCGCGCCCGGGTCACCACGGCTCTCGCGCTGTCGGGGGCACCGCCGCGGGCCAGGACCGCCGCGGCCAGGATCTCGGCCGGGGGGACGTTGTACTCGGGGAACTCCTGCCGGCCGATCTCCTCGACCCGCCGCCACGCGGCCTGGGGGTCCGGGGCGACACCGGGAGACGCGAGCACGTAGAGGTCCACCAGGAGGAGCCGCACCACCCCGGGGTTGCGACGCAGCCCCTCCCCGCACCACCGCCTCGCCTCCGCGTAGTCCGCCAGCTGAAGCGAGATCTCGCACAGCCACACGAAGTGGTCCACCTCCAGCAGGAACGCGTCGTTGTCGTACGCCTCCCGCGCCGCCTCCCGCGCCTCGCCCAGCTCCCACGTGTCGTTGTAGAGCAGGTTCGAAAGAGCGATCCAGGCCGGGGCCGAGGTCGGGTCAGCGGCCACCGCCATCCGGAGGTCGCGCTGCGCCAGCCCGAGCTCCCGGGCCGCGGTGAGGGAGTCCGGCGCGACCGAGGCCAGGCTGTCGTGGAGCACGCCCCGCACCCGCAGGGCCGCGGCGCTGCCCGGCTCCATCCGCAGGACCCGGTCGGCGTGCTCGAGGCCGCGGGCGTAGGCGGTCTCGTCCATCCAGGCGGCCAGCTCGGCTCGCAGAAGCGTCGGCTCGCTCCAGGCCGGGTCGAGAGCCTCCGCCCGCGCCAGCAGCGAGTCGGCCTGGGACCGGAGGGAAAGGGACACGTCGTCCTGGGCCTTCCGGGCCTGGTACCCGAGCGCCTCCGCCTGCCGCACGAGCTCCCACGCCTCCACGCTCCGCGTCCCCTCCCGGCGCTCCCGCAGCCTCAGCCGCGCTCCCAGGCGGTCACGAAGCGCGGAGGCGACGTCGGCCGCGAGATCCGACTGCAGGCTCAGGATGTCCTCCATCTCCCGTTCCTCGGTCCAGGCGGCGATCTCGGACATCCCGCCGGCGTCGATCAGCTGGATCCGCACCCGGAGCCGATCTCCCACGCGTTCGACGCTGCCGTCCACGATCGTGCCGGCGCCGAGGACGCCGGCCAGGCTGTCGTGCGGGACCGACGCGCCACGGAACGGCTCCACCGCGTGGCGCGACAGGACCTCCAGCCCGTCCAGGCCGCTCAACTGGTCGATGATCGACTCGGTGAAGCCCGCGGCCAGATGGTCGAGATCCCCGTCGGCCGAGCGGTCGTCGAAGTACAGGACCGCCAGGCGGGCCGGGTCCAGCGCGGCTCGGACGACGCCCTCGCCTCCGTTCCCTCCCCCGCCGAGCGCCATCCACCCGACCGCCACGGCCGCCAGGATCGCCACGCCCGCCCCCACCTGCGCGCGGCGCCGCCCCAGCCGGTCGGCGAAACCGTCCGCCCCCCAGCGCGGGGGCCGCCCGGGCGACTCCGGCGGGATGGGGGCGGCGAGGCGGACGCGGTGGAGCTCCACCTTGCCGATCCCTTTCAGCTCCCGCTCGCCCAGCGGCTCGAAGCCGATCTCGGCGTGCTGGCGGGCCTGGCGGCAGGCGTCGCCGCTCACCAGGATCTCGCCCGGCGCGGCGGCCGACTGGATCCGCTGGGCCACGTTCACGCCGTCGCCGTACACGTCCCCGTCCTCGCCCTCGACGACCTCGCCGCAATGGATTCCGATCCGCAGCGGCGCCGGGTCCTCCCCCAGGCGCTCCTCCATCGCCCGCTGGAGCGCGTCGGCGGCCCCGATGGCGCCCTGAATGCTCGGAAACTCCGCCAGGGCCCCATCGCCCAGGAACTTCACCACGCGCCCGCCGTACGCCTGGACGGCCGCGCGGCCCGCGTCCTGGAACAGCGCGACCAGGCGCATCGCGCCCGCCTGATCGGTGGCGCTCAGACGGCTGTAGTCGACGAGGTCGGCGAACCAGATCGCCGCGAGGCGGTGACGGACGGTCATCGGACGAGCGGGAGGAGGGGTGCCGGCGCCATGGGTGTGCCCGGGCGGTCCCGGGTTTCCATGATGCACTCCAACGACCACGAATGGCAAGCGGAAACCGCCGCCGGACGGCCCGTCAGGGCTCGGGGGCGAAGGGGTTCGGAGTCGTGCCGGCGTACAGGGAGTAGCGCTCCACCCGCGAGGCGGCGCGCGGGTCGAGCGGGATCCGGAACTCCACCGTCGTCCGTCCGGGCACCGCCGTAAGCGACGACCGGGCGGTCCCGAGGTACCGGTTCTCCGGGTCGTAGAGGTACGCCTCGATCAGGAGCCCCGGCACGGCGTCGCCGCGGTTACGCAGCCGGCCCTCGATGGCCGGCTGGCCGCCACCGGATCGAAGCGCGTGCGACTCCACGGTGTACGGAGCCTGGCGCAGCGGCAGGAGCATCAGCCACACCAGGCCCGCCACGCCGATCAGCCCGCCGCCGACCCACGCCATCCGGCGCTGGCCGCGGGTCACCAGGGCTCACCGGACGGCACGAAAAAGCTCCCTCCCCGCCGGGCGGCGGAGAGGGAGCGGTGTTCCCAGTGCAGCGGTTCGCGCCTCGGGGCGCGTGCGTTCAATCAGGCCGTGAAGGACTCCCCGCAGCCACACGTCGACTTGGCGTTGGGGTTGGAGATCTTGAAGCCCGCCCCGTTGAGGCCGTCGATGAAATCGATCTGGGCCCCCATCAGGTACGGGGTGCTGAACTTGTCCACGATGAAGTCCACGCCGTCCATCTCGAGGACGGTGTCCGCGTCCTTCCGCTGGTCGAATCCGAGCGCGTAGGAGAAGCCGTGGCAGCCGCCGCCGACCACGCGCACCCGCAGGCCCTTGTCGTGCAGCCCCTCGCGGTCGCGCAGCTCGCGGATCTTGGCCGTCGCGGTCGGGGTGGCGGTGAAGATCTCCTCCTGCACCCCG
>CAZUIY010000443.1:0-1752 GCA_964619975.1 uncultured Gemmatimonadales bacterium
GGGGACGCGCAGCAGGGCGCTGCCGTAAGACCAACGAAAGAAGCTTCTGTCGGTCTCCGGTTGCGACGAATCAGCGAACGGCCGAGGGCCGGCCCTGTCAGGCGCTGAATCGAAGGCGGGATTGTCGTTCTTTACTCTTGGGACGGCGACGCGGGGGAACGCGTTCCTTGACGTTGCCATGTAATGCTTGAGCAATCGGGCTGAGCTTCGTTTGGCCCAGCGTGCCTTCGCGGCGCGGGGTCATCGCCAGCAGCGTCGCGAACGATGCATGCACCACCATGATCACGCCCAGCAACGCAAAGAAACGCCGTGAACCCGTCAGGTTCCCGTCGTCGGCTCCCCAAAAGATCTTCAACCGTGCGTTCACGCGCTCTACCGCGGTCCGGCCTTTGTACAGACGCTCGAACTTCTTCGTCGCACGAGGCAACGAGGGGAAGCGACGCACGTCGATCTCTTGCGGAACCCGAACGGTCAAGCCATACGACTTTCCCGCATTGCAGATTTTCGCCATCGGGCACTCCCAGCCTTCATGCATGGCCGGGCAACGATACTTGAGCGTCTGGCGTTGCGGTTCGTGACCGATGTAAGACATCTTGTGGCGGACCATGGGCTGACTCTCGCGATCGTAGCAATAGACGGTGCCCGCTTCGTCGTACACGATGTTCGAGTTGCCATCGTGGCCGGGCAGCATGCGTTCGTGTTCTTCTTTCCATAACGAACGATTCTGGATCACCGGCTTGATGTTTGCCTTGGAGAGTAGTTGATGCACATCGTTCGTATCGGCTGCTTTGTCGTAGGCCAGTGTCTTGATGCGGCCCGGCGGCAAGTTCGCTTGGGCGTCGCCCAGAATCGCCGGTAAGGTTTCGCCGTCGCCCGCTTTGGTGTCGGTGATCTTGTAAGACAACGAGACTTCATTTTTCACGTCGACCAACAAGTGCAGCTTGAAACCGAACCACTCCACGACTTTGTTGACCTTGCCATCGTCGTCCGTGTATTCCTTACGGCCCCCAGTCGCCTGCGGCAAGCCTTGTTCTTCCTCCAGCTTGGCGCGGGCGGACTTTTTGCGACGCGCATTGAGTGCCGTCGCGTCTCCCGCCGTGTCGCGTCCCAAGTCCGGCACCGCTTCGCCCAACTGCCCGATCATCGTATCGAAGACTTGATGCAAGTGCGTCAGGTGGGGCTCCTCTCCCAAGCGGTCGAGGAATCGCGACAGGTTCCACTTGCGAGGCACTTTGTCTTCCGACTCGATACCAATCAACTTCCGCAGCGATTCGTTACGTCGCAGTTCCGCCAAGCACGCTTCGATGGTCGGATGTCGCAAAGCGATACTCAAAACGAGTACGCCCCACAGAGTGCGCAGCGAGTAGTCGTTCCTTCCTTTACCACGTGCGTCGTCGAGTGACACCAACAACTTTTCGTCGGGAATGATCTCCAGCAATTGCTTGATGGTTTTGAGCGTCGGACTGTCTTCGAGGCAATCCCAGGCGAAGAGCGGCTTGGTGGCTTGAATCCGCATGACGAGGCGACCCTGCGTTGAGTGTGACGACCGAGAGGTTCTGGCAACGCACCCTACTACGCAACTGATCCCCGCATGGTTCGTTGCGTGGTCGAAAAATCGCCGAAAAAAGTTTGCTCCGCTTTGCCTGCCCGTCATTCCCAAGGGAATTTCAATGCTCTCGCGGGGAAGACGCTTTTTGACAACACACTCAACTACCTCGAACGTCGAAACTTACGCCACAGCGCAACCGGCTC
>CAZUIY010000444.1:0-1392 GCA_964619975.1 uncultured Gemmatimonadales bacterium
CATGCGATGTTGTCGCCGCAGCTGCTGCAGCTGCTGCGCACCTGGTGGCGGGAGGGCAAGCGGCGGGGCGTGATGCTGCCGCAGGGCTGGCTGTTCCCGGGTCGCAACCCGGTCATGCCGCTCTCCACCCGCCAGCTGAACCGCGCCGTCCATGCCGCCGCGGAGGCCGCCGAGATCGGGAAGCGGGTGACGCCGCACACGCTGCGCCACAGCTTCGCCACCCATCTTCTGGAGCAGGACATCGACATCCGCGTGATCCAGGTGCTGCTCGGGCATGCCAAGCTGGAGACCACGGCGCTCTATGCCCGCGTCGCCACCAACACGATCCGTGCGGTCATGAGCCCGCTCGACCGCATCAGCCTGTCGGAGGAGGAGGAGAAGAGACCGCAGGCCTGACGCGGCGGCGGTGAGCCGCCCGTCGCTGGAGGTCGCAGACATCTTCCATCGCCACGGCGCCGCCTGGCGCGCGGCGCAGGCGGGCCACGTGAGCCTCGGCCAGTTGAAGGTGATGGCGGCGATCGAGACCTGCCGCACTGCAGCCCTCGGCGGTCATGTCGAGGCATGTGAAGACTGCGGCCACAGCCGCATCGCCTATAACAGCTGTCGCAACCGACATTGCCCCAAGTGCCAGGGCGCGGCGGCGAAGCACTGGCTCGCCGCGCGCCAAGCCGATCTCCTGCCGGTCGGCTACTTCCACGTCGTGTTCACGCTGCCGGCCGAGATCGCCGACATCGCCTGGCAGAACAAGGCCGTCGTCTACGACCTTCTGTTCCGCGCCACC
This sequence comes from uncultured Gemmatimonadales bacterium, assembly GCA_964619975.1. Classification (GTDB taxonomy): domain Bacteria; phylum Gemmatimonadota; class Gemmatimonadetes; order JACCXV01; family JAHWKZ01; genus DATLFF01. The sequence continues at coordinate 782 of CAZUIY010000444.1, forward strand.
TCCGAGGCGATGCTCACCATCGCCGCCGATCCCAAGCACCTCGGCGCCAGGATCGGCATCACCGCCGTGCTCCACACCTGGGGCTCGGCGATGACCCACCATCCGCATGTCCACATGATCGTGCCAGGTGGCGGCATCGCGCTAGCCTGCCCCGGACCCCGATCCGGGGGCGAGCGCTGGGTCGCCTGCCGCCCCGGCTTCCTGCTGCCCGTGCGCGTGCTCTCAAAACTGTTCCGCCGGCTCTTCCTCGATCAGCTCGCCGCGCTGCATGCCGCCGGCCGGCTGCGCTTCTTCGGCGATCATCTCGGCCTCAGCGACAGCCGCGCCTTTGCCGCCTTCCTGGCACCGCTCAAGAAGAAGCCCTGGTTCGTCTACGCCAAGCCGCCCTTCGCCGGGCCCGAGGCCGTGCTCGCCTATCTGTCGCGCTACACACACCGCGTCGCCATCTCCAACAGCCGCCTGATCTCTCTCGATCAAGCCGGCGTGACCTTCCGCTACAAGGACTATCGCCGCACCGGGCGCGAGCGCTACCACACCATGAGATTGGAAGCAGACGAGTTCATCCGCCGCTTCCTGCTCCACGTGCTGCCCAAAGGCTTTCACCGCATCCG
>CAZUIY010000445.1:0-6811 GCA_964619975.1 uncultured Gemmatimonadales bacterium
TGGGTGGAGTGGGGGATCACGATCGGCTCGTTCTCGTGGTTCTTCATGTGGTTCCTGATCTTCATCAAGATCATGCCGTCGATGGCGATCGCGGAGCTGAAGGAGCTCCTGCCGCCGCGGCTGCAGCGACAGAAGGAACGGCTGGAGGAGGCGTCGTGAGCGCCGAGGTCTTCGAAACGGGCGTCCGCGGCGCGTACCTGACGGTGGAGGACGCGGGCCGGGCGGTGAACGCCCTGGAGGCGGAGGGGTTCGTCCCCGACGACATCACCGTGTTCTCGCCGATCCCCACGCCGCACCTGGAGGAGATGCTGACCCGGAAGACGAGCCCGGTCCGGTGGTTCACGCTGATCGGCGGCTTCCTGGGAACCTGCACCGGGCTCTCGCTGGCGCTCTGGACGTTCTTCGCCTGGCCGCTGCCGGTGGGCGGCAAGTCGATCTCGAGCCTGCCGGTGACGGTGGTGATCATGTTCGAGCTGACGGTGCTCCTGGGCGGCCTCTTCACGCTGGCGGGGGTGCTGATCTTCAGCCGCCTGCCCACGTGGGGGAAGAAGCCCGGATACCACCCGCGGTTCTCGGACGACCTGTTCGGCATCTGGGTGCACGCGTCGGACGAGGACGCGCAGTCCCGCGCCCGGCGGGTGCTGGACGATACCGGCGCGGCGGAGGTGGAGAATGCGACGGCGTAGCGGCGCGCTCCTCCGCGTGGTGGCGGTGGCCGGGCTGGTGGCCGGCGTCTCCGGCTGCGAGTGGTTCAAGACGATGAGCGACCCGGCCGACATCCAGCCGCACGAGGCGGCCCCCTGGCCGCCGGCCGCCGGATCCGTTCCGCTGGACGGCGGGCCGGAGTACACGCTCGCCACGGTGAACGACGTGGGCCTGGAGAACCCGAAGGCCGCCGACTCCACCTCGGTGGCGGCGGGGGCGGAGTGGTACCGGAACTTCTGCACCGTCTGCCACGGCCCGGGCGGGCAGGGCGATGGCTCGATCTCGGGCATCTTCCCGGCGATCCCCCCGATCGACACCCCGACGGTGGCCGGCCACTCCGACGCCTACCTCTACGGCATCATCACGCAGGGGCGCGGGCTGATGCCGGAGTACAGCCGGATCCCGCCCGCGGCGCGGTGGGACATCGTGAACTTCGTCCGCTCGCTGCCGACCCGGACCGACGCCACGGCCGCTCCGGCCGCGGCCGCGACTCCGGCGGCCGCCGACACCGCCGCGGAGGCTCCGTGACCACTCACCACCACGACCTGCCGAAGGTCCAGCCCCAGCACCTGCTGGACCGGATGGACGAGCGCCCGCCACTCTGGCTCTACGCCCTGGCGGTGGTCTTCGCGGTGATCGGGGTGGCCGGCTTCCTGGTGGGCGTGGCGGGCGAGCCGGAACGGGCGTGGCCGGCGCTGGTCTGGAACTGGGCCTTCTTCAGCGGGCTCTCCGTGGCGGGAGCCGTCCTGGCCGCCGCGACCGCCGTCGCCAACGGCGGCTGGGTGCGGCCGCTCCGCCGTTTCGCGGAGGGGCTGACGGCCTTCCTGCCGGTCTCGTTCCTGATCATGATCGTGCTGTTCTTCGGCCTGGAGCACGTCTACTCGTGGATCGAGCACCCGATCGCCGCCAAGGAGGCGTGGCTGAACCGCGAGTTCTTCGTGGTCCGGCAGCTCGTGGCGGTCCTGGTCCTCTACTCGCTGGCGCTGGCGCTCGTGTACCACTCGCTCCGCCCGGACGTCGGCCGGTTCCGGAACCGTGTCACCGGCTGGCGCTCGCGGCTCTACGAGCGGATGACGCGGGGCTGGCGGGGGCTCGACATCGAGGTGGAGCGGACCCGCCGCATGCGCTCGCGCCTGGCTCCCGCGATGGCGCTCCTCTATGCGGTCCTCTGGACCCTGTGGGCCTTCGACTGGATCATGTCGATCGACCCGCACTGGTTCTCCACGCTGTTCGGCGCCTGGATCTTCATGACCTACTTCCTGGCCGCGCTGGGCGCGACCGCGATCCTGGCGTGCCTGTTCCGCGGCTACCGGTCGTTCATCGACGTGGTCGGGGTCCGCGCCCTCCACGACATCGGCAAGATGGTCTTCGCCTTCACCATCTTCTGGACGTACCTGTTCTTCGCGCAGTACCTGGTCATCTGGTACGGCCGCCTGCCGGAGGAGACGGGGTTCATCGAGCTGCGGCTCTGGGGGGCGTACCAGCCGCTGGCGGTGGTCGTGCTCCTGGCCGTCTTCCTGATCCCGTTCCTGGGGCTCCTGGGGGCGCGGCCCAAGCGGACGCCGGCCACGTTGACCGCCTTCGCCACGGTCAGCCTGCTCGGCCTCTGGCTCTTCCACCTGCTCCTGATCGGGCCCGGCGTCCACCCCGAATTCATCGCCCTGGGGTGGATCGAGCTCTCGATCATGGTGGGGATGCTGGGGCTCTTCGCCCTCTGCTACATCGGCTTCATGGCGGCGTTCCCCGCGCTCGCCATCACGGCGGGCGTGCCGCTCGACGAGACGGCCGAAGAGCTGGCCGAGCTGCAGGAGCCCCACGGCGCCTGATTCCAGAGGGGAGCTCGAGGAGGACAGAAACAGCCTCCTGCGGGCCGTGGCCGGGGCGCTCTTCGGAGCCCTTCCCCTTCTCTACACGATGGAAATGTGGTGGTTCGGCCAGATCTTCTCGGCCGGGCGGTTGCTGGTCATGCTGGCCGTCACCGTGCCGGTGGTGGCGCTCTGCCTCCTGTTCAGCGGCTTCCGGCAGGGCGACAACGAGCCGCTCCACGAGGACATCCCGCTGGTCCTCGGAATCGCCATCCTGGTCGCGGCCGTGACGCTCCTCGTGACTGGCCGGATCGTGCCCGGCGCCATGCCGCTCTCGGTGGCGGTCCGGATGATCGCCATCCAGACCGTGCCGTGCGCGCTGGGGGCCGCGCTGGCGGTGACCCAGTTCCACCCGCGCGAGCGCGGGGACCGGAGCGACCGGCGGGTCAAGCGGTTGCCGGAGGATCTGCAGAAGGTGGCGGGAGCCCTGGTGGGCGGGGTCTTCTTCGCATTCAACATCGCCCCCACCGATGAGGTCCGGAAGATGGCGATCGAGATCCCCGACATGCTCCTGCCGGTGCTGGCGGCGGTGTCGATCGGGGCGGCGTTCCTGATCGTGTTCCTGGCGGACTTCTCCGAACGACCCCCGGGCTACCGGGACGGGGTGCTGGGGGGGCCGGTGGCCGAGACGGCGATGTCGTACTTCGTGTCGCTCGTCATCTCGTACGGCTTCCTGTGGGCGTTCGGCCACGTGTCGCCGTCCTCGCCCTTCCGGTTCCAGGTGGCGGCCACCGTGGTCCTGGCGTACGTGACCTCCATCGGGGGCGCCGCGGGCCGGGTGCTGGTGGCGGAGGAGTAATGGCCGGGAAGCGGAACGGCGTCTCGCGGCTCTCCGACGTTTCCGCCGTGATCGGCGGGGGGCTCTTTCTGATCCTGATCGGACTTCTGATCTGGGACGCGGTCCGGGCTTCCTCGCCCCCCGTTCTCACCGCCACGGTGGTCGACTCGCTGATCCGGCGCGACGCGGGCGCCACGTACGTGCCGGTGGACCTCCGGAACGAAGGGGATGGGGCGGCCACCGCCGTGGTTCTGGAGGTGAGCGCGGGGGAGGGAGACGCGTCGACGACGGTGATCGACTACCTGGCGGGACACGAGCGCGCCCGGGTGGTCGCCCGGGTGGCGGCGGCGGACTCCGTGTCACGGTTCGACGCGCGGGTGCTCTCGTATCAGGAGCCGTGACCGCGGCGGACCGGCCGTGCGGCGCGGCTAGATCCCGTCCGCCGCCCGCGTTAGATTCGCTCCTCTCGCACGGCCCCCTCGAGTCCGGAGACGCGACATGACATCGGCGGACCGCCCGGCGCTCCGCGCCTTCACCCGGGTCGTGGCCGGGAGCACGTTCTTCCTGCTCCTGGCCGGCGGCATGGTGACGAGCACCGGCTCGGGGCTCGCCGTGCCCGACTGGCCCCTGTCCTTCGGCCAGTGGATGCCGCCGATGGAGGGGGGCGTCTTCTACGAGCACGGCCACCGCATGATCGCTTCGGTGGTGGGGCTCATGATCGTGATCCAGACGGTGTGGCTGGCGAAGGTGGAGGAGCGGCCGTGGGTGCGGGCGCTCGGGTGGGCGGCCCTGGCGCTCGTCGTCGTGCAGGGGCTTCTCGGCGGGCTGACGGTTCTCCTGCGGCTGCCGGATCCGGTGTCGATCTCCCACGCCGGCCTCGCCCAGATCGTCTTCGGGCTGACGGTGGCGATCGCGATCGTCTCGTCCCGGAGCTGGATCGACGCGGGCCGGGAGCCGCGGCCGGTGGATCGCCGCTCGCCCTCCCTGTTCGGGCTGGCGGCATTGACCACAGTCATGGTATACGTCCAGATCCTCCTGGGAGCCGTGGTGCGCCACACGGGCGCGGGCCTGGCGATCCCCGACTTCCCGCTCGCCTACGGGCAGTGGATTCCGCCGCTGGAGTCCCTGCCGGTCCGCCTCCACTTCGCCCACCGGGTGGGCGCGGTCGTGGTGGCCCTGGCCGCCCTGTGGACCGCCGCGAGAGGCATCCGCCACCACGCGGCCGAGCCGTACCTGCGCCGGCCGGCCGCGCTCCTGGGGATCCTGGTCCTGGTCCAGATCGGCCTCGGCGGCTGGACCGTCCTCTCCTACAAGCACCCGTGGGTGACGACGGCGCACCTGGGGACGGGCGCGCTCCTATTCGCGACAGGCCTCACGCTGGCGGTCCGGGCGCGCCGGCGGCTCGGCGCCGCACGCGTGGAACAGGCAGTCGAGTCCCGGCTCCGGGCCGGGGCGGCGCGGCCGGCCGGTGGCGGCCCCGGGGGACTTCCCACCGGAAGGTCGCAAAGCACGGAAGTTTCCGGAGAATCACCGAGAACGGCCGGATCATCGAAGGAACCGCGGCGCCCCCGGGGACGCCATCGACCGTTCGCGCCGCCCACCACCCCGGCCCCGAAACCAAGATGACCGACTGGCTCGAACTGACGAAGCCGCGGATCGCCGTCCTCGTGACGGTCACCGCCGGAGTCGGCTACTGCCTGGGCTCGGCGGGCCCGGTGGACTTGAGCGGGCTGCTCGAGCTCGTGTTCGGGACGCTCCTGGCGGCCGGCGGAGCGGGCGCCCTGAACCAGGTGGTCGAGCGGGACGTGGACGCGAAGATGGGACGGACGCGGAACCGCCCGATCCCGGCCGGCCGGATCGAGCTGAACGCGGCGTTCGTGTTCGGGCTGGCCCTGGCGCTGGCCGGCACCGCGTTCCTGTCGGCCCGCGCCAACCTGCTGACCGGCTGGCTCTCCGGCGCGACGATCGTGCTCTACATCGGCGCCTACACCCCGCTCAAGCGGCGGACGTCGCTGAACACGCTGGTCGGGGCCGTGCCGGGCGCGCTCCCGCCCGTCATGGGATGGACCGCGGCCTCGGGGACCCTGGGTCCCGGCGCGGCGGCGCTGTTCGCGATCCTGTTCCTGTGGCAGCTCCCGCACTTCCTGGCGATCGCCTGGATGTTCCGCGAGGACTACGCCGGCGCGGGGCTCCGGATGCTCCCGTCGGTGGACGGCGGCGGGCCGTGGACCGGCCGCTTCGCCGTCCTCTACAGCCTGGCCCTGATCCCGGTCTCACTGGCGCCCACCGCGCTCGGCCTGGCCGGGACGGCGTACTTCGCCGGGGCGCTCGTCCTGGGTCTCGGCCTGGTGGCGGTCGGCCTGGGAATGGTGCGGGACCGCGAGCGCCGGAGCGCCCGGCGGCTCCTCCTGGCCTCGGTCACGTACCTGCCGCTCCTGCTGGTCCTGCTCGTCCTCGACCGCGTCGCCTGACGCTTCCGCCCCGCGTGCCCGCACCCGTCGTCGAAGTCTCCGGACTGATCCACCGGTACGGGGACCGGCTCGCCCTGGATGACGTCTCGCTCGATGTCGGCCCCGGAGAGACGTTCGGTCTTCTGGGACCGAACGGCGGGGGCAAGACGACGCTGCTGCACGTGCTGGTCACCCTGCTCGCCCCGACCGCCGGCACGGCGCGGGTGGCCGGCCACGACGTGGTGCGCGAGCGCCCCGCCGTCCGGGCGCGGATCGGCGCCGTGTTCCAGCAGCCGGCCCTGGACGTCCACCTGACCGCGCGGGAGAACCTGCGGCACCACGGGCACCTCCACGGCCTGCGGGGCGACGACCTGGCGCGGCGGATCGAGACGGGCCTGTCGGCCCTGGGCGTGGCGGACCGGGCGGACGAGCGGGTGCGGACGCTCTCGGGGGGCATGCGGCGCCGGGTGGAGCTCGCCAGGGGCGCGCTCCACCGTCCGGAGGTCCTGTTCCTGGACGAGCCGACGTTCGGGCTCGACCCCGGAGGGCGGCGGGACTTCTGGGGCCACCTGGAGCGGCTCGGGGCCGAGCGGGGGATGGCGGTGGTCGTGGCGACGCACCTCATGGACGAGGCCGACCGGTGCGACCGGATCGCGATTCTCGACCGCGGCCGCTGCGTGGCGCTCGACACGCCGGAGGCGCTGAAGGCCGAGATCCACGGCGAGGTGATCGGCGTGGAGACCGCCGAGCCCGAGGCGCTGGCACGGGAGGTGGCCGAGCGGTTCGGCGCGCCCGCCACCGTGATCGACGGGACGGTCCGGATCGAGCGCGCGGACGGGGCCGCCTTCGTGCCCCGCCTGGCCGAGGCGTTTCCCGGCCGGATCCGCTCCATCACCGTCGGCCGGCCCACCCTGGAGGACGTGTTCGTCCACCGGACGGGCCACGCCTTCGAGGAGCCGGTCGCCCCGTGAGGTTCGCGCTCGCCGCGGGGACCCTCTGGTGGCGCGAGGTGG
>CAZUIY010000446.1:0-8756 GCA_964619975.1 uncultured Gemmatimonadales bacterium
GGGCGATCCCCTCCTCGCCCGGCTCGATCACCAGGCGCTCCGGATAGACGGACAGCCGGCCGCGGCAGCTCCGCGGGTGGCTGCCGAACTCGAGGAACCGGTGGAGGCCGGCCTCGGACTGGTCGAAGTCCGCGGGGAAGATCCGCACCTGGATCGGCTCGGACCCTTCGTTCCGCACGGTGACCGCGCTCTCGCCGGTGTCCTCGAACAGGAGCGTGGCCGGCCGCGCCGAGATCTGGGCCGAGGCGGCGCCTGGCAGCGCGAGCGCCGCGGCTGTGGTCAGAATGGTTGCGTAGCGCCGCGGACCGTGCCACGGCATGCGTTCACCGATCATGGAAGCCCCCCTCCCACCGGATACCTGGCCCGCCACCGCGCCACGCGCGGCGGCGGACGCGCGCTAGTCGGCGATGATCGTGTAGACGAAGTCCAGCGTGTACGTGTCGGGGGCGTCGGTCGTGTAGTCGAGCGCCAGCCGGTAGTCCACCTCGGCCGAGCCCACGCCCGGAGACGCGCCCGCCACCACGGCGTCGGCGTCGTCTTCCGGATCGGCGGTGAACGTCACCCCGGCGAACGCGCCGGCGTTGTCCACGTCCCACATGAGGTGGCTGGACGGCTTCACGCCGTCGTTCGCCGCGTCGACCGCGTCGAAGTGCTCGCTGGTCGTGCTCACGTAGACGCTGTGGGGGACGTTGCCGCGGTGCGTCAGTGTGGCGTCGTTGTCGCCGGCGTTGGCGTCCACGTAGCCGGCGGCGTAGTCGGACGCGCCGGGGGCCGGGAACGACACGGTGGCCTTGTCGATGGCGACGTAGAGCACCTGCGGGATGGTCACGCTGGCGCTGACGGTCGCGGAGGTCTGCGCGCTCGCCACCACGGGTCCCATCAGGACCGCGGCTGCGATTGCGATGGTGCGGTAGGGTGCCACGTTCATGGGACTGCTCCTTGATCGCCTGGGTCTTTGGTCGAACGTTGACGTGCGGCCTTCTCATGCACCCTCCGTGCCACGACTGTATTTCTGGTCATAAACATATTCATACATGGTCATACATGACGTAAAACGGAAATAACCGGGAACGGAGTCGGAAGGAGCCTTCCATGATCGGGCAAAGCGCCTTCACCTCGCGAGCCGCGTCGAGGGGTGACCAGAGAGGAGGGGCGGCGTAGACTCGGACGCGAGGAGGCAGACCCATGAGAATCATCGTCATCGGGGCCGGTGAGGTGGGGTACCATCTGGCCGCCCGGCTCTCCGCCGAGCACCACGACGTGGCCGTGGTGGAGCGGGACGTGGACCTGGCGCACCGGCTGCAGGCCCAGCTCGACGTCCTGGTCGTGGAGGGCAACGGAGCCAGCCTCTCCTGCCTGGAGGCCGCCGGCATCGCGCGGGCCGACCTGATGCTGGCGGTCACCAATCTGGACGAGGTGAACCTGATCGCGTGCCTGATCGGGTCGCAGTTCGACGTGGAGCTCAAGGTGGCCCGGGTGTCGAACCCGGAATACTACGAGCGCCGGATGCTGGGAGAGCGGAAGTTCGGCGCGGACCTCCTCATCAATCCCGAGCGCGAGTGCGCGCGCGAGATCCTTAAGCTCTTTCACCGGACCCAGGCGAGCGACGTGGCGGAGTTCGCCGACGGCCGGGTGGTTCTGATGGGGCTCGGCGTGGGGGAGCAGGCGCCGGTGGCGGGGCAGACGCTGGAGGAGATCGGCCGCGGCCTCGGCGAGCGCCACTTCCTGATCGTGGCGATCGACCGGGGCGGGCAGACGCTGGTCCCCGACGGCGCCACGCGCCTCCGCGTGGGCGACTCGATCTATCTGGTCTCGGAGGCGGCCCACGTGGACGAGGCGTACCGTCTGCTCGGCCTGGAGCGGAAGATCATCCGGCGGGCGATGCTCCTGGGCGGGGGACGGGTGGGGCTCCATCTGGCGCGGATGCTGGAGAAGGAGGGGATCCAGCCGACCGTGATCGAGCGGAGCCGCGCCCGATGCGTGGAGCTGGCGGAGGTTCTGGAGCGGGCCCTGGTCCTCAACGGCGACGCCACCGACCTGGATCTCCTGCGCCAGGAGGGGATCGCGGAGACGGACTGCCTCGCCGCCGTGACCAGCGAGGACGAGACGAACCTGCTGGCATCGCTCCTGGCCAAGCACCTGGGAGCCGCCAAGGTGGTCGCGCTCTTGAAGCGCAGCGAGTACATCCCGCTGGTGTCGCGGGTGGGGATCGACGCGGCGGTCAGCCCGCGGCTCTCGACCGCCAACCGGATCCTCCAGCACATCCGGGGCGGCCACGTGATCTCGATGGCGGTGATGGAGCGGAACCGCGCCGAGGCGCTGGAGGTGGAGGTGGTCGAGGGGTCGCGGGCGGCCGGAAGGAAGGTCCAGGACCTCGGCCTGCCCGCCGGGGCGATCCTCGGCTCCATCCAGCGCGGGCAGGCGGTGTCGATCCCGCGGGGCGATACGCGGATCGAGGCGGGGGACCGGATCGTCGTGTTCGCCCTCCCCGACGCCATCGAGGACACGGCGGAGTACTTCGCCGAGTGAGACGGTGAGGCCGGGACCCGCGGTCCCCCACGTGGTCGGCGCGCTGACCGCCTTCGCGGGCGTGGCGATGTTGCTCCCGGCCGCGGTGTCGTTCAGCTACCTGGAATCCGACGGATGGTGGATCCTGGCCTCCGCGCTGGCCGCCATCGTGGTGGGCGTCGGGATGAACCGTGCCTTCCGCCTCGCCCGCGACGTCACGATCCGGGACGGGTTCGCCATCGTGACCGGAGGATGGGTCTCGGTCGCCTTCTTCGGCTCGCTCCCCTATTTCCTGACCGGCTCCATCGACTCCTTCAGCGGCGCCTTCTTCGAATCGATGTCGGGGCTGACCACGACCGGCGCGACGGTGGTGACCGACATCGACGCGCTCTCCCACGGCGTGCTCCTCTGGCGCAGCCTGACCCAGTGGCTGGGCGGGATGGGGATCATCGTGCTGTCCGTGGCGATCCTGCCGTTCCTCGGCGTGGGCGGCATGCAGCTGATGCAGGCGGAGATACCGGGCCTGGCCCCCGACCGGCTGCGGCCCCGCGTCCGGCAGACGGCGTCGCTCCTGTGGGCGGTCTACGCGCTGCTGACCGCGCTCGAGATCGCGCTCCTGTGGGCGGGACCGATGAACCTGTTCGAGGCGGTGAACCACGGCTTCACCACCATGGCGACCGGCGGGTTCTCCACCGAGGACGCCTCCATCGGAGCGTTCGAGAGCCGCTACGTGGAGTACGTGGTGGGGATCTTCGTCGTGCTGGCCGGGATCAACTTCACGCTCCACTACAGCGCGCTGACGGGGAGATGGGGAGCGATTCGCCGGAACACGGAGCTCCGCGTCTACCTGATGCTGCTGGCCGGGGCCACGGCCGCGCTGACCCTGATGGCGTGGCTGCCCGGCCGGGTCGAGGGGTTCGAGCCGGCCTTCCGGGCCGCCTTCTTCCAGGCGGCCTCCATCATGACCACCACCGGCTTCGCCACCGCCGACTACGAGCTGTGGCTGCCGGCGGCGCAGACGCTCCTGTTCCTGCTGATGCTGATCGGCGCGTGCGCGGGGTCCACGTCGGGATCGGTGAAGGTCCTGCGGCACGTCCTGGTGTTCAAGGAGGCCCGCGTGTCGCTGAAGCGCCTGCTGCATCCCTCGGGCGTGTTCGTCTACAAGATGGACGGCCGCTCGGTGGGGGACGACGTGCTGGCGAACGTCAGCGGGTTCCTGCTCCTGTACATGGGGCTGCTGGGGGTCGGCGTCCTGGCGCTGAACCTGCTGGGATCGGACGCCGCCACCGCGATCGGGGCGGCGGCCTCCACGCTCGGGAACATCGGCCCGGGCTTCGGCGCGGTGGGGCCGTCGGAGACGTACGCCGGTTTCGGCGCCCCCTCCCTCTGGGTGCTGGACGCCCTCATGCTGATCGGCCGGCTGGAGATCTTCACCGTCCTGGTCCTCTTCACGCGGGGATACTGGCGGGCCTGAGCGGTTGCCCGGGTCGGGCACGGCGCGTTAGACTGGCCGTCGTTGAGAACGAGTCTCAACGATCCGTAATCACACCTGTCCAGTACTCGTTCCCGGAATGGTCCCCATGACGCGATCCGCTCCGCTCCCGCTCGTTCTGCTGGTTATCGCCGCCGCGTGCGGAGATCCCGCCCCCGATCCGGATGCCGCGCCCACGCCCGTCCCCGTGGACTCCGCCGCGGAGCCGGCCCCGCCGGGCGTCGGCGAGGACACTCCGGCGCCGGGCCTGACCGAGCTGGTGGCCGGCATCCGGTCCGGCATCGCGGTCCTGCCCGCGGCCGTCGAGGCCGATCCCGCCGCCGCGCGCCAGGAGGCGGTCCGGCTCTACGTCACCCGCCAGGAGGAGATCGAGCGCCAGTGGGGCCCCAACGGGGTGGCCGGCCCGTCGCCCGAGCTGTCCGATGCGGTCGAGGCGGCGGAGGGCCGGTTCCACGGGCTGATGGAGCTCATGGGCTCGGAGCCGCCGCCCGATTCGGTCGCGGTGGCGGAAGCGGTCGAGGCGCTGGACGCGGCCCAGGCGGAGGTCCTGCGCCAGGCGGACGCGCCGTGAGCCGCCGCGCGTTCCGCGCCGGCGTCGTCCGCGCGCTCGGCGCCGCCGTTACGGTCGGCGCCCTGGCGCTCGCCTTCGCGGCGGTCGGCCCCGCGCCCGCGTTCGCGCAGGATCCGCCGGAGCTGACCAGCCGGTTGGACGCCATCGACGAGGGGCTGTCGGCCGTCGAGGCGGAGGCCAGCGCCGGCCGCGCCGATGGCGCGCGGACCGCGGCCACGCGGATCTACCTGGACCAGGTCGAGGTGGTGGAGGGGTGGTACGGCCCCGGCGCTCCCCTCGCGGTCCCGACGGTCGCCCCCCGGGTGGCGGCGCTGGAGGAGGCGTTCCACGCCCTCATGTCGGCGGACGATGCGGGGCTCGCGGCGGCTGCCGCCCGGGCGCGGGAGCGGACGGCGGAGCTCCGCTCGGTGGCGGCGGAGGCGCCCGTCGCGGCGGCCGGCGCCCCGGCCATCTCCACCGAGGGCGGGGTGGTGGCGTCGGCGGACGACGCCCGGACGGAGGAGATCGCCGCGATCCTCGCCCGGCTGGACCGGGCCGAGGCGGCGTGGCGCTCGGGCGACTCGGAGGCCGCTCTCCGCGACGTGGAGCACGCCTACCTGGAGGGGCTGGAGCAGCTCGAGCCGCGGCTCCCGTCGGAGCTCGTGGGCCGGGCCGAGCGGCTGGTCCACCTGGTGCTCCGGCCGGGTCTCGCCCGCGAGGGTGGCGAGGAGGAGGTGGGGGCGGCGTTCGCCGCGCTGGACGGCGCGCTGCTCGAGATGGACGACTCCCTCGCCGAGGGCAGCTCGTTCTGGTTCACCGCCTTCAGCTCGTTCATGATCATCTTCCGCGAGGGGCTGGAGGCGGTGCTCCTGATCGGGGCGATCCTGGCGTACCTGGGGCGGACGTCGAGCCAGGATCGGCATCGGCGGCAGGTGTGGGCCGGCGTGGCGCTCGGAATCGGCGGCAGCGTCGCGACCTGGATCGTGGCGCGCACCCTGATCCCGGTGGGCGGGGAGAGCCGCGAGCTGATCGAGGGCGTGACGGCGCTGATCGCGGTGGGCGTGCTCGTCTACGTCTCCCACTGGCTGTTCCAGAAGACGTACATCCAGGACTGGAAGGCGTACCTGCAGTCGAAGGTGGACGCCGCCGCTGCCGGCGGCTCGGCGCTGGCGATGGCCGGTCTGGCGTTCGCCGCCGTCTACCGCGAAGGGTTCGAGACGGTCCTCTTCTACCAGGCGCTGACGAGCGACGCGGGGGCGGGGGCGGTCCTGGCGGGGTTCGTGCCCGGCGCGCTCCTGATCGTGGCCATCGGGTGGGGGATCATCCGGCTGGGGGTGCGGCTGCCGCTCCGCCAGGTGTTCGCGGCCACCAACGCGATCCTTCTGTACCTGGCGTTCGTGTTCCTGGGGAAGGGGCTCTACAACCTCCAGGAGGCGGGCCTCTTCGCGCCGCACCCGATCGGTGGCCTGCCGGAGCACCCGGCGCTGACCCAGCTCCTGGGCTTCTATCCGACGGTCGAGACGCTCGGGGCGCAGGGCGCGTTCCTGCTGATCATGGCGGTCACCTGGCTCGCCTACCGCCGCCGCGCGGCCGGGCGTCCGGCGGAGCCGCCGGCCGAACACCGGGCCCCGGAGCCGGCCGTCGAGCGGCCGTAGCGTGAGGCCCGTGTCGAGCGTCCGGACGGCGCTCGCGCTGGCGGGTCTCTCGCTGGCGGCGTGCGCCGCCGGGGACGGGCCGGCACCGGGCGCCGTGGGGACCGCGCCCGCCGTCGCGCCGGCCCCCACGCCCGCCAGGGAGGCTGTCGCGGTAGTCTCCGCCGCTCCCGAGACCCTGCCCGCCACGCTGGACTCGCTTTTCCGGGGGCTCGAGGCGCGGATCGACGGCGTCCTCGGGGTCGCCGCGGTCCACTTCGAGAGCGGCCGGCGGCTCGAATGGAACGGCGACGAGCCGTTCCCCATGGCCAGCGTGGTCAAGCTGCCGATCGCCCTGGCGGTCCTGGAGCGGGTGGACCGCGGCGGGATCGGTCTCGGCGACACGCTGCGGGTGGAGCCGGCCGACGTCCGGCCGGGCCGGAACCTGCTGGGGCCGGGGCCGGTCCGGGTGGATCGGCTGCTCGAGCTCATGCTGGAGGAGAGCGACAACACCGCCGCCGACCTGCTCATGGCCACAATCGGCGGCCCGGCCGCGGTCCGCGAGCGGCTGGCGGAGCTCGGCGTGACGGGCGTGGACGTCAGCCGGACGGAGGGCCGGATGCTGTCCGACTGGGCCGGCCTGCCCCCGCCCCCGGCGGGCCTCGAATGGTCGCCCGCGGAGTTCCTGGATCACGTGAGGACGTCGCCGCCGGAGGCCCTGGAGGCCGCCGAGATCGCCTGGACGGCGGATCCGCGCGACGCCGCCACCCCGGCCGGCATGGCGGATCTGCTGGCGGCCGTCCATCAGGGGGCGGGCCTGACCCGGGAGAGCCTGGAGCGGCTGATCGGCCACATGCGCGACTCGTACGGGGAAAAGCGGATTCCCGGACTCCTGCCGCCGGGCACGCCGGCGGCCAGGAAGAGCGGCACGGTCGGCTCCACCACGAACGACGTGGGGATCGTCACCCTGCCGGACGGCTCGCACCTGGCGCTGGCGGTGTTCGTGAAGTCGGCTGGCGAGCCGGTCCCGGCGCGGGAGGCGGCGATCGCCGAGGCCGCGCGCGCGCTCTACGACCTGTTCGCGCCGCCGTCGGCCGCGGTGCCGGCGCCGGAGATCGTGCCGCCGCCCACCACCCGCTCGCCGTCGTAGACCACCACCGACTGCCCGGGCGCGACCGCGCGGACCGGGGCGTCGAAGCGGACCGTGAACCCGCGGCCGGGCCCAGGCTCCACCCGGCCGGGGACCGCCGGGGAGCGGTACCGGATCTGGATCCCGGCGCGGAACGGCTCCGCGGGCGGCTCCACCAGCCAGCTCGCGTCCTCCGCCTCCAGGCCGTCGCGGTAGAGGTCCGCCTCCGGCCCGGCGACCACCGAGTTGTCGGGGCCGATCGCGGTCACGTACCGGGGCTCGGCCTGGCCGGCCAGCCCCAGACCCCGGCGCTGGCCGACCGTCAGGAAGCCGCTGCCGGCGTGGGTGCCGATCTGCTCGCCCTCCGCCGAGATCACCGGGCCCGGCCGGAACCGACCGGCCGCCTCCGGCCGCCCGGCGGCCTCGCGCTCGAGGAACCCCTTCAGATCGCCGTCGGGGATGAAGCAGATGTCCTGGCTCTCCGCCTTGTCCGCCACGGCGAGCCCCAGCGCGCGGGCGCGGGCGCGAACCGCCTCCTTGGTGAGCCCGCCGAGCGGGAAGAGCGCCCGGTCCAGGAGCGGCCGGGGGAGCCCCCACAGGTAGAACGTCTGGTCCTTCTCGCGGTCCACCGGCCGCCGGAGCTCCACTCCCTCCGGCCCCGCCACCGCGCGGGCGTAGTGGCCGGTGGCCACCGCGTCGGCGCCCAGCAGCCGGGCCTTCGCCCAGAGCCGCGGAAAGCGGACGAACCGGTTGCAGCGCACACACGGGTTCGGCGTCCGGCCGGCGGCGTACTCGGCCACGAACGGCTCCATGACCGCCTGCCGGAACGGGCCCTCGAAGTCGAGCACGTGGTGGGGGAAGCCGATCTCGCGGGCGACGGCCCGCGCGTCCTCGATCGCCTCCAGCGAGCAGCAGGCGGAGGCGGACGCCTCCCCCGGCACCTCCGAGTAGCAGAAGTGCTTCATCGTGATGCCGACGAGCTCGCAGCCGCGCTCCGCCAGCATCGCCGCGGCCACGGACGAGTCCACGCCGCCGCTCATCGCCACCACGACGCGGGCGCCGGGGCGGATCTTGGTCCAGGTGTCCTGCATGGGGGGAATTTACCCCGGGAGGGGAGATCCCGCCGTGTCGTGCTCGATCCGGCCGTCCAGCATCTGCACGCGCCGGTTGGCGTGCTCCGCGATGTCGGCCTCGTGGGTGACCAGCAATATGGTATTGCCGCCCTCGTGGAGACGCTCGAAGATCTGCATGATCTCGGAGCTGGTCTTCGAGTCGAGGTTCCCGGTCGGCTCGTCGGCCAGGATTATCGACGGCCGGTTGACCAGCGCGCGCGCGATCGCCACCCGCTGGCGCTGGCCGCCCGAGAGCTCGCTGGGGCGGTGCCCGGCGCGGTCCGACAGGTCCACCGAGGCCAGGGCCTCGGCGGCGCGGACGGCGCGGTCCTTC
>CAZUIY010000447.1:0-1077 GCA_964619975.1 uncultured Gemmatimonadales bacterium
GGCGGCCGCGGACGCGGACCGACCCCGGTGAACCTGCTGTTTCCCCGCCTGGCCGCGGGTCGCCGGGAATGGCGCGGCGGCGGCGGGAGCCGGGTGGTGGTCCTGGGGATCCTGGGACTCGCGTTCCTGGTGGGGGGCTACGCCATCAGCGCCCGGATCCTCCAGCACTTCGTGGAGGTGGACCCGGACCTGGGCCGGCTGCTGGCGGCGAAGCTGCTGGCGCTGCTGTTCCTGCTCCTCCTCTCGTTCCTGGTCTTCTCCAATCTGATCACCGCGGTCTCCCAATGCTTCCTGTCCCGGGACCTGCCCTTCCTCACCACGGCACCGGTGCCGTGGTGGCGGCTCTACCGCCTGAAGCTGGGGGAGGTCGCCATCCTGGGCTCGTGGACGGCCGTGTTCCTGGGGCTCCCGGTCTGGGTGGCGTACGGGACCGTCTTCGAGGCCGGGCCCCTCTACTACATCATGCTGGCCGTGGTGGTCGTCTTGATCTCGCTCATCTCGGCGGCGATCGGCATATCGGTGGCGGTCGCGGTGGTGAACCTGTTCCCGGCCCAGCGGGCGCGGGACCTGATGTCTCTGGTGGGGCTCGTCGCGATCGTGGGGATGGTGATGCTCCTGCGGGTCATGCGGCCCGAGCAGTTCGTCCGGCCGGAGGACTTCGGCACCTGGGCGGAGTACCTGGTCTCGCTCTCCAACCCCACCCTGCCGTGGCTGCCGTCGTACTGGGCGGCGCGGGCCCTGGGAGAAGTCCTCGGGATGTATCAGACCACGTCGGCCGGCGCGGCGGGTTTCTACCTGGCGCTCCTGGCGGTCTCGACCATGGTCGTGGTGGCGCTGGCGGGCGCCGTGTTCTGGGAGGGGTTCCGGTCCGGGCTCTCGCGCTCTCAGGAGGCGCGGCAGGTCCGCTGGACCCGGCGGAGCGCCTGGAGCACGCTGCTGCACGGCATCGCCCGGCCGTTCCCGCGGCGGATGCGCGCGATCATCGTCAAGGACGCCGCCACCTTCTTCCGCGATCCCTCGCAGTGGACACAGCTGTTCCTGCTGCTGGCGATCGTGGCGGTCTACCTGTACAACTTC